>JAVJTD010000217.1:0-24722 GCA_040219065.1 Planctomycetota bacterium
CCTCCCAGAAGCGTCGGGCCGGGAAGAATCGGCGCCGTGGCACGGAGGGCCCGGAGTGGGCGATGCGGCTCGAGTCCGTTGCTGAATGCCCAAGAGAATTCGCCCCCCCTCGAGCCCGATCGCCCAATCTCCGTGCTCTCGGTGTCTCCGTGGTGAATCCTTCCTTGCCCGACGGTTTGCCGCGGAAGTGCCCTTGAGGTAGAGTCTTGGGCCATCCCGCGTGAGCGGGGCGTCCTGGAAGCCTAGTCCGCACAGCCCGGCCGATCGGCCTGCCTGGAGAGGAGCGCATGCAACCCAAGCGCGTGAGCGCCGTCATCTCGACGTGGAACAAGAAGGACGACGTCGCCGCCAATGTCGACGCGCTGCTGGCCCAGACCCGGCCACCCGACGAGATCATCGTCGTCGACAACTGCTCGAACGACGGCACTGCCCAGCATCTCTACGAGCACTACCCGCAGGTGCGCGTCATCGAGATGCCGCACTCGCGCTACGGCGCTTGCGAGACGTTCAACATCGGCTTCAAGAACGCGCGCTTCGAGTACACGATGATCCTCGACGACGACGTCGTCTTGGCGCCCGACTGGATCGAGTTGATCCTGGCCCGCTTCGAGCAGGAGCCCGAGACGACGGCCTTCATCTCCTCGAAGGTCATCGAGCCCGAGATGCCCGAGGCCTACCTCGCCTCGCCGAAGGTCAACCAGGAGCGCTACATGGCCACCTTCCGCGGCTGTGGGACGATGGCGCGCTCCGACATCCTCGAGAAGGCGGGCTTCTACGATGTTCGTTTCTTCATTTATGGAAATGAGCGCGACCTGGCCGCACGCGTCCTCTCGCTCGGCTACCGGATCCTGCAGTTCCCGAAAGCGACCCTGAACCACTCGACGCCGTTCGGCATGAAGAAGGGCAAGCGCTCGCTCTACTACCACGTGCGCAATCTGTGGTGGTACCTCTTCAAACACTGCAGCCTGGCCGACATCTGCCGCTTCTTCTTCCGCGCGTTCCGCAACGCGCTGGGCAAGAAGGGGCACAAGGGCGAGATCTCCGACGCGGTCGGCACCATCGGCGCCTTCTCGGAGATCTTCGGGACGCCGGGCGGCCTTTGGACTGCGATCAAGGCGACGGCCAACGCCTTCTGGGGGCTGCCCTACTGCCTCAAGCAGAGGAAGGTCGTTCGGGCCCCCGATTTCGAGCTGCCGATTCAATGAGCCTCTCGGAGGAGGCCCGGCCTCTGATCACCGTCGCGATCACGAATTTCAACGGCGAGCGGTATCTGCCGGATCTGCTCGATGCCGTCGCGGCGCTGACGCCTCCTCCTGAAGCAGTGCTCCTCGTCGACGATCGATCCACCGACCGCAGCTTGGAGATCGTCCGTGCGCACGCGCTGGAGGTCCGGGTGCTCGAGCAGGAGGTGAATGCGGGGCCCGGCCCGGCGCGCAATCGCGCGCTGGACGAGGCGAGCACCCCTTGGGTGCTCCAGCTCGACAACGACACCTTCCCTCGGCCAGACTGTCTCGCCGAGCTCGCCGCCGTGCTCGAGGCCCATCCCCAGGCGGCAGCCGTGCAAGCGCGCGCGGTGCTGCGGCACGATCCGAAGACCGTCCACTACGACGGCGCTTACCTCCACTACGCCGGGATCCCGATCGTTCGCAACTTCCACCGCCCGCTCGAGGGCCTGCCCACCGAGCCCGCGCCGATCGACAGCTTTCAGGGCCTCGCATTGCTCCTCGATCGCGAGAAGGTCCTCGCCGCCGGCGGATACGACCCGCGCTTCTTCTTCTACGCCGAGGACTCGGACCTCGCCCATCGGCTCCGCCTGGCGGGGAATGAGCTCTGGCTCGCGCCGAGGGCGATCGCCCTGCACGGCGAGGGGACCGAGGGTCTCAGTCAGAGGGGGGACAGCTACCCCAGTCGCCGGATCTTCTACCTCTCTCGGAACCGCTGGATCTTGATCCTCAAGGCGTACCGCTGGCGCACGCTCGTCCTCGCCCTGCCCGGCATCGCCCTCTACGAGCTGGCCTGGCTGGTGCTCGCCGGCATGCGAGGAGGCCTCGGCGCCTGGCTCCGGGCTCGGTGGGACCTCCTGCGTCAGCTCGGCGGCGTCCTCGAAGATCGGCGCCGGGTCCAGGCGGCGCGCGTCCTCTCCGATCGGGAGATCCTGCGTGCTGACGATGTCGTCTTCTTGCCGCATCTTTCGGAAGGATCGTGGCAGGCGACGGCCCAACGATGGTTGAATGCCAGCATGCGTCTGTGGTGGAGCTGCATTCGGAGGTGGGTGGGATGATCGGCGGCACGCTGGCCGAGCCCAAGAAGCTGAAGCCGGCCGAGGACGTGCCTCGCATCGTGTGGGTCGTCCTCAACTGGAACGGACTCGACGACACGCGCCGCTGTCTCGACTCGCTCTTGTTGGCGGGCATCGACTCGCGCGACATCTGGGTCGTGGACAACGGCTCGAGCGACGGCAGCGCCGAGACCCTCGAGCGGGAGTTCCCGGCCGTGCGCCTCTTCGTCAACGGCAGCAACCTCGGTTACTGCGAAGGCAACAACGTCGCCCTGCGAGAAGCGCTCGTGGAGGAGGCCGACTACATCGGCGTCCTCAACAACGACGCCCACGTGGCGATCGACTTCCTCGAGCCGCTTCTCAGCGCCCTCGACGATCCCGGTGTGGGGGTCGTCGGGCCGAAGATCCTCTTCGACGAGCCGCCCCACGAGATCTGGTGCGCCGGCGCGAAGCTGGGCTTCCACGAGAACCTCTCCGAGATGCGCGGCTTCGGCGAGCCGAACGACGGCCGCTACGCCGAGCCCGAAGACGTCGACTACGTGCCGGGCGCCGCGCTGCTCGCCCCGCACGAGGTGTGGGAGAAGGTGGGGCTCTTCGAGCCGAGCTACTTCGCATACATGGAAGACGTCGACTGGTGCTGCCGCGTCCGCGCCGCGGGCTGGCGAGTGCGCTACGTGCCCGGCTCGATCGTCTACCACAAGGCGAGCGGGTCGACCGGTGGCGGCTACTCCGCGCGGCGAAAGTACATGACTGCCTGCAACGAGGTTCACTTCCTGCGCCGCCACGGCACCTTGCGACTCTGGGCCGCGTTCTGGATCCTCGACGTCGCGCTCTGGCCGGTCGTCTTCCTCCGGGCCTTGGGCGCCGGTCGCACGGCCGGAGCGCTCGGCAAGCTGCGGGGCATCTGGGACGGCCTTCGCGGACGGCGAGTCGAGGCACCGGCGGCGTCGTCGGCCGGGGAGTCCTCGTGAGGATTCTCTTCGTCGCCCACCTCTTCGTGCCGAAGCACCGGGCGGGCGTGGAGCTGTACACAGCCGAGCTGGCGAGGACGCTGGCCGCGCGTGGTCACGACATCGCCGTGTTCCATGCCGAGAAAGAGATCAGCCGCCCGCACGGGACACTTCTGAGGGAAGACTTCGAAGGACACCGGCGCTTCCGGCTGATCAACGACCTTACCTTCCGCTCCTTCGAAGAGACCTACCGTTGGCCCGCGGCGGAGCGGCGATTCCGGGAAGCCTTGGAGGAGCATCGCCCCGAGGTCGTGCACTTTCATCATTTGCTCTTCCTGTCATCCCGGCTTCCCGAGCTCGCCAGGCGAAGCGGCGCGCGCGTCGTCATGACGCTCCACGACTTCTGGCTCGCCTGCCCGCGCTTCGGGCAAATGCTCGAGAAGGGGCGAAGGGTATGCGCGGGTCCCGAGCCCGATCGTTGCGCGAATTGCCTCGCCGACTTCAAGCTCGCTCAGACCAGGGCGGAGCGGCTGGGGATCTCGGCGATCGGACAGCTTCGCCGGTGGACGGGCATCGACCTGTCGAGCCGCTTGGAAGGCCGCCGCAAGAAAGCCGTGCGCATTGCGTCTCCAGCCGAGGTCGACGACGGCGCAACCGGGCGGCCCGACGAGCTCGCGGTCATCACGCCCGAGGACATCGCCCGGCGCACGGCGAGCATCGCCGGGGACCTGCGGCACGTCGACGTCGTCTTGTCACCATCGAAGACCGTGGCGGACGTCATCGAGTCGGCCGGTCTGGTCGGGCAGGTGGCGATCTCTCGGTACGGTCTCGACGCCTCGCGTCTGGGCGATGAGCGGCCCGAGCGGCCGCGCTCGCCGATGCGCTTCGTATTCATCGGGACCTTGGCCGAGCACAAGGGCATCCACGTCCTGGTCGACGCCTTCAATCGGCTGCCCGATCTGCCGCTGACGGTCTACGGATCCGACCGGTACTACCCCGACTACGTCGCCCAGTGCCGTGCCGCCGTGACTTCGCCGAGCATCGACTTCGCCGGCGAGCTCGAGAGGAGCGAGCTCGTGAAAGCGCTCGCCGAAGCCGACGCTCTCATCGTCCCGTCCGTCTGGCTCGAGAACTCGCCCTTCACCATCCAAGAGGCGTTCTTGGCAGGCTTGCCCGTCTTGGCGAGTGATCTGGGAGGCATGGCCGAGCTCGTCGCGCACGAGACGTCGGGGCTCCTGTTCGAGCCCGGAAGCGGAGAGAGCTTGGCGGAGCAAGCGAAGCGGCTGGCCAACGATCCGGCCCTGTATCGAAAGCTGCAGCAGGGCATCCCGCCGATCAAGTCGATCGAAGAAGACGCGATCGAGCTCGAGGCCTGGTACTCCGATGCGGTGAAACGGTGAGCCCAAGGAGTGCGCAAGCCGAGCGAGCCAGGCGCGGAGGATCAGGACGCCCGCCTGATCGAGCGAGCTTGCGCGGGGGCCGATACGACACGTCTCACCCCACCGTCGGACTCGCGCTCCCAGACGGCTTTGCCGTATGATGTCGGCTCCCCCCGAAACACTGGCTCGCCTCGTCGATGGACTCTTTGAAGGCGCACTCACTCATGAATCGATGCTCGTTCGCTCTCGGTGTCATCGTCACGCTCGTCTCGACGGCGTTCGCTCAGGAACCTCAGGACGCTCGTTGGATCTGGGCGGCCGGGACACAGCAGCCACGCCCGGAAGACGAGTCGGTGCGCTTCCGCAAGACGTTCGAGCTCGAGGGGGAGGCGAAAGGCGCGGTCATCACGCTGGCGGCCGACAATCACTTCGTCCTTTGGGTCAACGGACAGCAGGTCGGTCGAGGCGATGCGTGGGAGCGTGCCAGTCGCTTCGACATCACCCGCTTGCTCGTTGCCGATTCGACCAACCTCCTCGCCGTGGAGGCCTGGAACGATGGCGGTCCAGCAGCCCTCATCGGATTCCTCGACATCGAGCTCCAAGGCGGTAAGACGCAGAGGATCGATACCGACTCGAGCTGGCTGACCGGGACGGGGACCGAGGACTGGACGCTGCCGGAGTTCGACGCGAGCTGGCTGCCGGCGGCCGAGTTCGGGCGCTATGGCGAGCAGACGTGGAACGGCGTGGTCTGGTACTCGCCGCCGCCGCAGGTCGAGACGCTGCCCGGCTTCCGGGTGGAAGAGTTTGCGTATGGCATGGGCTCGGTGATCGCACTGGCTCAGGGCCCCAGTGGGGAGATGTACTTCTCGGAGGAAGGTGGCCACCTCTATCGGCTCGATCTCGATGATCGGGGAGCGCCGAGCTGGGAGCTGGTCACGGACACGCTGAAGAACTGCCAGGGCATCGGCTGGGCGAAGGGCACCTTGTGGGCCGTCGGGCAAGGACCTGAGGGCACGGGGCTCTATCGCTTCGACGGGAGCTCCGGTGAGGTCGAGCTGTACGGGCGACTGAACGGCGGTGGCGAGCACGGTCCGCACGCGGTGATGGAGGGGCCCGACGGGTTGCTCTACGTGATGATCGGCAATCACACCAAGCTCGAGGAGACGCCGGGAGAGGGCTCGCCGTTCCAGATCAGCTACGAGGGACATCTGCTGCCGCGGTACACCGATCCGCGCGGCCACGCGCGAGACATCCGCAAGCCCGGCGGGCTGGTGGCTCGGCTCGACGTCGAGACCCGCGAATGGGAGGTCTTCGGCGCCGGCTTCCGCAACGCCTACGACATGGCGTTCAATGATCGCGGCGATCTGTTCGCCTTCGACTCCGACATGGAGTGGGACGTCGCGCTGCCGTGGTACCGGCCGATCCGCTTGTGCCACGTCTTGCCGGGCGCCGAGTTCGGATGGCGGACGGGCTCCTCGAAGTGGCCGGAGTGGTACGCCGATTCGCTGCCGGCAGTCGTTGATGCCGATCGCGGCTCGCCGACGGGCGTCGCCTTCTACGATGGCCATGCCTTCCCGGTGCGCTTTCGCGGCGCGATCCTCGGGTGCGATTGGTCGAGCGGGACGATCCTCGCCTTCCATGTGAAACCCACGGGCATGTCGTACACCGGAACCGCCGAGGTGCTCGTGCGCGGCAAGCCGCTGAACGTCACCGACATCCTCACCCGTCCCGACGGCTCAGTGGTGTTCTCTGTCGGTGGACGCGGAACCCGCGGTGCTCTCTATCGGCTGACTTACGACAAGCCGGTGCCGCCCGAGCTCGCGATCGATCCCGTCGCGAAGCCGTACCCGATGAGCCTCTTTTCGCCCGAGACCGAGCCCGCGAAGCTGATCGAGATCCTCGGCTCCGACGATCGTGCGGCGCGGTTCTTGGCCGGGCGCACGCTCGAGCTTCGCTCGCCCATCACCTGGGAGCGTGAGGCATTGGAGAACGAGAGCCCGCGCGTCCGAGCCGAGGCGCTCTTGGCGTTGGCGCGCATCGATCTCGAGCGCGGCGACCTCGCGCACTGCCGTTACCTCGTCCAGAAGGCGCATGCGCTCTGGAAGGAGAACCCGGAAGGCGATGCGCGCACGACGCTGCTCCGGGCGCTCGAGCTGCTGCTCCAAGACGACGACGCGCCGAAGCCGAAGGATCTCACCGCGCTCGGTGATGATCTCGCGGCTGCCTTCCCGACGAAGGACCGGCAGCAGGACTGGATGCTCGCGAATCTGATCGCGCACCTCCAGCCCGAGGGCGGCGTCCAGATGCTGGTCGATGCGCTCGAGAACGAGCCGTCTCGCGAAGAGCAGATCCATCTCGCCTACACGCTGCGCGCGATGGACGAAGGGTGGACGGCCGAAACGCGGAAGCGCTTCTGGATCTGGATGCAGCAGTCGAGCCATTGGCGCGGCGGCATGAGCTACGAGGGATTCCTGCGCAACATCCGGCGTGACGCCGAGGCGCGCTTCCCTGCCGACGAGCTGAAGGCGCTGCGCGCGACGATCGCGGATGACGCGGGTGCCGGACTGTCGGTGCGGCTGACGCAGGCCGGTGCGCCGGTCGACTTCGACAAGGTGCTGACGCTGCTTCGGCGAGCGGGCGACGCGGAGCGCCGATCGGTGCAGGAAGGGGCGCTCGTCTACGAGAAGGCGCAATGCGCCGCTTGCCATCAGTACGGCACGCTCGGCCGCGGAATCGGTCCCGAGCTGACCACACTCGCCAGCCGCTTCTCGGTCTCGGAGATCCTCGAGTCGATCGTCGATCCGTCCCGGCAGATCTCCGATCAGTACCAGACGGTCACGATCGTCACCAAGGACGACATCCCCTACCACGGCATGCTGGCGACGGAAGACGAGCGAGGCATCGTCCTCATCGACTCCCAGGCGAAGCAGATCGAGATCCCCTTGGACGAGATCCAGGTTCGCGAGCCCTCGAATCTCTCGCTGATGCCGAAGGGCCTTCTCGACGGACTGACGCTCGAAGAGATCGCCGACCTGTTCACCTTCATGAAGAGCCCGCCGCTCGAGGCGATGCCGACCGAGAGCGCGTGGGTGTCCCTGTTCGATGGGCAGTCCTTGAAGGGGTGGGACGCGACGTCGGAGAACTGGAGCGTCGAGAATGGACTCCTGGTCGGCAAGGCCAAGAGCCTCGAGCAGAGCGACTTCCTGATCTCCGAAGGGGAGTTCGGCGACATGATCGTCGAGCTCGATGTCCTTCTCACGCCAGGCGGCAACTCGGGCATCCAGTTCCGCTCCGAGAAGACGGCTGACCATCAAATGATGGGATATCAAGCCGACATGGGTCAGCAGTACTGGGGCTCCCTCTACGAGCAAGGCGGCCGCGGCATGCTCGCCCAAGGCACGAACGAGATCTGGCGAGGTGCCGTCGACGAAGCCGGCTGGAATCATGTCGTCGTGGAGGCGATCGGCGAGCGGCTGACGATCGAGCTCAACGGCACGACGATCACGTCCTTCCGCGACGACCGAAGCGCCAACGGTCTACTGGGCCTCCAGCTCCACGGCGGCCTCGACATGGAGGTCCGCTTCCGCAATCTGCGCGTCAAGCCGATCCAAGGAGCGCGGTAAGGGCGGCGGTCGACCCGGGGCTGACGCCCTGGGTGACCTTCTCGAGGCGCAAGCTCGCTCGTTCCTCGCTCGGCTTGCGCACTCCGTTGGCGCGGTCGAGGCGCAAGCTCGCTCGAGGGGAGCTCCGCTCGACGTCTGGAACCCTCTCTCGCTCGGCTTGCGCACTCCAATGAAGGCCGCTCCGCCGCTCCGTACTCAGTCGTCCCAGCTTCCTCCGCTCTCGAAGTGGAAGCTGAGGTTGGTCGAGCCTTGGGGGGAGAGCTCGAACTCGATGGACTTCGACATCCGGCCGCCGGCCCAGCAGCGGATCTTGTACTTGCCGGCGACCATGCCGGGGAAGTCGAAGCTTCGGTCACCTTTGCCGACGCTGGCGCTTCGGCTCACGCCACTCTCGGTCGAATTCAACCAGATGAAGACCTGCTCGGCGTCGCCGAGGCTCGGGTCGAGCTCGAACGTCCCCGAGCACGGCACGGGCGGGCTGAGCTGCAGCACGATCACCTCACCGGCGTTGCCGCTGACGTCGACTTGCTTCTCGAGGATCATCTTGCCCGACTCGGCGCGCACCTGGAACGAGTCTCCCGAGACGCGCAGTGTCACCATCCCTCGGTCGTCGGTCGGACCGGCCGCTGAGCCCTGGTTTCCATCTTCCGAGGTGGCGACGACGCGGGCCCCGGCGAGAGGCAAGCCGGTGATGTCAGTCACCTGGAACGTGACATCGCGCCGTTCGATCACGACCCGCGGCTCCCAGGTCTCGCCAGGCATCATCTCGCGCCATTCCGTCCAGACGGACTGACCGGAATGCCTTTGCTCGTGCTCCGAGGGCTCTTTGACCTCGACGTAGATCGACCCTGCGTAGACCGGCTCGATCACGAACTGGCCGAGGTGGTCCGTCACCACCTCGAACTTCTGCTGCTCGCGGCCTTCCACTCGGGGATGGGCGGTGCCCGTCACCGGGAACCCGGCCGCTGGCTGACCATCGACGATGACCGTGCCGCGCACGACACCGGGTGCCATGAGCGCGCCCTCGCTGATGTCGATGTCGAGGACCGCCGGAGTGCCCGCCTCGAGCGTCACGCTACCGCGTGTCACGTTCTTCGGCTCGAACTCACCCTTCTCGAAGAGCTTGAGCGGGTCCTGGCCGAGGAACCGCTCCATCAGCTCCCAGCGAGCCTCGCCGGCCGGGAGGTTCGAGATGCGGAACGTGCCGTCCTCGAGAGACGTGATGGCGAAGCGCGGCATGTCCTGAGCCGGATGATCGCCACCTTGGAAGCCGTTGAAGCTGGTCAACACGATCATGTAGGAGCGATCCGGCGGGCTTCCGGCAAGGTGCACGCGTCCGGTCAGCTCGGCACCGGCCTCGAGCGCGACCTCGATCTCGCCCTCGATCGGGAAGGGGATCACGACATTGCTGCCGGCGAAGCCGGGATGCTCGATCCATAGGCGGTTCTGTCCGGAGTCGCTCTCACGCAGAGCGATCGGTCCGACCAGGGCGCGTCCCTCTGGGTCGGTGCGCTTCAAGTCGAGCACACGATCGCGGCGATCCGTGTAGGCTTGGACCATCGCTCGCTCGAGCGGCTCGCCCGTCGCTTTCGAGGTCACCCGCACCGGGATCTGGATACCGCCGAAGAGCGTCACGGTCTCTTCGCCGCTGCCGTCCTCGCGCACGAGGATCCCCTCGGCTTCGGGCGCGAAGCCTGGCGCGCGGACCATCATCTGATAATTCCCGACCAGGAGCCGGTCACAGCGGTAGACTCCCGGTGCGACGGATACGGCTTCCTGGGGAGGCGGCCGGAAGGCCATCAACCCGGTGACGGGCACTTCGCTCAGAAAAGACTCGGGACGAAAGACGATCTCGGCTTTCTCGATCGGATTCTGTCCCGCGTCTTGGACGCGCACCAAGAATGACCTGCGTCCCTCGAGCGTGACGGTGATCTCCTCCTCGGGTGTCGGGCCGACGATCTTCCACGGGTCCCCGCGCTGCTCGCGCGCTGCAACGATGACCTCGCCGCCATTCGGGACACCGGCGACCTCGAAGCGGCCCTCGGCATCCGTGGGCGAGGCCGGAATACCGATGCCACCGGCGACCAGGGAGAGCTTGGATCCGACATAGATCTCGGCACCCGACACGGGCGCGTTGCTCGGCGTCACGACGCGGCCGCGGATCACGCGGCCTGGACCGAGCTGGATCGTGCCGACCGAGCGCTCGCCCGATCGCCCGCTCGGCATCGGGCCCTTGATGGCGGCTTGGAAGCCCGGCTTGTCGATCACCGTGGTGACGAGCCCGATCGGAGCACCGGCCAACCGGAACTTCCCATCCTTGTTCGTTCGCGTGGTCGGGACGGGCAGCAGGTCGGCCCACTTCATCACGTCGGGCGGCAGGGACACGACGTTTCGGAATCCCTCCTCGGCGAGAATGAACACGCTGTTCTTTCGCACCGTGTGGACATTCGCCTCGTACACCGCGGCCGGCACCGTCGAGGCGCGGACGCGAGCTCCGGCGACCGGCTCACCGTTCGCATCGACCACTTCGCCGACCAGCGTGACGAAGGCCTCTAGCCTCACCTCTCCGAGATCGTACGACTCGCGCGGATGGAGCTGCTGATCGATGAAGCGCAGGGTTCCACGCTCACCGCCCAGGTCGATCCCCAGCGCGTGAAAGGCCTCGGCATGAACGCCGGCGAAGCGGAATCTCCCGTCGTCGTCGGTCTTGTCCTCACCGATGTCGAGTCGGGGCAATCTGGGATCGTCGAAGACCACGTTCGCCGCTTCGAGATACTCCGCCATGCGGAACTCGAGGAGCGTCACCGACATGCTCGCGACCGGCTGACCTTCGTCGTCGACGAGACGCCCGGTGATGCCCGAGAGGGCCTGACGATAGGCCTCGGGAAGACTCTCGGTCGTCGTCTGGGCCGGGCTCTTCGGAGTGTCCGATCTGTCGGCGGCGGAGACGTCGGTCTTGGTCTCGGCCCCGTTCTCGGGCGAGAGGACGGCGAGCGACACGTCGGTCGTGGGCTCGGAAGCGTTGATGTCGACGACGGAAGAGCCGTCATTCTTCGGGACCGAAGAGTCCTCCTGGTTCATCAACCAGACTCCGGCGACGACCAAGATGGCGACAGCCAACAGCGGGAGCCATAGACGCATGGCGCTTCCTTCCTCGGAACGGGCGATCATTCGAAAAGGCCAGAAAACATGTTACACCGCAATCTCGCAAACGCGCCAGTAGGCCGGTCAGCCCCGGACCGTGCCGGATGTTTGGAAGAAAGGGCGCCGAAATGTCAGTCGCGCCAGAAAGCGGCCCTGAGCTGCTCGTCAGGTGTGCACCGGGGCTCAGGACCACTCGGGAAGTCGTCAGCGCCTGGTCCATTTCCTCCCGGACATCGGGCGACTCGAGCCGAAGGCCCTCTGGCTCGCGAAATCGGCGATTCAAAAGAAGATCGTCCCTCGGGTATCTTGAGGGTTTGCCAAGAGCAGCCTAGAGGTTGGATCGCGCTTGCGGGGGCGGGGCGCTTCCATGATGGAGTGAAACGAGCTCATGTGGATTCTCGGGTGGTTGATGGCCTTCAGCGGCCTCACCGTACCCCCGGCGACGGCTCCCGCAGCGGAGCCGGTCATGCCCGGGATCGATGATCGCGTCGTCGTCTTGCTGCATCCTGCCTGGAGCACGCCGGGCGGTGCCGAGGAGCGGCTTCTACGCGGCTTCGCCCTCGAGCCGGTCGACAGCGATTCGCCCTTGGACGTCTCGGCGACCGAGAGCGCCGAGCCCGTCACCGAGAAGGGGGAATTCGCCCAGTTTCGACGAGCCGAGCTCGACCTCCTGATCGGCACCGAGCCGGGCGATGGCGAAGACCCGGAGATCCGGGCCGGCGTCGAGCGGGCCGCCGGGGACTTCTGCCGGCAGGTCTTCGGACGCACGTTCTACGTCGCTCGCGACCAGGCCGAGCTCTTGTCCAAGACGTCCCCGCAGGATTCCGACAGCATCTGGGTGCTGACCTTCGATCCCCGGTTCCGCATCGCGGCGCGTGGCCGGCGAGAGCTCGAGAGCCATTTGGCCGTGCGCATGTTCCGCGTCCAGCGTCGCCAGGACGGGCGGCGCGTCGAGGTCTCCCTCAGCGAGATGGTCTTCGAGGACCGGGCATTGGGACGGCGGGTCTTGCTGCCGGCGCGCGTCGAGTCCGCGCGCGAGGTGTGGGAGCTGGTCGAGGAGTCCTTGCGACCGGCGACCGAGGAGATAGTGCAGTCGTTTGGGGCGAGTGGCTGGAAGAAGCTGCCGTCGAGTGATCAGAAGATCGGCGCGGAGGTCGGCCAATGAGCTCACGCGGACTGCTCCTCTTCTTCGTATTCCCCCTCGCCCTCGCGAGTTGTCAGCAGCCGCGCCGTGAGCCTGTCTCGGTGGCCCCTGAGAGGCACTATCCGATCTTGGCCTCGACCGAGATCGGGCTGGACGAGCCGGTGCCGATGGATGTGCTCTACAGCGCGAGCCTTCGCGGGGCCGGCGAGTCCGTCGAGGCGCAGCGCGCACTGCACGACGCGCTGACCGCCAATCTGCTCGGCGCCGCATTCGAGAGTTGCTTGCGCACCGATCGCGTGCAGTGGCAATCGGCCCTCGGGCTCGAGGCGGAGATGGCAGACAGCATGCGGGAGCTGCCCGAGCTGTTCCGCTTTCCTGCGCTCCTGATGAGCGATCTCGACCTGACCGGTGACGCTCCGCGCCTGCGCGTCCGGCTCTTCGATCTGTCCTGCACCGAGAACAAGGAGCAGGGCGGCAGCCACGTGCCCCTCACCTGGGAGCGGGCTCTGATCTTCGAAGAGAGCCGGCGTCTGGGCGCGCTCGAAGACAACGTCGACCTGGGCAATGGCCTCGTGGCCGCTTGGCGTGACGTGCTGAGGACCCTGCAGTCCAGCGAGCGCTTTCAGAGCTTTCGGCAAGTGGTCGCTGGAGGTCGATTGGATCCTCAGCAGCGCGGCGCGACTTTGCTGGGCGTCGCCAGCATCGATGATCTGAGCGGTCTGATGTTCGCCGAGTCGGTCGTCGACCTCTGGGTGGGCACGGAGCGGCAGGCCGTCGAGCCGGACGTGCCCGAGGCGGCTCCCGAGCCCGATCCTGGAGAGTCGCCTTCGTCATCGCCGTCTGGCGATGACGATGTCCCGGTCGATCCGGAGACCGTCGAGACGCCCGATGCGCCCGCGGCCCCCGAAGACGCCGACGAGAGAGGAGCGCCCATCGACCATGAAGGGTGAGCCTCGTCGTCGAAGTGTCTCGATGCTCCTCTGGCTTTGCGGAGCCTGTCTGGCGGTCTCGGTCTCTGCCCACGCGGCGGCGATCGACGATGGCTTCCAGCGTCTCGAGAGATACCTCGATCGATTCGGCACCAGCCCGTGGGCCGCCGACGAGGCCGCTGCGAGCGAGCTGGGTGAGCTCTTCCGTCTGCGTCTCCTCGCGGCTCTGAGTGAGTCGCCCTCGCCACCCGACCTACCGGTTCGGAACAAGAAGCTGTTCCGCGCTTACGACGACGTGATGACCGCTCGACTCTTGGCCGCGGAGTCGAAGTCTCCCGAGCCCGGCGGAAGCGAGGTCCCGACCGAGCTGACCATCGCGGCCGAAAGGGCCCGCGTGGCCGATGCGCTCAAGACCGACCGGCGCACCTCCCTACACTTCGAGTACTGGCAGCGCTGCCAGAGGCATGGCCGACTCGATCTGCTCGCGCGAGGCATCGAGCGGTATCTGGAAGGCCGAAGCGACAAGGACCTGGTCGACATCCGGCGCGGCCTCCAAGGCCAGCCGGGATTCACCGAGCTCCTCCGCAGCATCTTCACCGGACCGGCCGCCGTCGACTCGACCATTCGAGAAGACGTCGCCCGCGCTCTCGTGCCACTGGGTGACCTGACCGATCTGCGAATGCCGCCCGAGATCGATCAAGCGGTCCGGCTCGCCCGCGCCCGCGAGCTCCTCGAGGTCCTCGATGACCGGCCTCCCCGCTCCGCGCCGGCCGAGCGGATTGCCGAGTTCACCAGTGAGCTCTGGCAGCAGCTCGCTCGCCTCGAGGGCAATCGGGATCGCGCCGCCGAGCTCGACGAGAAGCTCCAAGAGGCCGGCCTGCGGTCGATCCGTCTCAGCCTGAAGAGCTGGACGAGCGCCGCCGCGCTTCCCGGAGGGACGGTCACCGATGCGCGCATCGTTTCGATCGATATCTGGCACGATCAAAGGCCCGTGCCGATCGCCACGCCGCCCGCGGGGAGCTCCATCCAGGACGAATGGTGGCTACCCGAGGGGAGGAGCTACCGCCTGCACGTGCGCGCCGAGCTCGTGCGCGGCAACGAGCAGGAGGAGGTCCTGCATCCTCTGCTCGTGAGCATCGAGTCCGGAACGGGCGGCAGTCGCGAGATCAGCTTTCCTCGGTTCCTCGCCAACGGGACTCGGCCGATAGCCAACGCCGTGGCACCCTCCCAGACCGGCGTGCTCGTGACGGCACCGATCACCGAGGCCGACTGGCTCCGCGGCTTCGCGAGCATGCTGGAGCGCTCGGCGCTCGGCGAGCTTCAAAAGGAAGCTTGCGCCGAGTTGCTCGAGGTTCTCGTCGAACGCGGCTCGCAGCCCGTTCGCGACGAGCTGGCCCAGGTGAGCGTCGACGACATGGCCAAGCTCCGTGAGCGGATGGCCCGGGCCGCCGAGGTCGCCTCCGACGACATCTGGACATTGACAGACGATCGAGGGCTGTCGCTCGTCCGCGACATCCTCACGGATTCGCCGGCCGGCGAGCTGCCCGCCTCCAGCTTGACCGTCCTGCAGCGCACCGTCAGCGTCCATCGAGACATTCTCTACTACGGGGATCCGTACGGCCTCTTGAAGGACGGCTCCCTCTGGCTCGCCTTGGACGATGCCCGCCCGACGCCGGATCGCCCCCTCACGTTTCGCCTCGTCGTCAAGTAGGAGAGTCCCATGGACTCGAGAGATCCCCGAAGACCACAAGACCCGGATCGCAGTCTGGGCTTCGTGCCGGAGGAGGACGAGGAGCTCGAAGAGGTCGTCCCCGAAGAGGAGGACTTGGAAGCGACACGCATCGAGATGCCACGGGAAGACTGTGAGGATGACGAGTCCTCCGCCGTGCCTCCCGTGATCGAGCCCGACGAGGTCCCGGCGCCCGAGCCGCCGAGCGAGGATGCAGCGGCGACTTTGCTCGAGTCCGATTTCGCGGCGCGGACCGAGTCCCGAGTGGCCGATGGCGAAGCCCTCGATTCGGGTGTCAGCGAGGCTTCCTCGGGTGCGAGCGAGATGTCCGCGGGTCTCGACAGCGGTCTCACGGACAGCGGCGCGCTGCGTCCCCGCGAAGAGCGGCCCGTGCTGCGCACGGTCGGCCTGGCAGGGTCTCCGATTCGGGGCAAGGTGATCCGTCGCCTCGGTGGCGGCGGGTTCGGCGAAGTGTTCGAGGTCGAGTACGCCGACTGCCTCGAGGCTTGGAAGTTCATCCCGAAGGAGCGCACGCAGGACAACGCGGTCAGTGAAGAGGTCCGCAACGCGATGCGGCTTTGCCGCGAGAACCCGGATGTCGTCGAGACCTTCGGGATTCACGTCGACACCGAGCAGAAGAACTGGATCATCCGGATGGAGCTCGTCCCCGGGCGGGACCTCCATCGCGTGGTGCGCGAGGACGGCATCCTCGACCTGGAGCGCGTCGTCGAGATCGGCCGTCACGTCGCCAGTGCATTGCACACCTCGCACACGCAATTCGGGATCGTCCACCAGGACATCAAGCCGAAGAACCTGATCTGGAACGAGCAGACCGGGCAGGTCAAGATCACCGACTTCGGCATCAGCGTGAGCCTCGCCCGCGGCAGCGGCGACGCCGGCGTGCGGGGCACCCCGGTCTACATGGCTCCCGAGCAGCTCACCTCCGAAGGGGCCGTCGATCCACGCGTCGACCAGTGGGCGTTCGGCGTCACGATGTACTTCCTGCTCACCGGGCGGCTGCCCTTCGACGTGTCGCGTCGCCGGCGACGTCCGATGACGGTCTACGAGGACATGGCGCGCCTGGGCACGGTGCCCTTGACCGATCGTCTGCCGGTGCTGGATCCCGAGCTCGGTGCGATCCTCGAGCGCTGCTACGCCTGGCATGCCGGACAACGTTACCGCGACCTCGCCGAGGTCTCCGAGGTGCTCACCGATTGGTGGGATCGCTTCCCCGAAGGAGCGGGTGCCGCCTCGCGGAGGGCGTACCGACGCGCACAGAGCGCATACCTCTGCTGTCGCCACGACGAAGCGGTCGCCGAGTTCGACTCGGTCCTCGAGAGCGAGTCCGGCGCGGAGACCGTGCTGGCGGAACGGGCGCGAGACGGAGCCGAGGCGAGCCGCCGGGCCGCGCGAGAGCTGGAGGAAGAGCTCAGCGCGATCCAAGAGGTGATCGACCAGGGCAAGTACTCCGAGGCGTACGAGCGGCTGACCCGCATCGAGCCACGGTTCTCCCGCTGTCAGAAGCGGCGAGCGATGGTCGATCGACTCGAGGTCGCGATCGTCCAGCGTTGGGAGCACGCCCGGCCCGAGGTGAAGCGCCTCGTCGAGCTGACCGAGTTCGAACGGGCGAGCGGGTACGTTAAGGAGCTGCGCCAGTTCCTCGATCATCGCTCGCTCAAATGGCGGCTGCTCGGCTCGGATGCGAGCCGCGACGAGACGGGAACACAGACGATCTTGCGGGAGCTCGACGATCTCATCGAAGAGCGTCAAGGCGACTTCTGCGAGCAGCTCGAGTCGATGGATGCGGCGATCGATCAGGAGCGCTACCGCGAGGCGCAGGAGGAGCTCGGCAAGCTTCAAGGCCGGTTTCCTCAGAGGCGCAGCGACTTCGAGAAGTACGCCGACGCGCTCGCCCGCGCTGTCAAGAACCGAGAGCGCCTCGCGCCGATCCGTCTCGAGAGGCTGCAGGCGCTTCGCGAGGACCCGAGCCTTCTGGTCCCGGGGGAGCGTCTCGACTTCGAGGTGCTGATCCGCGCCTGCGAGCAGTTCATCGAGGACTTTCCCGCCAAAAGGTTCCCGCGCTCGCTGGAGTACGGCCGCCTGCGCGACGAGCTCATCCGATTGAGAAGGGTGCTGGGCGAGCGCTTGCGGGCCGGGCTCGACAAGGCGAAGGCCCTCGGCGGTGAGCTGAAGGCGGCGCGGGACGAGGCGGTGCAACACCTGGCGCTCGCGCGGCAGACCGACCTCCTGTCTCCCGAGGAAGCGTCCGATCTCGAGACGATCGTCTCGCGCTTCGAGACGAGACGTGAGCTGTGCCAGGAGCGCGAGGAGCAGGCGCGGGCTTCGCTCGAGGCGCGCCGCTGGGATCAGGCGCTCATCCAGCTCGAGGAGTGCGAGCGTCTCGAGCCGGCCGAGCCCGAGGTCGTCCAGGCGCTCATCCAGGAGGCGCGGCAGAAGGGCCTCAAGGCGCGGGAGCTCGAGGACCGGCTTCGCACGCAGCGATACAACTTGCTCAGCCGCGTTCCCCAAGGCGACCCCGAGTCGTGGCACGGCTATCTCCAGGAGATCGTCCACTACCTCGGCGACTCGTTCGAGCTGATGACGCTCCAGGATCAGGACTCGGCCGCCCGCACGCGCGAGAACGCTCGCCTCGTCTTCGCCGCGCCGCTCGGACCGGCTAGGCGGGCCTTCGAGCAGGCCGAGACATTCCGCGACTCGCTCGCGATCCTGCAGCGTCTCGGCCAGATCGTGCACGAGGGCGCGCCGCGCTTCCAGCCTCGCCGGCCCTTGGTCCTCGTCCGAGACGACGGCACATTGCACGAGCGGCTGGTCGAGCTGTTCGAGGCCTTCACCCGGCCACTTCGCACCTGCGTCCTCGAGTCCGAGACGTTGTCCTTGTGCGAGACCTTGATCGACGAGCTGAACCCGTGGGCGCAGCTCCTGCAGCCGATCGAGCTGCCTGAGCGCCACCCGGTGGTCGTCCTCGCCAAGTCGGTTCGCGAGTGGAAGCCACCCGAGGAGGAGCTCGGTGAGCGGCTGAGCTTCGAGGAGCGGTGCCGCCGGCTGGCTTGGCAAGAGGAGATCATTCGCTCGCTCGTGATGCTCGGTCCGCCGTCTGCGCAGCCGATGCTCCAGAGCATCGCCGACGACGTGGCGAGCGAGAGGCGACGCGAGGTCGGTGGGTACCGCCGGCGCCGCGTGCTTCGCATCGTGCGCCTGGCTTTCGCTGGCATCGTCTTGATGGGCGTCGGCGGCTTCCTCGCCTGGACGCTGAGAGACCGCTTCGATCGAGAGCAGCTCGTGACGAGCTTCGAAGAGGCGTGGAGCGATGCCGCCCGCGCGTCGGGCGCGACCGCGAGCGTGCTCATCGATCGCTTCGAGGAGCTGGACGGTCCGACCGACCAGCGGCAGGTCATCGCCAGGCTTGAGAGCCTGAAGGGTGACAAGACACCGCTCGCGAAGGTCGTCGCGTGGGCCGAGATCCTGGAGCTGCTCGCCGAGGACACGTCCCGAGCGCCCGAGCCCTTGCGACAGATGATGGCGAAGTCGCTCGATGCGTGGTGGCACCAGGCGTGGCTGCCGGGACCATTCGAAGAGGAGGCGGCGGAGGTCGTCCTCGCGCTCTACGCGGGTCGCATCGATCGGCTGAGTGAGCTCACCGACGAGCTGGGCCTGCCCGATCAGCTCGCGGCCGCTTGGCGCTCGGATCTGTCCGTCGCGCGCGACGCCGTCTCGAGAACGCGCGCGAGCCGTGATCGACTCGAGCTGCTCTTGGATCGCTTCGATCGGCTGCCGCCCAACCGTCTGACGGAGGAGCAGCTCGACCGGGACCTGTCGAGTCTCGCCACGCCGTCCGCCGGATCGAAGGCCACCAAAGAGCTCGCAGGCGCGATCGAGGAGCTCATACGCGACTGGCCGGATGTGTCGGTCTCTTCCTCGGCGCGCTCCAGCCTCGTACAGACACGCGTCGAAGCGCTGAATCGTCGCGCCCTCATCGAGACGATCCAGGAGTCGATCGAAGAGGTGATGGGCGAGCCAAGAGGCACGACCATCGCCGCCCTCGACCGAACGCTCTACTACAAGCTCCACTGGTTGGAGCAAGTCAAAGGCGAGTGATCGTGTGATCATAGGATCGTATGATCATAGGATCGCTCGTTTGGCTGGTCAGCAGGAGAGCAGGCGCTGGGCCGAGAACGAGGAGTGCCCAAGCCGAGCGAGTCAAAGACCGAGTCTGTCGGCGAGGGCTCTGCGCAAGCGAGCTTGGGCCTCTTCGAACGTCCAACGGCTCAACTTCCAACTCTCAACTTCGAAGCTGGCGGTCCGATTGCACCCGGCAGCATCGAGCCACGGAGCTTCGGATGTGAGGTTTGGGCCCTCTCCGAGGCGCTTGGATGGAGGACACGGAGACCGGCTGAAGCCGGCGGTCCGAACGACGACGTGACTATTTTCAGATCAGCCGCGCCCCCGCCGGCGGACCGGCGGAGCATACAGGCGAGAAACGATCGGAGCCCGAACAGGTCCCTATCGCGGGATTGGGAACACGCTGGTGAGCACGGAGCTTCTGATCGATTCAGTGGGGCCTCGTGAGGGACGACGGGACCGGATCCCGCAGGCGAAGGCTAGGGAACGTTCATTGACCAGCCTGACGGGCATGTCGCATCGTCCCTTACTCATCGCCAGACGGATGTAGTCCTCGCCTTGAACCTTGCCGTCCCAAAGGCAACGGCTCCGCGGTAGGGACCCGTGCGGGCTCTGGTTGCCGATCAGCTCTCGAGCTTCTTTCGCATCTTCTGGAGGCGGTCGAGCTCGAGGTCACCCAGGCGCGGGTACTCTGGCCTCAGGCTCTCGAGCGTGGCGACCATGATGCGGCCGACCTCGCGTCGCATGTAGGGCTTGTCGTCTGCCGGGATCGCGTACCACGGCGCCCACGGCTTCGAAGTCTCACGCAGCACGTCTTCGTAGGCTTCGAGGTACTCTTTGAAATGCTGACGCTCCTCGACGTCGCCCTCGGAGAACTTCCAGTTCTTCCTTTGATCGTCGATGCGAGCGAGGAACCGCTGACGCTGCTCCTCGGGACTGACGTTCAGCCAGAACTTGACGATGACGGTGCCGCTCCGGGCGAGGTGCTTCTCGTACTGACGGATCGAGCGAAAGCGGGACTTCCAGACCTTGTCCGGCGCTTCGACCTCGGGCAATCGCTGAGCGGTCAAGAGCTCGGGGTGTACCCGTACGACGAGCACCTCCTCGTAGTAGCTCCGATTGAAGACGCCGATCGTTCCGCGGCCGGGTAGCTTCCGGGTCGAGCGCCAGAGGAAGTCGTGATCGAGCTCCTCGTGGGTCGGCTGCTTGAAGCTCGCAACGTGGACTCCGGCGGGATTGACACCGGACAGGACGGCGCGAATGGTGCTGTCCTTGCCGGCCGCATCGAGCGCTTGGAACAGGAACAAGACCGACCAGCGATCCTGCGCCCAAAGCTTCCTTTGAAGTTCATCGAGCTTCTCGGTGAGCTCGGTCAGCTCCGCCTCGAGCTTCGTTTCTTTCGGGACGTCTCCAGGCGGCGCGGTGGGCAGCTTCGAGACCTCGACCTTGCCATCGAACGAGACGAGATGCGGGTGCGAGACAGCTTCGAACATGGTTTCTCCGTTTGAGGGCCGACGCCGTCTCTAGCGCCGACGGCTGCCGGCAGCAAACAGGCATGGCCCGCCTCAGCAGCAATCGCCGCGGACGTAGGCCGATGTCAGCTCGTGCCTGGGATGCTCGAAGACCTCCCGGGTCGCACCTCTCTCGAGGAGGCAACCGCTCCCGTTCTGCATCCAGAAGACGGCGATGTCGTCGGAGAGTCGCCTGGCCTGCGCGAGGTTGTGGGTGACGACGAGGATGGTCAGCCGTCCCGCCATGCCGCGGATCAGCTCTTCGATCTTGCCCGTCGCGATGGGGTCGAGGGAGCTGCAAGGCTCATCCATCAGCAAGATCTCCGGCTCGAGCGCGAGAGCGCGGGCCAAGCAAAGCCGCTGCTGCTGGCCTCCCGAGAGCCGGAGCGCCGACTGCCGTAATCGGCTTGCGACCTCACTCAGCAGCCCGACGTCCTCGAGTGCCCGGCGTGCACGCTCGGATCGCTCGTCACGATCGGAGACCCCATGCTCCTTCAGCCCGAGCTCGACGTTGTCGCGAATGCTCAAAGGAAACGGATTGGGCGTCTGGAAGATCATGCCGACGCGCCTTCGGAGGCGGACCAGGTCGACGCCCGGACCGAAGACGTCCAGCTCCCCCACCCGGACTCGGCCGGACACGCGGCAGTCCGGGATCAGGTCGGTCAGCCGGTTGAGGCTCGCGAGGAACGACGACTTCCCGCAGCCCGAAGGTCCGACGAGGGCGGCGACCTTGCCGCGCGCGAACTCGGCGGTGACGGGTGCCAAAGCGAGGTGGCGCCCGTAGTGGACCGAGAGGCTCTCGACGCGAATCGCGGATTCGGAAGCCACCGTCATGCCGACTCTCCTCGTCCCAACCAATGCTCGGTCAAGACACTCGCCAGGCTCTGAATCACGATCAACGAGACCAACAGGACCAACGCCGAAGCGTAGGCCGCTCCTCCGCCACCGGGTACGTTCAAGGCGACCTCGTAGATGTGCACCGATACGCTGCGTCCCGAATCGAAGAGCGAGCTCGGCCAGCGCATCACCGAGCCGCTCGTGAAGATCAAGGCCGCGGTCTCCGCCGCAGCGCGGGCGAGCCCCAGCACGACGCCGACGACCAGTCCCCTTCGCGCCGATGGCACGATGAGCCGCCAGAGGATCGTCGATTGGGACAAGGCGAGCGCCGCGCCTCCCAGCCGGTACGACTCGGGGACGCTGCGCAGGTGTTGCTCCACCGTCCGCGTGATCCACGGCAGGATCATGCAGCCGAGCGTCAATCCGCCGCTCAGGATCGAGAAGCCCATGCCGAGCCAGCGGCAGAAGAGCGCGTTCCCGAACAAGCCGAACGCGATCGACGGCACCGCGGCCAGCAAGTCGAGGCTCCCTCCCACCCAGCGTCTCGCCCGCCCGTGACGACGACCGATCTCGGCGAGGAAGAGCGCCGTGGCGAGTCCCAGGGGCGCCGCGCTGACGAGCGCGATGGCGAGGATCAACCCGGTCGAGCCGAGAATCGGGGCGATGCCACCGGCGCGTCCCGCGTCCATCGGCTCGGACGTCAAGAGGTCCCAGGAGAGGTGTGTGACGCCTCGTCCGACGAGGTCGGCGATCAACCACCCGAAGAGCCCGAGCACCGACAGCGCGCAGGCGGCCGCGATCCAACCGGCGATTCGATCGGCGCTGCGCTCAATCATCGCGCTCGAGCCGTATCTGGAATCTCGCGAGACACCAAAAGGCCAGCCCCACGGCCAACACGAGCAACAAGCCACCGACGAAGAGCGCCGACCGGTGGAGGGTCGTCGCGTACGGCATCTCGAGCGCGATGTTCGCCGTCAAGGTCCGCACCGGAGAGAACGGGCTGCTCGGATACTGGACGACGTTGCCGCAGACCATCAGAACGACCATCGTCTCCCCGA
Source organism: Planctomycetota bacterium (assembly GCA_040219065.1). Classification (GTDB taxonomy): domain Bacteria; phylum Planctomycetota; class OFTM77; order OFTM77; family OFTM77; genus OFTM77. The sequence continues at coordinate 22,723 of JAVJTD010000217.1, forward strand.
TCGCCCGTGCGAGCGCCAGCACGATCGCGCTCACGATCGAGGGTCGCGCGGAGGCGAGGGCGATGCGGCGAATCGTCGTCCACCGCCCGTAGCCGAGTGCCGCGGCAGCGGAGAGCTGACTGCGGGGTACGGCGGCGAAGGCGGCGTCGGTCATCAGGACGATCGTCGGGAGGATCATGAGCGCCAGCAGCAGCGCGCCCGCCAAGACGCTCGCCCCGGGAGCCCGGATGCGAGCGATCCAAGGCACGATCGTCATCAACCCGAAGAGGCCGAGCACGACCGACGGTACGCCGGCCAAGACGCCCATCGCTCGCCGGTACCACCGCGCGATCGCGCCGGGAGCGTAGAACTGCGTGAACACGGCGGCGCCGACTCCGACCGGCGCCGCGACGAGGAGCGAGCCGAGTGTCACGATCAGAGAGCCTGCGAGCATCGGCGTCAGCTCGAAGCGTCCCGACGTCGGGAACCATCCGTCATCGCTGAGGAAGCGAGTGACGCCGATCCGGTCGAGGGCCGGCCAGGACTCTCTGGCGAGGAATACCACGACGAAGACGAGGATGGCCGCGGACAGGGCGGCTGCCCCCGTGAGGACGGCGACCAGCCAGCGGTCACGGCTGAATCGGGACGAATGCTTGAGCGCGGACGAGGTCATGCACTTGCTCGGAACGGGCAAAACGGATCAGGTCCTCGAAGTCACCGTGACGACCTCTCGGTACGACGAGGTTCAGCGGGCGTGAGATGGGAAACGTGCCCGAAGACACCGCTTCGAGAGTGGCCGGGATGCCGTCGAGCGGCAGGAGGCGGATCGCGACCCCGCGCTCGACATCGACCGCTGCGGTCCCGATCGACACGAAGCCGATGGCGGCCGGGTTGCCGGCGACCGTCTGAATACCCTGCTCGTTGTGGCCGATGATGACGTCCGCATGGATCTCCGGGCTCTCGATGCCGAGGTAGTCGAGGAAGAGCTCGCGCGTCGAGCGGCCCTCGGCTTTCGTGACGACCGTGATCTCCGAGTCGGGTCCACCGAAGGCCTTCCAGTTGCGAGCCCTTCCGAGGTAGATCTCGAGGAGCTGCTCCTGGGTGAGGGCTTTCACGGGATTGTCGCGATGAAGGATGACGGTGACGCCGTCGCTCGCGATCGGGTAGGCGACGAGGTCTTGCTCGTCGGCGGTGAGCTCGCGGCTCGCCATGCCGATTTGGGCGAGCCCGGATCGCGCATCGGCGACACCGCGCGAGGAGCCACCCGCCTGCACGTCGACGCGCACTCCGGGATGCTGCTCTTCGTAGCGGCGCCCGATCTCGGTCATCAAGGGAGCGACGGTGCTCGAGCCCGTCAGCACGATCGTCGTCTGTCCGTCCTCGCGGCTCTCGCAGGCGAAGAAGGTCGAGGCGAGCAGGACAAGGACCCAGCGGCCGGCGTCAGTTCGCATCGATGTCTCCCAGGGACAGCTCGCAGCAACCGAGATCGAGGGCCCGGCGGCGGCGCGCGTTCTCTGGCCCGAGGCGGTAGATCACCGACTTACCGGACCGCTCCGACTCGACCAGCCCGGCATCACGCAGCACCTTGAGGTGATGGGAGAGCAAGGTCGGCTCCACCTGCAGCGTCTCGTTGAGCTGGGAGACGGTAAGGGGCTTCTCCATCAGCAGGCGCACGACGGAGAGCCGCGTCGGGTCCGAGAGGACCTTCAAGCGCTGTGCGCAATCCTGGACGGCATCGGAGGCACGATCATCGGACACGGAAGCTCCCGTCTCGCTCGGACCTGGCTGCCCGGCACCCGGGACCGAGCCCCGGTGCAAGGCCCTGATCCAAACATGAACGGATCTTCAATTCAACGCTCCTCCAACCATCGTGTCGCCTTTCGGTGCCTTCCCAGGCTGAACGGGAAAGACACGCCCGGGGACGTGGAATAGAATGTCGTGCCGCTTCCGGTCGCCCCGAGAATGACGAGGAGCTTCGACATGACGATTCAGTTGCACGAGATCCCGCCGTCCCCGAACAG
>JAVJTD010000240.1:0-20203 GCA_040219065.1 Planctomycetota bacterium
GGCCCCGGGCTCTGAATCGGGAAGCGACCTCGGAAGGTGCCCTTGCGCTCGTGGCTGCCCGGTTGCTGGATGAGGGCTCGCCAGCCTTCGCCTTCACCGAGCGCGCGCTCGAGCTTGATGTTGGCCACATGCGCCCAGGCGACTCGCACCTCCTGCTTCTCGCCGACGGCGGCGATCGGCGGCGACATCGTCAGCCGAATGGCGGGCAGCCCGGGGACCTCGCGTCCACTGATGCGCACGAGGTGCTCGCGCGCGAAGCGGAGCAGCTCCTGCCGGCGCGGGAGAGCGTCGTCCCACCAATCGTCGAACTGGTGTTGCAAGCGCTCGACCTGCTCGTCGCGATCGACGAAGACGAGCAGATCCGCCGGACCGGACTTGCGCTGCTCGTCGGGAGGGGTGGCGCCGACGATCGCTCCACGAAAGACGCGCGTGCGATCGCGCGACTCGGGAGCATTCAGGATCATCAGGCCTTGTCGCCCTTCCGCCGGCGGCTCGCTTCGTACGTGGATCTCGAGACGCCTCGCCTCGAGCGAGTGGATCAGCCGCACGATCGCCGCTTCGGGCAGCGAAGCCACCCAGTGATCGAGCGCGTCGACCGGCTCGGGGATGTCCTCGACATGTCGCCCGAAGAGCCTTCCCCAGAACCCGCCCTTGGGTTTCTGCGGTTTGGGCAACTCCTGCTTCGGCGGCAGTGTGAGGAGCAGCCGCAGGTGCATCAACCGGGCGCTCGGCGCGATCAATCGCAGCAGGCCCGCCGACGAGGGCATGGGACCGGCGAGGTCGGCGGTCTCGGCGAGAGTGAGGTAACGCATGACGACGCGACCCGAGTCGTCGTGTGAGTCGAGCACGCCGAACTCGTCGCGCAGCCGACGCCGCTCCTCGTCGATATCCCGTCTCGGAGCCTTCTTCGGCCCGCCCGCTGAACCGCCCTTCATCGCGGTGATGCCCTCCCTCGACATGCGCGATACGCGAGATGGCCGACCGCCCAACCGCGACGATCTCGGCCATTTCGCCGCCCCACGATAGCAAAAGCGATCAGCGCGTTCGAACAATCAGATCGAACGGGGGCCGGGGCTCTCCGCCAGCGATCGAGCCATCACTCATAGGAAGCTTTGATCATCGGCGAGCTCGGTCGCGGCGATCTTCTCGGCCGGAGCTTCGCCTTGGCCAGCGAGGCCTTCACGGGCCCGGGAATGACAGAGAGCGCACTCCAGGGAGAGCGCGCCCTTTGCATCGATGCTCCAGGATGACTTCGCTCAGCCGCCGGCGGCTTCTTTGCGGCGCTGCTCGAGCTCGGCGATCATCGGGCGGACCCGCGAGGCGTACTCCTCGGTGAAGAGCGCCTCGAGGAAGCGGAGCTTCACCAGGGCCTGGATCAGCTCTCCCTTCTCCGCGCGGTTCTCGGCGATGATCACGTTCTTGTCGAAGTCTTCTTTCTGGTACCGCGTGTAGTCGGCCTCGAGGACCTTGCCATCGCGCTTGTCCACCTCGTCGCCCGCGGCCATGAAGCGGTCGAGCATCGCGAAGCACGCCTTGTAATACATCTGGCGCATCAGCGTGTCGACTGCGTTCAGCTCCTTGCGGTCCTTGGGCGTGAACGCCCACTTCTCGGTGGAGATGTGCTCCCACTGTTCGCGAGCGCGGCTGAGCATCGTCTGAACGGCGCCGAACTTCTCGTGGCCCTTGGGGCACTCATCGAGGAAGTACTCCGCCTGGATGATGAAAAGCTGCGTCGCGTTGGCGTACTCCTGCTGATACGCCTCGCCGTCGAACTGCTGCTTGAGGCTGTTGAACCAGGAATTGAAGCGGTAGATGATCGCCTGCGACTTGTTCGGGTCCACTCCGGACTCGAACTCCTCGATGTACTCTTCGATCTTCCCTCGGCTCGTGGAGTCGGGGAACTCCTTCAAGAATTGGTTGCCCAGCTTGATCGCGAGCTCGGCGTTGCCGTCGTTGCGGGCACTGAGGACCTGGTTGAAGAGATTCGCCTCGGGATCCGACTCGAGCGTCTTCAAGGAGAGGAACAGCACCAGCCCGAGGATCGACACCGCCGAGACGACGATGCCGACGATCGCCGGCGTCGAGAGACCTTGCTTGCGACCGCGACGATCACCCCGATCGTCGTCGTCCCAGTCGTCATCCCGCTGCCGCCGGGCGGCAGCGACGCGCGCCTTGCCACGGCCACTCGAGCGCTTGCTCGCCGCGCCGGCCGCGCTCTTGCGCGACATCGGCATCGAGCCGACCGGCTGCCCCGCATCGGCCGGAGACGGAACCGCGGCAGCAGCCGCTGGAGCGGGAGGTGCCGGCGTCGGTGAAGCGGGCTCGCCGATGATCACCTGCTCGACGATCTCTTCCTCGATCTCGACGTCGATCGTGGCACCACCGATGGTGATCACATCGCCCGAGGCCAGGACCTTGTGATCGACGAACGAGCCGTTGACGCGTGTGCCTTGCGCGCTCTTCAGGTCGGTGAGCTCCCAGCCGGCATCGGTCTTGGCGAGCAGGCAGTGCTCTTCGGAGACGGCTGCGTCACTCAAGCGAACCGGGCAACCCGCGCCGGATCCGATCCGGACCGAGCCACCCGTGAGCTTGAACGCCTTCTTGGTTCCACCTTCGGTCAGGATGAGCTTTGCCGCCATCGATGCCTCTTTCTCCGAATCCGGTGCCAGCGTGTTCCATTCCGCTCCCCCGCCAGGGTACCGCCCAGCGTTTCGATGTGGCAAGCGCCAAGACGCCGCCCGAGCGCACCGAACCTACAGCTCGAGCTTGTGGTTACCGTAGTTCTGCGTCCAACGGCCGCCCGCGAAGCCGCTCCCCATCGCCGTGTGGCTCTCTGCGAGCATGTTGCGATGGTGCGGCGGCGAGTGGAACCAGGCCTGGTGAGCCGCCGTCGCGCTCGAGGAGCCGGTGTAGATGTTCTCGCCCGCCGGCCGCGGATAACCCGCCAGGATCATGCGCTTGCCCGGCGTCTCCCGGCCCGGGGTCGGCGAGTCGTGGGCGAAGTACCCAAGGAGGGACATCTCCTCGCAGTGGCCTCGCGCCGCTTCCACCAGCCGCGCGTCGAGCAAGAGCGCCTGCCGGCCCATCATCACGCGGTACTCGTTGGTAACCTGGACCTGCGAGCGCTCGAGGTCCGTCGGCCCCTCGACCTCCTCGTTCGAGGCGAGGATCGCCTGATTCAGCCGCACCGCGTCCCGCTCGGCCGCCGTGCGCGCGAAGTTCTGCTGGGAAACGATGCGCTCGGTCGGGTCGAGATGCAGCCAGAGGCTGTCCTTCGGAATCTCGGGCGCGGGCAAGTCGAACCGATCGAAGGCTTGGACGATCTCTTGCAAGCTCTCGACGTCCTTGCGGAATCCCGAGCCGATCTTCACCTTCCGCGAGCGCTTCGAGTCCCACAGATCCTCGACCAGATCGACCCGGCGCGTGACCTCACGCATGGACTCGGCGTAGAGCTCGTAAGGCTCTTTGGTGAACTTCGCCTCGTCGAAGATCAGCTCGAGCGCGTGGGCGCGGCGCTCTTCGAGCTTGACGCGGTCGCTCGCCATGAGCTCGAGCTGCTTGTACTCCTTGGCCTTCTGCAGATCCTCGAGGCCTTCGTGATAGAGCTCGGTGAGGATCGCGGCGAGGACGGGCCGGCCGTCGTCGCGCTCGGAGAGCGATTCCCAGGCGGGTCGACGCTTCTCGGGGCGAGAGTCGCGGGCGAGCTTCGAGAGATCGACCAGACCCGTCGCCCGGACCTCGGCTTTGTTCTCGCCGAGGGTGACCCAGCGGCCGTCGAGGATCACGAAGTTCGGCGGCGTGCCCTCGATGCCGCGAGCGCGGGCCAGGAGGCCGTCGATCTCCGGCTTGAGCTCGGCGCTCTCGGCGGCCTTCGTCAGCTCCTGCTCGGCCCGATCCTGCATCCCGTTCGCGAAGCAGAAGGCGGCGAAGTCGAGTCGATTCTCGTTCGTCACCTCGAGGCGATCGAAGAGCGCGACCATCTCTTGCGGCTGAGCGTCCGTCCAGCGGACGTAGGTGGCACTGCCGCCACTGCCGATCATCAGCCCACCGCCATCGGCCGACAGCGGACGCCCTGTTTGACCACCGAGCGTGACCTCGCCGAGATCGCCGCTCTCGACTCCCTCGAGGAGCCGCAGCCGAAAGGCGAGCCGCCGACGGACATCGTTCAGCTTCCCGAGCAATCGGGTGCGGTCCTTCGCCGCAGGCCCGCCGTCCAGCTCACGCTGATAGGCGACCAGCGCGCCTTCCAAGTCTCCTTCCTTGGCGGCGAGATCGGCAGTCGCTTCGTCGGCGACCGCGGAGCCGAAAGGCAGACAGGCGAGGACGAGAACGAGGCAGACGAGTCCGAGGCGTTCGACGATCATGGTCATCCTCTGGCAGGTCATCGCCGGCCGGAGCGGCCGGGGGTCGTGGGTTTGGGCTGAGCGGACCTCATGGGTGCTACGCCGAACCGAGTCCCGAGTTCCCGATCATACGGAACTGGGCGAGGGCCCGCACGGGTGGAGCGACAGAGCCCGCACGGGTTTCTGGCTGCAGGGCTCAGGTGAGGGAGCACGCTTCCATCGACGGTGCGACGATGTCCGGCGAGTTGCCAGTGAGGGACGAGCGCGTGTGCCTCGGCAGAGGGAACGAACGGACGTCCGGACGCCGGAGGCGCGGGGTGGCCACGGGATCCGATATGGAGAGCCGGACTCTGGCACCCGGCGCCATTCGTCTCGCACATCGCTTCGTCCCTCACTCACCGGGGTGACAGCCCGATCGGTCAGCTTCCTACGGCGTCGATTCGAAATGATGGCCCCATTGGCAAGGGACCCGATCGGGCTCCGATGGTTCCCTTCGGGCTCTGGTTCAACCGGCGCGCAAGGCGTCGCTGAGGTCTTCGGCTTCGATCTTGGGGCCGGCCAAGGCGAGGGCGCGTTGCATCTCGTTCTCCAGCTCACGCACGTTGCCGGGCCAGCGGTAGTCGGAGAGGGCCTCCTTCGCGCTTTGGGCCAGCTCGGGGCGCTCGAGGCTCATCTGCTTGCTGAAGCGCTCGAGGAAGGCCTCGGCCAGGAGCAGGATATCGTCGCCTCGCTCGCGGAGCGGTGGCAGCTCGAGGGGCAGCACCGCGATCCGATAGTACAGGTCCTCGCGGAACTCGCCCGTCTGGATGAGCTTCTTGAGGTCCTTGTTGCTCGCGGCGATCACACGGACGTCGACGATCTGGTTGCTCTTGCCGCCGACGGGTCGAATCTCGCCACTCTGCAGCGTGCGCAGCAGCTTCGTCTGCATCGACGAGCCCATGTCCCCGATCTCGTCGAGGAAGACCGTGCCGCCGTCGGCGACCTGGAACATGCCCAGCTTGTCACGGTCGGCACCGGTGAAAGCGCCCTTCTTGTATCCGAAGAGCTCCGATTCGAGCAGCGTCTCGGGGATCGCGGCGCAGTTCTCGGCGACAAAGGGCTTCTTCGCGCGCGGCCCACCTTCGTGGATCGCCTTGGCGACCAGCTCCTTGCCCGTGCCACTCTCGCCGTGGATGAGCACGGGGTAGGCCGTCGGCAGGACCTTCTCCATCATGCGGTAGAGCGCCAACATCTTCGGGCTGCGGCCGATGATGCGATTCCGGTACAGGCCGTTCTCATCGGTGAGGCTCTCGTCGGACGCCGACGGCTTCGCCTCGGCAGGCACACGGCTTTCTCGCCGAAAGTCCCCGAGAATCTTCGCCGCGCGCTCGAGGCCGCTCGGCCCCTCTTGCTCACGGATGGACACCAGGAGCTTCTCGAGCTCTGCGAATGGGTCGGAAATGTTCATGTCTCCGGTTCAAGGCTGTCGCCGGGGGGAAGGTGTTCAGGTGCTTTGGTGTTCAGGTGCTCGCGTAGTCACCCAGAAGTCGTCCTGCCACCCAAGCACCCAGTCACCCAAGCACCACCCGCCAGGCCCGATCGGGGCGTCAATCGTACTCTTCGATACGCATCAGCGCAGCGTAGTCGATCAAGAGTTTCTTCCGACCGTGGATCTCGAAGTCGATCGTGATGCGCCGGTTCTGCCCCATTCCGGAGACGCGCTGCACGCGGCCGCGGCCGAAGTGCTCGTGCTCGACCAGGTCGCCGACCTTCCACTCCTCGCCGCCTCCGAAGTCATCGAGCGGATCGTAGAGATCGTCGAAGTCGTCCTCGGGAGCCGGTGGGATACCGTTCCGCATCGGCCGTGGCGGAGGCCAGCTTTGCTGCTCGAGCAGCTCGGCCGGGATCTCGTTCAGGAAGCGCGAGCGCATCCCGCTGCCGGTCTGGCCGAAGTGGCTTCGTCCCTTCGTCCAGCTCACCGTCAGCTCGCGCATGGTGCGCGTGATGCCGACGTAGAACAGTCGCCGCTCCTCCTCGATGCCGGTCTCGGTGTCGGCAGACATCATGTGCGGCAGGAGGCCTTCCTCGACGCCGGCGATGAACACATAAGGAAACTCGAGGCCCTTCGAGGCGTGCAGCGTCATCAGGGTCACGCGGTCCGCCGCCTCGTCCCACTTGTCGACATCGGCAACGAGCGAGACCTCTTCGAGGAAGCCGGCCAACGAGCCGTCCTCGGGATGATCGGCGTCGTACTCGCGCGCCGACGCGATGAGCTCGCGGACATTCTCGACACGCGCCATCTCCTCGGCGTTGCCGCCCTGCAGGAGGAAGCTCTCGTACTCGGTCCGCCGGATGACCCCTTCGACGAGCGGACCCACTCGCCGCGGGTCCTGCTCCATCAATTCGCGCGCGAGCTCGGAGAAGGTCATCACCGCTTTCAGCGCGCGACTGCTCAGCCCGACACCGATCGGATCGAGCACCGTTATCAGCAGCGGCTGTCCCTTCTCGAGCGAGTAGGCGTCGAGCAGGGCGAGGGTCTTGGTGCCGATGCCGCGGGACGGCACGTTCAAGATGCGGCGCAGGCTGATCGAGTCCGCCGGGTTCGCGAGGATACGCAGGTACGCCAAGACGTCCTTCACCTCGCGGCGCTGGTAGAACTCGACGGAGCCGACGATCGTGTAGGGTAGTGCGTTGTCCCGCAGCGACCGCTCGAGGCTGCGCGAGATGGCGTTCGTCCGGTAGAAGATCGCGATGTCGTTCGCGCGCATGCCCTGACGCATCAACTCGCGAATCCGGGCGGCGATCTCCCTCGCCTCCTCGCGATCGTTGAATGCGCTGATCTCGCGGATCAGAGGACCGTCCTCGTTGTCGGTCCACAGCTCGCGCTCGATGCGGTCCCCGTTGTATCCGATCACCGCAGACGCCGCGGCGAGGATGTTGGCGCACGAGCGGTAGTTCTGCTCGAGCTTGATGATCTTCGCGCCGGGGAAGTCCTCGGTGAAGTCGAGGATGTTGCGGATGTCCGCGCCGCGCCAACCGTAGATGCTCTGGTCCGCGTCACCGACCACGCAGAGGTTGCCATGGTGACTGCTGAGCGCCTTGGCGATCTTGTACTGCACGCGGTTGGTGTCCTGGTACTCGTCGACCAGGACGTACTGGAAGCGCTCGCGGTACTGGTCGAGGATCTCGGGGTGCTTCTCGAACAGTTCGATCGGCCGCGCGAGGAGATCGTCGAAGTCGAGCGCATTGTTGTTGCGCAGCGCTTCCTGATAAGCGGGATAGATCCGGGCCACCGCATCGTTGAAGTAATCGAGGCTCTGCTCGGCGAACTCCTCCGGCGGCACTAGCCGGACCTTCAGGTCCCCGATCGTGCTCGCCACCTGGCTAGGCCGGTAGTGCGAGGTGTCGATGGAGAGCTCGGACATCACCTGCTTGACCAGCGCCTTGCGATCACCGGTGTCGTAGATCGTGAAGCGCGGATCGAAGCCGAGCGCCTCGGCCTCTCTGCGCAGGATCCGGGCGCCCATCGAGTGGAAGGTCGAGATCCACGCGCCTTGATCGCCCACGAGCTGATGCACGCGCTCCTTCATCTCGCCGGCGGCCTTGTTCGTGAACGTGATCGCCAAGATCCGCCACGGCTCGACGCCCTGCTCCATCAGGTATGCGATCCGGCGCGTGATGACGCGCGTCTTGCCGGACCCCGCCCCCGCCACGATGAGAAGCGGTCCATCACCGTGCTGAACGGCCTCTCGCTGCGCAGGATTCAGATTGTCGAGAATGGCCTCTACGTTCGTCGACATGAGCTCGCGCTCCCCTCCAGTGTTCATAGGAGCCACAGGATAACACGTCGGGAGGGGTGCTTGGGTGACTGGGTGCTTGGGTCCCAAAAGGGACGCCCGGCGACGGAAGGGAGTGAGCCCCGAGCATAGCGACGGGTCCTCGCCGAGTCCGGGGAGGGTCCCTGCCGGTAATCCTCGAAGGGAAGACGGGGTCCGTACTGAGGTGCCAAGAGCCCTGAGCGAAGCGACGGGTAGAACCCTCCACTCACGGCTCTCACCCCGCCGTGGTATCGAGGACACCTTCCCCCTCACTGTCCGACTTGCGATCATCAGGGTCTCTGACGATGCAAGTCACTCCTGACGATCCACGACTGGAACCATGCTCCACACCTGGGACCTCGACATTCCGGCCGCCAAGGCGCTCCAGACGGAGCTCGCCGCGAAGGTCCGTCTCGAGCCTTTGCGCCGGATGCCGAAGATCGTCGCGGGCGCCGACATCGCCTTCGACAAGCCCAATGGCCGCCTCTTCGCCGCGGCGGTCGCGTACCGGCTCGATCCACTCGAGATGATCGCCGACGTCGCAGTGTGCCGGCCCATTCCGTTCCCCTACGTGCCCGGCTACCTGTCGTTCCGCGAAGCCCCCGCCATCCTCGCCGCGATCGCGGCTCTCGATGTGACGCCCGACGCCGTCCTCATCGACGGGCAAGGCATCGCGCATCCGCGTCGCCTCGGGCTCGCGGCGCACGTCGGGCTCTGGCTGAATCGTCCGACGGTCGGCTGCGCGAAGAGCCGCCTCATCGGCGAGTTCGAAGAGCCCGGTTCAGAGCGCGGCGCGGCGAGCGATCTACGTGACGGCGACACGCGAATCGGCACGGTGCTCCGCACGCGACTGGACGTGCGGCCCCTCTTCATTTCACCGGGCCACCTCGTCGACTTCGAAGGCACCGTCCAGCTCACCCTGCGTTGCGGCGCCGGCTACCGCCTCCCCGAGCCCACCCGCCAGGCCGACCGCCTCGCCGCCCTCGCCAAGCGGGGTGCGATGGCGCGTGGAAGCGGTTCCCTCCTTCAACCCTAATCAGTATCGGTCAAATCACGAATGGTAGCGATCGCACTATCCAAAGAGGACCAGTACTCGAAGCTGGCATTGGCGAGCCCATCATTCTGCCTTGGATCGATGCGAACGGCGAGAAACCACTCTGGATCGATCTCACGGTGAAAACCACCGAAGACGATCTCTTCCCGATAGTCGGGCTCCATTTTCGGCCAGCGACCGTCGCTGAGAGGGGCGACTCTTTCAAAGAGCTCGAAAGGAGTATCCGGACTCCACACCGTGCTCTGAAGCTCGCCCTTCTGTTCCTCATAACGGTCCACCACAGGCAGAAAGTCCTTCGAGAATGAAATCAAGAACTCTCGAATATGGATCTCTTCGTCGCCCGAGAGCGGCTGTCCCGAGGGATTCAGCAGCGGGTTTCGCTCGACGCTTCTCAGTGCTCGCGCCAGGCACTCGTCGCGCGACACGCGGCCACCGCCCGATTTCGCCATGCCGCCCCGTTCGGGATGAGCCTGAAACAACATTGACCTAACCGTCGCCTCCGTGTCGCGCTCAAGCTGTGACCCTCCACCGGGGTTTTTCACCTGACCTGACAGGGAAACCTCTCCAGCGACTTCTTCTCGGTTCTCGCCTTCCTCGTCGACACTCTCGGCAGTCTCATCGCCTTCTTGAACCCGGAAAGCCGAAGAGCGAGGCCGCTCGTGGTCATGCACGCTCATCGCGCCGATCTCCGATTCGGCTAGGCGCGTCTCATCGCGGATCAACATGTAGGCCAGAAGCGTAAACCCGAAACCCAACATGACGGCAAGCAGTGCCCGCCAGCCGACTAGACCACCGGAAACACGAACTCGTGAGCCTCTCATCAGTTCCCTCCGCCCCCTCCCGTCACGGAGCAAGCGCTACATCCCACTCCGAAGTGGAGGACCCTACAGCCCGACTCATCGCTTCCTGAGAACAGAGCGAAGTACTCAATGCAACCACAGGATACGGTCGTCCAGCCATCGCCACCTCCCGAGTAGCCGTTGCTTTCTATCCAGAAGTTGGAGAGCCCCATTCCCTCCGGGCATTCGTTGTCACCGTCACATTCGTCCCACGAGGATGAGAGGCACGTTTGGTGACACCAATGCACTTCCGAGCACCCTCCGGGTTTGAGTGTTACACGGTACCGAAACCTGTAACGACAGGACCCATCGTCGCACCCACCACCGCTCTTTGCCACGCAGCTACCCGCTTCGCACTCGAGCGGCTTACCTCCAACGAGGTCAGCGTCAACGGCTACAATGCAGTCGCAGCAGAAAACGTCTAAGTTCACCTCGCAAAGCTCATAGGTGTCCTCACCGATCTCCACTTCGTCAACGAGCTCACAGCCCTGGCAGGCTGCGCGAGAGATGGCGTCGTGAGCGGACATCGCCGGCGAATTCAGGAAGAGGACAGCCCCGGCGAGAAAGCACCCAACGAAAAACGCCGTCGATGTCGATGCAAGCGTCTTCTTCATAGCAACTCACTCCATTGGTTCGATGTCTGGCTAGCGGATCAGCCCATTCCCATGGCTCCGGGGTACAGGGTACACCTCCCCCTTCCCGGTTTCAAGATTCACATCAAGACTTCAGACCACGATCTTCAAGATCAATGCACCAGGAGTAAGAAGCAATGGAGTGCAATGCCCCTCGACAGCCTCAATCGATTCGTTCGAGTCAGACTCATGCTCCGTTTCGAGGGTTGGGCACTCAGGATCTCCCGAGTGTACATCGAAGTCGGCTCGGTACAGATCCGTCCCTAATCGCGGCAATGGCACGCCGAGTCGGGCGATCATCAAGCGCTGCGGCGAGTAAAGCGGGACGATGACGGCTTCCGCATCGAGGAAGTCCTGGATCTGGCGATAGACTTGATGGCGCGCGGCGTCGTCGACGATGCCTTGGCTAATGGCGACGAGCTCGGTGAGGCGCGGATCGACGCCGAAGAAGCGCTCGCTCGAGGCGTTCGGCAAGGACGGCGGCGGGAGGAAGCGCGCGCGGAGCGACAGCTCGGGATCATAGGGTGAGCCCCAGGTGCGCTCGATGCGGATGTCATAGTCTCCCTGGCGAACGCGATTACCGAGGTCTTTCGCCGAGAGCGGCGCGACCTTCAACGTAACGACACCGGCGAGCTGATCGCGGAGGGACTCGGCGAGGGCGACCCTGCGCTCATTGGCCTCATCGACGATGAGTGTCAGCGTCACGTCACTCTTCATTCGCTTGGGCGCTTCGCCCTCGTACCGGGAGCGCGGCCACGTAGTCAAGGCACGGGCGGCCCAGGAGCTCGTCGCGTCGGCATAGCCCAGCTCGACATCGCGGATGAGCGCGCCGCGATCTACCGCGCGCGCAATCGCGCGTCGCGTCTCGCGATCGACCTCACCTCCGAAGCTCAGATAGAAGACCGAGCTGCCCGGTACGGCGCGCACCTGCCAGGCGATGTCGCGGGCATAGCGCCGAGCGACCTCGCGCGGGACGAGCTCGTACCAGCCATCGTAGACGAGATCGATCTCACCGCTCTCGAGCAACTCCATCGCCTCTTCTGCCGAGTCGACCGAGTGCATCTCGAGGACTCTCTCGCTCGCCATTTCCTCGTACCGAGAGATTGCTCCCTCGCTCCCGAGGTACCGGAACGGTCCCGAGCCGATGGGCCGAACGAACTTCCCCTCTCCATCGAGTGCACCGGGTCCTTGAACGGCGGCCGGGTTGATGGCGCAGAGATCGGCGAGGGCGGCCCAGGGGCGATCGAGCGTAAGGCGGACGGCGCTCGCTCCGGCGATGTCGACGGAGCGGACGCGGTCCGCTAGGCCCAACCAGGAATGCTCGGGCAAACCGACCCAGCGGCGGAGGTGCCAGACGACCGACTGCGACGTGACGGGCGTGCCGTCGTGGTAATGGGCTGCCTCGTCGAGCTCGAGGATCAGGGCTCGCCCCTGATCCTCGAAGCGCCAGGTGCGGGCCAGAGCAGGAATGATGCTTCCATCATCCGCGCGGCGGACCAGTGTCTCGTAGACGGCCGTCTTCGTCTGGAAGCCGCCGGAGTAGGAGAGCGGCGTCAGGCGCTCGAGCTGATCGGGGTTGGCGCGCACGGCGATGCGGAGGGAGGCGGGCTGAGCCGCCGCCCCTTTCGGGGGCGCCGGCTCTTTGGCGCGCCCCGTCTTTTCGCTCGGCTCGGTCTCAGGCTTCATCTCCGGTGCGTGCACCGGTTCCGACGGCGTCTCTTCCGAGAAGCCGTATCCCGGAGGTCTCTTCAGCAGGAAGATTCGGCCGCCGTAGCCCGAGCCGACGATCTCGCGCGTCGTGTTGCGGCCGTCGACCTCGATCGCCTTGAGCCAGTGGCCCTTGTCACGATCTTCGAAGATCAGCTCGCGCTTCCAGCCCGAAGCCTGCCGTGTCAGCATCTCGACTCGGCCGCTGTAGCCGAAGACGACGACGGTCTCCTGATCGCCCGTCGAGAACACACCGGTCGCAATGCCGCGCGCCCCTTGGGGGCCGTAGTAGATGCACTCGGTCGTCCAGGCGCGGCGGCCCGCGCGCTCGTGGCGGAGGATTCGTCCGTCATCGTGGCTCGAGTACAAGACGACGTGCTGGATCGTCGATCTCTCGGACATCTCGATGCGACCGAGGCCCATCGGCGCCTCGTAGATCGTCTCGAACTTCGGCTCGCCATCCTGAAAGCGCAGGATCTCGAGGCGGCCGTTGCGCGAGACCGTGGCGATCTCCTTCGGAGCCCCATCGGGAGCGGGCAGGACCTGCGCGTCCCGAACACGCCCGTCGACCTCGAGAATCTGCTCGGTGACGAACCGGCCGTGCTCGCCGGTCGGGCTCAAAGAGAAGATGCCACCGGGCCGAGTGAAGACGAGCAGCTCGCGGCCGGGCTTCGTACCGTCGAGGTCCTCGGCGACGATCGTGTGGATCTCTCGCCCGGGCAGGATCGAGATCAAGCGGCAGTCGAGAACGCCCTCCTTGTACCCGTTGACCTGGTAGAGGTGACCCTTCTGTCCGCCGGTGTAGAGCTCGGGCCCTTCGATGCGCGGATCGATGTCTCCGAAGCTGAGGCCGCCCAGCCAGGCGCCGTCGTGGATGACTTCCTTGTCGGTCCACTTGCCGCTGTAGCCGATCATCACGTGGCATCGACCTTCGTCGTCAAGGCCGATGATCTCCGGCGTGCCGTATTGAGGGAAGACGTTGAAGGCATCGACGGTCCAGATGCCCGTCTTGCCGTTGTCGAGCACCAGGGCACACTCCCAGCCCTCGGCACATTCGAGAAAGACCTCCTCCTTGGAAGGATCCGGCGGATCGTCCTCGGCCTGGGCGCCGCCGGCCGACACGGCCAGCAGCGCGACGAGGGTCCATTTCCGAACGCAGAATCGATCGGGCATCGAGCGCCCTCCTCCTATGAGTAAACGTTCAAAACAGCCTGCCGTCGGACGGACGCCCACTCAATGCAGATCGACTCGCAGGGCAGCCGTGTTCGTCAGGACGACCTGACCGGTCGCCGGATCGAGCCAGCCGCCCTGAGCGAAGAGAGAGAGGCCCGGATGATACGTGCCGACCTGCGGGACACGCATCGAGAGCACGTTTCCCGGATACGTCCAGAGCGTCGAGGGATCGAGGCAGACGAAGGCTCCCGCCGGCAGCTCGACATCCAAGGCCAGGCCGATCATCGCGATCCGCCCCTCGGGAGCAGCGAGCTCGAACCGCACACTCTCACCCGAGCTCACCCACGTGCCGTTCTCAGCGAATCGGAGCGCCGGAGTCGTCTGCAAGCTCACGCCGGCCGGTGCCGCCGTCGGGCTCACTCCGGCATAGGCGCTACCGGGCGGAGTGCCATGACCACCGAAGACCGTCGCGCTCCCAACGGCGAGGTGCCCCGAAGCGACATCGACGCCATCCCCGCCAGCTCCTGCTTCGCCCGTGCCTCCCGAGATCGAGGTGCCGCCATCGAGACGCAAGCTCACATCCGAGGATCCCTCGGTCGCGAGACCGAGGCCGCCGGAGAGTCCGTCACCGCCGATGATATCGCAGCCATGCAGACGCGCTCGCGTGCCGCCTTCGATGCGCAGAGCCACCCCCGCCGCCAAGGACGCCCCGGGATCGCCATTCGCCGCGAGGATGCGAGTCCCCTGCAGGTCGAGCGCGTTGCCCGGGCCACCGAAGTAGAACGTCTCGCCGGTGAATCCCTGGCCGGGAGCGGACTCGAGATGGCAGTTGGCGAAAAGGACGTAGAAGCCCTCATGGCCACCGCGGAGGAACACGCCGCCGTAGATCTCGGCGCCCTGGACCACGAAGGTCCCGGGAGGGTTCTCGTTCCCATACAGCACGAGTGGCGGAGCGGACTGGCCGGCCGTCTGAGGATGGCCGATCTGCACGTTCGAGAGGCGCGCGCTGTAGTCGAGTTGCGGGATGCTGATGTGAAAGGCGATCTCGTCGATGACGACATCGCTCGGACGGCTGCCGGTGCCGATGATCGGCACGGCCTTGTAGTACTGGAAGAACGGATAGTGGCCAGGTCGCACCTGAATGCGATCGCCGAGGTCAGCGGCGGCGAGGGCCGAGCCGATGTCCGGGTACGCTCCTGGGGCACCGCTGGCATCGACGATGAGGTCCTCGGCATGGGCCACGCTCGCCGAGATCACCAGAAGCATCAAGACGCGGGTCAGCAGACTGATGGATCGTGTCATGGTTCCTCTTCGGGTTGGAGAGAAGAAACGATGGGTCGAGGGAACGCCCGCAACCAGCGTGGAATAGGAGAAATAGGGGAATGGAAGCGGCTGGCTCGGAGAGGAGCGAATGAACCCTGCCAGGATCATCCTCGACCCATCGTTGGCTGTGTCTTTTTCAGGTTGGTCGGCCGCAGAATGACGCGACCGGCCCCCGTCTCAGTAGGAAAAGAGCTCGCTGGTCGTCACGAAGCCGGTGGGGAGCGACAGCACGATCGGATCCTGGGAGAACCCGAATCCGAGCGCGGCCAAAGCATTGGCCCCCGTCGGCTGGAGACGAATCGTGTCGTCGATGGCGAAGACCATCGTGACGCCGATCAATGTCAAGCCGGGCAGCTTGTTGAATGCGGTGCGGCGCGCACCGAACTGGCCGGGGATCGGGACCAGAGGCGCAGTCGCGTCCTCGAAGCTCGGCGGCAGGATGCCCGGGAAGTTCGGCACCTCGCTCGATTGAGTGAATAGCGGCGCGGCGATCTGCTTCTGCCCGACCTCACCGAACGGCAGCGTCAGGGCAGCCGCCATGCCGTCATGGAATACGTTGCCGGCGAGCGAGATCCCGAGCGTGTCGAGAAAGGGCGCCGCCGCCGGATCGCGCGGGCGGTAGGAGCTCGGGTAGATGATGCTCTGATTCGGCGACGTCGGATTCTCGACCACGGTGTGCGGCGTCACGAGCTCGTCCAGGAGTTGCCCGGCCGGAACATCGAGCACTTCGATGCCGGGTCGCGCCGGGTTCGGAGCACCGGGGAAGTGGCTCGTGAACGCGATCACTCGGCTGCCGTCGCGCGTCCAGATGGGACGGTCCATGCCCTTGGTGCTGATGCGTCCGCCGAGAGGTCCGGGCACTCCGAGCCGACCGTAGGCCGTGCCCGATCCCAGCGGATCGAGCGGCGAATAGAGAATGCTGATCTTCTCGGCGCCGCCGGGCGGATCGGAGCTGAAAGGCGGACCGAGGCTGCTCTCGATCGCGACGCGCGTCCCATGAACCGAAGGGATCGCGAACGGCTCCCCCATGTTATCGGGGCAAGTCAGCGTCGCACTGACCGGAAGCTGCGCGCCGAGATAACGCACGACACCGATCGCCGATGGCCTCACGAAGAACGCGGTCGGTGAGGGATCGCGAAGCGGGTAGTAGACCCAGGTGTTGGTGCCGTTCCCGACGACGGCCAGCTCTTCGGCACCGACGGCAGGCACGTAGTTGCGAGGCGGCGAGAGGTTGGGAATTTGCCCGAAGGTCCCGCTCGTCGCGGCGCCGTTGTTGTTCCAGGAGATCCAACCGCCATCGTTCGGCTTGCCGTTGCCGTCGAAGGTCGTCGTCCCCATCACCCAGACGCGCGTGCCGAGCTGCAAGAAGGTCGAAGGGTTCGTGGCCGGGGCCGCCGCACCGGTCACCACGAACGGGCCAGCCGACATCTGCGGCACAGCCGCCTGCACCGAGATGATCTGGATGCCCGATGCGGTCGGCACGTGGAGCTGTCCGTTCGCCTCATCCACACCGATGCGGTTGACGTAGGCGGCGGGCCGGCCCGGGAGGTTCAGGCTAGGCGGCGAGAGCGGCAGGAGCTGACCTGGCGTCGCGTACGAAAAGCCGCGCAGAGTCGTGTCGAAGCCGTTGTCCTCGACCGAGAAGGCCACTTGTAATGAAGGAATGATCGCAATGTCGTAGGCGGGAGGATTCGAGGTGGGGACGAGCTGAGAGGCGAGTGGGACACCGAGGCGAGTGTCGAGGAAGTGGATCGCGCCGGCGCCGCTCTGGTCTCCCATCGGAGTGAGCAGGACGCCAGCCGCCGTGTCGCCGGTGATCTGGGTCTCCAGCGCTCCCAGCGTTCGCCGGCGATGCGCCCAGCGGGAAGGGAGGTTGTCGACGGGCGAGTGGATCGGGAAGGCCAAGAGGTTCTGCGAGCTGACCGCGAAGAGCTGAGAGCTCCCGGTCGGCGATGTGGCCCAGACCAGATCCAAGCCGCGGATACCCGACGGCGGCAGGTCCTGAGCATTCGAGCTGGCCGTAAGGACCAGAGCTCCGAGACCGACCCTTGCGAGCCGGCGAACGCGATCGAGCATGGGGACTCCTCCAGATGATGGTCATCGCCGGGGCGGGCAATGACTCGAGTGATCGTGGGCACCCGATTCGAACGGCCGCAGGAATCAAAACCGAGGCCAGACAGGAGGTGCGTCGAGCCCGAGCGCGCTCAAAGAGGCGCCCCGTGGGCCGATAGCTCACGCGACAAAAATCGAGAGCGTCCGAGATCCAACCGTGATCCCGTCCCGCGAGTCACGGCCGCGTAACCGGTGTCCAGGTGGCGAGGGTGGTCGGGTGATTGGGTGATCGCCAGAGTTCCGAGTCACCAAGGCACCACGGCACCTCCGGAGTGAGCCCCGAACGTAGCGGCGGGTCCTCACGACATCTTGTGTTTGCCGGCAATCGCACGAATGCGACGACGATGACCGGCTCAGAGGCGCAACGAACCCGAAGCGCGGCGATGGGACGACCCGTCGCTACGCTCAGGGTTCGTGGCACGTCCGGACGGTCCGAGTCATTCCCTTGGGGCTTGCCGGCAGGGACCCTCATCGGACACGGCGAGGACCCGTCGCTGCGCTCGGGGCTCTCCCCCTCCCGCCACCGGGCATTCCGTTCTGCACCAAGGCACCACAGCACCAAGGCACCACAGCACCAAGGCACCACAGCACCCTATCCACCCCGCCCCCTACCGCCGCTGGCGACGCCTCGGCCTCTCGGAGGACTTCTTCTCGCCATTCTGGGGGCGGACGAGACGAGTGACGGGGCAGTAGCCTTCGCGGCTTTCGAACTGGGCGATCCGCTCGAGCCACCTGGCTTCCTCGTCTCGGAGCTCGGCGTTGGCGGCGACGTAGAAGCGAAACAGCTCGAAGGCGTCGGCGAAGTACGGGCGGCGCATGAAGGTTGTGTTCGACGCGCGTCGCTTGGACGGGTACAGGAAGCGCCTTTGCGCGGCGAGCATCTGTCGCATGCGATCGGTATCGAGGCGAGAGAGGTTCATGCGCACGGCGATGGGCTTGAGGACACTGCCGGCCTCGGTGCCCCAATCGAGCTGGAGGATCTGATCGCGGGTCCGATCTGCAGTCATCGACTCGAGGACGAGATGGGAGAGCACCGTCCCGAAGAGGAAATGGTTGCGCAGCGGCCCCAGCTTGTTGCGCAGCAGGTCGAGGCAGCGCAGGAAGACCCAGAAGCGATTGACCGACGCCTCATCGGCGCGGCCCAGGTACTCCGCCACCTCGGGCAAGAGTACTTCGAGCACGCCACACTCGGAGAGCATCTCGAAGGCGCGCGTCGCCGTTCCGCCGTTGAGGAGGCGAGAGATCTCCTCGGTCACGCGCGGGACGGCGCATCGGTCGAGGTCGCGGCGATGGCGCTCCATCGCGTCCCACGTCTCGGGATCGATGTCGAGATCGAGCCGCGCGGCGAACTTCACCGCGCGAAGGATCCGCACCGGATCCTCTTGGATCCGAACGTCGGGATCGCCGATCGTGCGCAGCATGCGGCGCTGGATGTCCTCGACGCCATGGATGTGGTCGATGACCTGGCACGCGTCGACATCGTAGAAGAGCCCGTTGACGGTGAAGTCTCGTCGGATGGCGTCTTCCTCGGGCGTCCCGAACTCGTTGTCCCGGCGGATCAACAGGTCCGAGCTGTCGTCGTCCTTTCCACTCGGCAGCGCGCGGAACGTCGACACTTCGATGATCTTGTCACCGAAGAAGATGTGGGCCAACTTGAAGCGTCGCCCGATGATCCGGCAATTGCGGAACAGCCGCCGAATCTGACTGGGCGTGGCCGAGGTCGCAACATCGAAGTCCTTCGGCTCCTGCTCGAGGAGCAGATCCCGGACGCAGCCACCGACCAGGTACGCCTCGTGACCGTGGCGGGCGAGCCGGCGAACGATCTTGACCGCCTCGGGATCGAGCTTGCTCTCCTCGAAGAGCTCGGCGACGTCCCGTCCGTCACCCGTCGTGTCCCAGTACACCGCGCGATCGCTGCGCGCCTTCGGCGAGCGTGATCCTTCGGGCTCGGAATCGTTGGCATCCTGCCCGTTTCGGCTCCCGGGATCTTCTTCGACCGCGGATCGCCTGGGATGGCTTCGCCGCGAGTCGAGGTCCGAGCCGTCGTTCATGTCGTCGTTGGGATACACCAGGTTGGAACCGAGCTCTCCGAGGTCATTGGGCGCCGACCCACCGGGCGTGGTCGCGATAGATGCAACGATTCATCACCACCGTGAGGCCGGCCGAGAGCGCCCGTTCGGCGGCCTCGGGAGCGATCACGCCATCTTGCAGCCAGACAGCGGAATCGCCGCGCGCGATCGCCTGGTCGACGATCGGCCCGACCTCCTCGGGACGCCGGAATACATTGACGATATCGACCGGTCCCTCGATCGCCTCGAGTGAAGCTCGGCACGGCCGTCCCAAAATCTTCTCGTAACGCGGGTTGACCGGGATGACGTCGTACCCCGCCTCGAGCAGGTAAGCCATGATCCAATGACTGGCTCGCCCCTCATCATTCGAGGCGCCAACGACGGCGATCCTTCGGCTGCCCAGAAGCAGATCGCGAAGGCCGGCCGGGTTCTCGAGCAGCTCCGGCACCTGGCGATCGCCTCCCGGCGAGATCTTGGAAACCGAGACCATGCCGACACTTCGGACAGGAAGAGTCCGGGTTCCGGCGCCGCGATTCTACTGGAGTCGGCCGGTCGAGATCAAGAGTGGCAAGCGCGTCCCCGCGATCGGGAAACCAGAGCCCGTACGGGTCCCTGACACGGAGAGGGCGATGGAGTGCCCAAGTCGAGCGAGTCAAAGACCGAGTCTGTCGGCGAGGGCTCTGCTCGAGCGAGCTTGGGCCGGGGCGGCCGTGCGACGACAGCGCACTCTGTGCGGCCCCTTGCTCTGCGCCTCCCAATTCGATCGGTGGCACCGGCGAGGAAGCAGCTCCCCGCTCAGCAGCCGCTCCCCGTATCGGTCGCGCGGGCTCTGGTTTCGGTCGCGCGGGATCTAGTTTCAGATCAGCGGAGCCCCCGCCGGCGGACCGGCTGAGCATACAGGGTGAAACGATCGGAGCCCGAACAGGTCCCTGGCGCGGGGTTGGGAACACACTCGTGCGCACAGAGCTCGTGATCGATTCAACGGGGCCTCGTGAGGGACGACGGGACCGGATCCCGCAGCGATGGCGTGGGAACGTTCCGACGCCCTCACCGACGGGCGCGTCGGATCGTCCCTTACTCATCGCCAAACGAATAAGATCCTCGCCGTGAACCTCGCCGTTCCAACGGCAGCGGCTCCGTGTCAGGGACCCGTG
>JAVJTD010000012.1:0-21292 GCA_040219065.1 Planctomycetota bacterium
AAGCGTAGCGAGCCTTCTCTAGAAAAGTCTCGCTACGCTCGAAGGTTCTTGGAGTCGCCGGACGGACTCGATCCTCGCCCGGTCGATTACCGGCAACGACCCTCCACGGAATCGGCGAGAACCGGTCGCTGCGCTCGCGGCTCTCCCCCTTTCGTTTGGGACGATCCTTTCCGATCGACCCTCCTGCTCTCGGACGTGCGGGCTCTTTTCGAAGCGCTCCTCAGACCCGCTCGGCAGTGGGCTCGAACGGCACGATGTAGCCCTCGAGGGCGGACGCCGCGACGACGTAGGGGCTGGCGAGGTACATCTGGCCAGGACCACTTCGGCCGGGGAAGTTTCGGTTGATCGCGCTCACCGAGACTTGTTCCGGTGAGCGGCTCACCCCCGGGCCGGCGTTGATGCACGCGCCACACGAAGGCTCGATCAATCGGGCCCCCGCCTTCTCGAAGATCTCGATGTAACCTTTCTGCTCGCAGTAATGCTTCACGTCCTGTGAGCCGAACTGGATCCAGAATTCGACATCGTCGGGCACGTGCGCACCGCGCTCGAGACCGTCCTTCAGCACCTTGGCGTACATGTCCATGTCGGAGCGCTTGCCGGCCGTGCACGAGCCGCCGTAGGCGATGTCGATCTTGACGCGTCCGAGCTCCGAGATCGGCACGCCATTGCCCGGATCGCCGGGCGTCGCGACCATCGGCTGCAGCTCCTCGGCATCGATGACGATCGTCTTGGCGTACTCGGCGCCCTCGTCCCCCTGCCACTGGGCGCACAAGGCCTCGGCCGATTCCCGCGGCATCCCTCGCCGCTCGACGAGATAATCCACGGTCTTGGCATCGGGAGCGATGAGCCCGGTGAAGGCCCCCACCTCGGCCGCCATGTTGGTCAAGGTCGCGCGCTCATCGACATCGAGCGCCTCCACCGCCGGACCGGCATACTCGATGACCTTCCCGATGGCCTCACCGCTGCGCACGTAGGGATGGGCGAGGATCGCGAGCATGTAGTCCTTCGCCGTCAAGCCCGCGCGCGGCACGCCCTTCACCTCGATGCGCACCGACTCGGGAACCCGGACGCGGACATCCTTGGTGATCCACGAGTTGAAGATGTCTGTCGTCCCGACCCCGAACGCGACACATCCGACCGCGCCCGAGTGCGGCGTGTGCGAGTCCGAGCCGATGATGATCTGACCCGGGAGCGCATAGCTCTCGAGGATCTTCGAATGGCAAATCGCCTCGGAGCCCTTACCGCCCGGCAGCTCGCCATGGAGCCGAACGCCTTGCTTCTCCGAGAATGCCTCCTGCTTTTCCTTGAGCTGCGTGGCGACCTCGAGCAAGCCCATCTTCTTGCGCTCGTCGGTCATGGCCATCTCGAGGAAGGTCAGGTGATCGCGGAAGAAGAAGATCGAGTCCGGATCGTTGACCTTCTCGTTCTCGCCGACGAGCTGCTCGAAGAAGATCGCAGCCATCGGCGTGACGTACTCGTGGCTGAAGCGGATGTCGGTGCGCACGAAGCCGGCATCGCCGGGTTGCACCGCGTCCACGCCGATGCGATCGTTGGCGGCGTCGACGACGAAGTGGCGGGCAAAGATCTTCTCGGCCAGGGTCATCGGCCGAGAAGGCGTCTCGGTGACCGGCACCGTCGCCTTGCCCTGGAGCCTGGCGACGTTGAAGTTGAACAAGCCTCCGTACTCGATGATCTGCCGGGTGATCGCGTCCTCACCGCGCGTGAACTCCTCGAGCGCGATCTCCTCGCCGCGCCGCAGCCTCTCGATCAGCCCGAAATCGGTGGAGGTGAGGATGCCGAGATTCTGGCAGTTCTGGCGGTAGATGCGCTCGATGTTCTCGGCGATGACCAGCCGGATCCCTGCGCAAAGCTCGGCGTAGGGCGACTGCTCGCGGCTGGAGCCCTTGCCGCGCCGTTTGCCCGAGATCGAGACGCCGAAGCCGCCCTTCTTCACGCTGCCCCGCTCGATCGGGAATTCGCCACCTGCCTGGAAGCCAAGGTAAGGGAACTCACCGAGCGTCTCGTCGAAGTAGTAGCAAATGTAGGCCGGGGTGATCTCGTCGGTGGAGATGTTGTCCCGAAGCTTCCTATCCGGGGTCCAGGCGAGGTCTTCGCCGGCGAGCTGCTGCCGGACGAGCTCGGGGTCCTCGGTCAAGAAGAGGAGGCGTCCCTCGATTCGGACCTGATCGGGACGCTTGCTCACCGTGCGCTGCTTCAGGGACTCGTTCATC
Organism: Planctomycetota bacterium; assembly: GCA_040219065.1. Lineage (GTDB taxonomy): Bacteria > Planctomycetota > OFTM77 > OFTM77 > OFTM77 > OFTM77. Next base: position 2,232 of record JAVJTD010000012.1, read on the forward strand.
GAATGATCGTTCGGGCTCTTCGAGGGGCTCGCCTGCGGAGCGCCGCTCAGCCAGAGCGGCGACCATTCAGACGATGGAGATCAAGGGGGCATTGTAGGTTCGGCCCTCGGGGGACACAACCGGGGCGCCCTCGGTCAGAAGGACCGGGATTGAAGGCAAGCCGGGCCACGATTCTCGCCGATAGGCACCCTGCCCGAGGGCGCTCCCGCCCCGTCCCGTGCGGCCCTGTCACGAGGAGCCTTCATGTCCGCCTCGTCGCCGTCCCTCGCCCTGCGACTGTCCGCCAGCGTCTTCGTCTTGGCAGCGCTGCTCGTCCTCTTCACCCCGAGCTACCGCGAGGTCGCCTGGGTCGAGGCGAGGACGCACCTGCCGATCGGCGGTGAGCTCGAGGTTCACGATGCGCTCCATGACCCTTCGCTCGGTGAGTTCTCGGCCCTTCGTCCGGACGCCCTGTTCGAGATCCTGGCCGACGACGGCTCCGACCTCGAGGAGCGGATCGGCGCCGCGACTTTGCTGGGGCTCCGTTACCGGCCCCTCGGCAAGAACCTGGGCCGGGAGGAGCTGGGAGCACTCGTCGCCTACTTGCTCGATACGATCGAGCGCTTTCCCGAGGACCCGATCCCGTGCCTCCAGCTCTACGAGGCGACCAAGGTCCATCGGCTAGGCGAGCAGCTCCTCGACCGCACTTCGACCCGTTCCGATCTCCGCAACGCCTCAGCCAGGAACGTCGACGCAGTCGCCCTCGCCTCGGCACGGCGCGCGCTCGAGCGCGGACTCGAGCGGGACCCGGAGAACGGCACGTTCGAATTCGAGCTCGGTTACTTGGCGTTGGCCAGCGGAGACCTCGCCGGTGGGCTGGAGCACGTGGCCGCTGCCGGGCGATCCGAGCTCGTGACGCGCTACCTCACGAGGCGCCTTCAGGCCGCCCACGAGCTCCTCGAGTCTCACGGTCTGCCGGCACCGGAGTCGATGGAGTTCGTCCAAGCCGCGGCCCACCGCACCAGCCCGTCCCTGCGAAGAGCCGTGGAGATATCCTCCGAGCTCGCGCGAGCCTCATTCGAATCGGGTGATTCGACGGCGCTCGGGACGATGGCAGACGTCATCGACTTCACCACCAAGCTCTTCGGACATGCGCATACGCTCTTCGAGGCGCGCCTGGGCCTCGAGGTCCGATCGCGAGCGTTGGCCCAATTCGTCGACCCGGAGAGCACATTGGACGACCAACAGCGCTTGGATCGATTCGCCTCGTTGCTCGAGGACTCCGGCGAATCATCCCGGGCCGACCGCTTCCGAGATCGGGCAGAAGCTCCTCGGCGGTTTCAGGAGCAATGGCGTGAGTTCCTCAAGACGACCGCACCACCACCCAGTGGCGCGCGACTCCTCACGGCCGCTCACGGGTATCTGCTCATCATGCTCATCGAGTGCCTGCTCCTCTACGGCATCGGCTGCTGGCTGCGCGGCGACAGCGAAGCCCGGTCCCCACTTCGTCGTCCGCTGGCCGCCTTCGGCGTGATCGTGCTGTCGACGGGCGCGGTGATGCTCCTGCATCAACTCATCGCCAACCCGATGATCCATGGTAGCCACCTCAACCGTGGCCTCATCGACACGCTCGTCTTGGGAGCGCCCTTCATGCTCGCCGGGCTGATCGTGACCTGGCGCCGGCCCGGAACGTCGCGAGCGTCATGGGAGGCCCGCGCGGCCGCCGTCGCTCGCGTCTTCGGTATCGCGGCGTTCTTGCTGGTCGTGATCTACGCGGTGACCTTCCCGATCGCTGTCGAGCAGCGCAAGCAGATCGCCGACGAGCATCAACAACTGCTCACGCGCGAGGCCAGCTTCGTCCGCGGCATCGGATCCTGAAGCCCGGGCTTCGCCCCGGGGCGATTGAAACCAGAGCCCGCGCGACCGAAACGGGAAGCGGTCCAAGAGCGGGAAGCCGTTTCCTCGACGGTGCTGACGATCGAGCTGAGAGGCGCCGAGCCAGGGTGTATTCGGAGCGCCAGGCTTCGCGACGTGCCCGAGTTCGGAGCACTGAGCTCAGCCAGTCTCGGCCTCCCCCGGCCCAAGCTCGCTCGAGAGAGCTCTCACCGACTGACCCGGTCACCGGCCCGCTCGACTTGGGCACTCCATTGGACCCGGGCCCAGCTTCACCACCTGTTTGCTCCGCCGGTCCCGTGGCCGGGGCGCGCCTGATCTCGAAGACGGGCGCCCGGGCTCCTTCTAGCCCGGGCGCCGCGAGCTCATTGAACGATGGCGGTGAAGGGATTCGACAGCAGCAGCCGGCCGTCGACCTCGACCGTCGCAGCTTGCAGGAACACGTTCAGCCCCACGTATTGGCTACCGGCCGGAATCGTGGCTGGACCGAGCGATGCCTCCCCTCTGAGATCGAACGCTCCGAACAAGAGCGGCACGACCGGGGCGGAGAGATCCACGACGTGACCCCCGATCGACGTCGGTCCCGGTCCCACGAGCGACCCATAGAGCGTGACGGGCCGTCCCTGGGTCCCACCCGAGACCAGGTAGCTCGCCATTCCCCCGTTCATCGGGAGGCTGGTTCCTTCGAGGACGAGCTCGGCGCGAGGCAAACGGGTCGCCTCGATGAGACACTGGGAGCCCTGATCAGAGACGAAGGCCCTCGAGCCGTCCTGCGTGAACGCGACATCGTTGGCCGACGTCCCGGCGCTGAAAATCCCGACCAGTGACTCATCGCGAGTATCCAGTATGTAGACATCGCCGATGAAGAGGTCGGTGACGTACAAGAACGTCCCGGTCGGATCGAGCGTCAGTCCGTACTCCCCTCCGAGGCCGCCCAGCTCGATGGTCGTGAGGAGATCGCCAGTCCGGGCATCCAGCGCGTAGAGCCGGGAAGGCCCACTGTTGACGGACGCGTAGAGGATCTCGTCCCGGGTCTGCGCCGTGTCTGCCGGGGACGGGTAGGCCCCTCCCGCAGCCAAAAGGACCGAGCTGCTGCTGCTCGGCTGCGCCGGATCGATCCAAGTCAGCAGGGCATCCGAGCCGCTGAAGTCGCTGTAGAAGATGGTGACCGGCACGATGATCCTTTGATCATCGGGTGCCCATGCCAATCGGCCGTGTCCCCCCGGCACCAGGAACCGCTCACCCGGTAGCTCCTGATGGAACGTGCCGTTCGGGTTCGCGACGTCCGTGTCGATGACGAAGACGTTTCCGCTGCCTTCCACCGTCGAGACGTAGAGCCGAGTCTGGTCCTTCGAGAGCAAGAGCGAGAACGGGAACCAGGTGCCGAAGTTCGGCTCCGGCGGCAACGGGATCGTTCGCAGATGCCGGAAGCTCGCATCCAGCACGTCGACTTGGTTGCTCGAGCTCGAAGTGACGTAGAGGTAGAGGAGCTGGCCAGTGGCGTCGGTCTGGATGGCGAGCTCTTCGGGGTAGAAGCCCACGCGCTCACGCTGGACGACGCTGCTGCTCGCGAGGTCGACGGCGGCAACCAGAGAGTTCTCGGTGCCACCCAACCCGCCCGAGATCGCGACATACAAGGTCTGGCCATTCGGGTCGAGCGCGAGCCCGAACGGGTTGTCGAGTGGATCGGTCGGAGGATCGGTGAACGTCAGGTCGATGCATCGAGTCTGCACCTGTGCGAAGAGCGGAGGTGCCAGGCAGAGGATCCCTGCCAGAACCATGAACAGTCGGAGGCGAGACATCGGTGTTCCTCCCAAGAAACCGGTTGGGAGGCTCCCGCCGCGCGGCCGCGAAGCCGAGGAACGGGTAGCCCGACGTCGAACCGCAGGCGGAGTCGGCGTAGGAGCTCTTTGATCGAGGCCGGAGCGCGGCTTCCTCGTAGTCGGGGCCGCACGGCATGCAGGATCCACTTCACGCTTTCTCAGACCCGAAGATCGACGTGATTACATCAGGCCGGTCTTCTGGCTTCCGGATCGTCCTACTGACCGCTCCTTCCCACCTCGACGAGAGGCAGTGGCTCAGTGCGGCGTTCGTCCCCGGTCACAGCGGCGGGTCCGCGACGGATTTGCACCGTCTTCCCTTGCCGAGAAGAGGCCTCGGCAGTTCCTGATGGCGTGAAGGCAAGCTACGCTTGCCGCCCAGTGAAGTCAATGCCACACATGGCACGCGCGGCCCCACCGGGCGCGGGTCGGCCACACACGGGGGCACGGGTCGGCCACACACGGGGGCACGGGGAAGAAGAAGAATCAACACAGAGGACACGGGGAACACGGAGATCGGGGCCCACATCGAGGAATGTCGAGGGCCCGAACGGGTTCGCAGAGCTTTCGAGATTCCTCGATGTGGGCCCCCCTCCGTGTCCTCCGTGCTCTCCGTGTGGAAACTTCTTCCTCCGTGCCCTCCGTGTGGCCGACTCGTGCATCCATGTGGCCGACTCGTGCCTCCGTGTGGCTCGTCAGTCTTCGAGGAGGCTTCTGAGCATCCAGGCGGTCTTCTCGTGGATCTGGAGCCTTTGGGTGACGAGGTCGGCGGAGGCTTCGTCGGAGCCGGCTTCGATCGCGGGGAAGACCTCGCGCGCGGTGCGGATGACGGTCTCGTGTGCCTTGACCAGATCGCGCACCATGTCGAGAGCGGCGGGCACCTCGGTGGACTCCTCGACCCGGCTCAGCTTGGAGAACGCCGCATAGCTGCCCGGGGCATACGCACCCAGGGAGCGAATACGCTCGGCGATCGCGTCCACTGCGAGTGCGAGCTCGTTGTAATGCTGCTCGAACATGAGGTGCAGGGTGTTGAAGAGCGGGCCCGTCACGTTCCAGTGGTAGTTGTGCGTCTTGAGGTAGAGCGTGTAGGAGTCGGCCAAGAGCCGCTCCAAGCCGGAGACGATGCTCTCGCGCTCCTTCGCGGGAATGCCGATGTCGATGGCTTGCATGGGATCTTCCATTCATCTCTTTGAGTGGACGTTCGAATCTCGTTCTTCGCGCGTCGGGCCGGTGTCGATTCTCGGACGGCAGACGCGGAGCGCCGGGCCTTTGAGCCACAGATGGTCGACCAGCCCGCGCCGTTTCGCAAGCCCATGAATCGGGACGCGCACTCAGCGCACGGGCAGTATGATCACCGAGGCCTGTGCCTCTGAGCAGTGCACGGAGTTCGTCGCGACTTCGAAGCGGGTGTGTTGCCGGAATGGCTCACCCGTATTCGGGTTGACGTCGAAGCGCGACGAGTTGCTCGAAGTGACCGAGATCCGAACGCGATGCCCTGCGTCGTAGATCAGGCTGATGGGCGGAAGGTCGAGGAAGAGCTCGTAGATGCGCCCCGGCTCGAGCAGCGACTCCACCTCGGTGCCATTCCGGTAGCGGGCTCGAAGCACGCCCTCCTGCATCAGCATGGACCGGCCGTCGGGATAGACGTCGAGCAGCTTGACCATGAAGTCGGTATCTCGCGCGGTCGACGAGACGAAGAGCCGGACTCGAACGTCTCCCGTCACCTCGACTGGAGCCTCGAGCACGCCCGAGGTGAATGTCAGGACATCATCTCGTGCCTCGATCGCGCGTTGATCGAACGGCCCGCTGGGCAAAGAGAAGTTGGCGCCGCCGAGAGTGGGCACGGGATCGAGGGGATCGGCGAGGTAGTCCAGCCGCGTCACGGCGTCACTCGGAGTCGGCGGCCCGGCCGTGAGGCGGCCGTCACCGCGGAGGTAGAGGGCGACCGGCGTCGACGGCGGCGGCCAGCTCTCCGAAGATTGCCAAGCGTTCCCCGGCGCGCCCGGGCGCTCGGCATCGCCGAGGGTGTAGAAGCGCACCGGCGCTTCGGATTCCATCCCGGTGTCACGATCGAGCAGCCACGTGTCGAAGAAGCGAACCGCCTCCCGCAAGACGTCCAGCTCATCGAGCCCGGTCGGGAACGCGAGCTGCCCCTGCTTCTCGGTGAAGAATCCCCCGTGCGTCCACGGGCCGAGGAACAGGCGTTGACGCCCCCTCGCCCCGAAATCGCCCTGCGTCTGCAATCGCGCGAAGGCCCCGGTCGCACCCGGCAGCATGAAGTCGAACCAGCCGCCGACGTGGTAGATCGGGATGTCGACCTGCCCGATGCGCCGATCGAGCTGAAGGATGTCCCAGAAGCCGTCCTTCGAAGGGTGACTCTCGATTTGGGCGAGGAAGTCGGTCCGATCGATCGACTTCAACCAGGTCTCGATGGCGGACTGTCTGAGCACACCGCCCGGGAAAACGAGGTCGTCGTAGAGGTTGCCGGTCCCGGCGATCGCGAACGCACATCGCAAGGATGGCGGCGCCGCGCCGGCGGCCAGGTACTGGTTGATGGCGAGGGCCGAGCTTCCCCACATGCCGACTCGCCCGATCGAGAAGTCCTGCGCCGCCGCCCACTCGATCGTGTCCCAGCCATCTTGGGCGTTGCCCCAGCCACTCTTCCGGAAGAGCGCTTCGTATCCGCCGGATTGGAATCGACCCCGCGAGTCTTGCACCACCACCGCGTAGCCGAACAACGTGAGCCAGGTCGGCCGGACGGTCTGATCCTTGCCGTACGGAGTGCGCACCACGATGGTGGGCAGAGGAAGCTGGCTCACGGGACGATAGACGTCGGTCGCGAGACGGGTGCTGCCGTTGCGCATCGGCACCAGGTAGCGGCTGAGGCTCGATTCCAAGCGAAACACCAAAGACCGGTTGTCGAGCGCGTCATTGAATCGTCGGACGCCGATCGCCGAGAACCCGCCCGGCCGAGGCAAGCCGATCGACGGAGACAACGCTCCGAAGATGCGGTTTTGATGGCGAGGTGAGAGGGAGAAGAGGTAGAAGCGGCGCCCGCGAATGTCCTCGCTGTGGAATTCGAACGTGAAGCTCCCCTTCTCGTCGAGCTCGGCGAGCCGGTCGGGCCAAATTCGCTCGCTCGCGGCGAAGTCGGCGAGGCTCGCCTCGAAGATCAGACCGACCCAACCGCTCGTGACGGGTTGGCCGTCCGGACCCAGGACCTTACCGGACGTGATCTTGTCCTGCGCCCGGATCGTGGAGGCGAGCGCCGACAGGCAGAGGATGGCGGCAAAGGTCACCGAGGACCGAGGACGTCGGTTCATGGCGGAGGGTCTGGTCTCTGGTGGGAGGGAGGGCTTTCTACCACGGCGGCTCTCCGAGGTAGCCTCCAGGCTGCCTGCCCTGTTGCGACCTGTCAACTACGGTCCAGGTCGGGAATTGCAGCTCGATTGCCAACCGAGGCCGAATTGCGATTGAGTCTCAGTTTTCTTCATTTCGTCATGAACCCCACCAATCCCAGGGCGTTCTGAGCCGCCCCGTCAGGATCTCGTCAGGAAGACCCGGAGCCAAGAAGGCCCTCCTCGAGGCCGGCGGGACAAGGAGGAGGAACGCCCATGATTGCCCGCAGTCTTCGCGCCACGGCGCGATCGGTCCTTTGGCTCTGGATGGCCCTCATGATCAGCTCGCCTGCGTGGGCCCAGGAGCCAGGTTCCAGCGAGCCGGAGGAAGAGGAGACTCGAGAAGCCACGGAAGGAGAAGAATCCACCGAAGAGACGACCGACGACGAGGACGTCTCGCGCTCGAAGGAAGTCGTCGTCACCGCGACGCGCTATCCGAGCTCACCCGATCGCCTCTCCTACCGAGTCACCGAGCGAAGCAACGATTGGATCAACACGCGCAAGCTCGCTCGCTCCTTGCCCGAGTCCCTCACCGAGGAGACCGGCATCTTGGTGCAGAAGACCGGTCCCGGACAGATCTCGCCGTTCATCCGCGGTCTCACCGGCTTTCACACGTTGACCATGATCGACGGAATCCGGCTCAACAACGCCTCGTTCCGTCCTGGACCGAACCAGTACCTGGCGACCATCGACTCCTTCTCGATCGACCGATTCGAAGTCGTGCGCGGTCCGGCTTCGGTGCTCTGGGGCAGCGATGCCGTCGGCGGTACGCTTCAAGCCATCGTCAAGGAGCGGCGCAGCTTCGAGGAGGGCACTCACATCAACGGGCGCATCTTCGAGCGCTATGCGAGCGCCGAGCAGTCGTTCACGACGCGTGTCGAAACGCAGGGCAACTTCGACGACAGCATCGGATTCCATCTCGGCATCACTCACCGTAGCTTCGGGAGCGTCGACGGTGGACAGCACGTCGGGGAGATCCCCAACACCGGCTACGAGGAATGGGCCGGCGATACGAAGTGGCGCTTCAAGGTCACCGATCGCCTCGATTGGACCGTCGCCTATCAGCAGATGACTCAGAGCGACGTGCCGCGCACTCACTCCACGTTCCAAGCAGTGTCCTGGCGCGGCACCGCCACGGGCAGCGACCTGCGCCGGGACTTCGATCAGAATCGCCAGCTCGCCTACACCCAGCTCGAGTACGAGAGCGACGGCGACGATTGGCTCGATCGAGCGACCTTCAGCCTGTCCTGGCACCGGCAATCCGAGGTCGAGCGTCGAGAGCAGTTCGACGCCAGCGCCTTCGAGTTCAGCCTTCGCCGGCAAGGCTTCACGGACGACACTCTCGGCGCCTTCCTTCAGCTCGAGTCGGACATCGGAGACGCGGGACGTCTGATCTACGGCGGCGAGTACTATCACGATACCGTGTCGTCCTTCCGCCGCGACTTCGACAGCACCGGCAGCCAGACCGTGCGCCCGCGCGGTCCCCTCGCCGATGACGCCGAGTACGCTTTGACCGGCGTCTATGTACAGCACGAGACCGAGATCGCCGACGGCGTCCACACGATGGCCGGGTTGCGCTACACCTTCGCGCGTGCCACGGCGGACCAGGTCGATCCGAACCCGAGCGATGCCGTTCCCCTGCCGTCGGTCTCGGAGAACTTCGACCAGGTGGTCTGGAATGCTCGCGTGCTCTTCGACGCGACCGACTGGCTGCGGCCCTACGCCGGTGTGTCGACCGCGTTTCGGGCTCCCAATCTCCAAGATTTGACGCGGTTCGACTCGGCTCGAAGCGGCGAGTTCGAGGTCGGCTCGAGTAATCTCGATCCCGAGAGGTTCACGGCCTACGAGGTCGGCGCACACGTCGAGCGAGACAACGTCTCGGGCAACGTGACCTACTTCTACACCGACGTGAACAACCTCATCGCCCGCTTCCCCACCGGCACCATGACGCCTGGCGGCGACCCGATCGTCACCTTGGCCAACTCGGGTGACGGCTACATCCACGGTGTCGAAGCCGCGGCCGAGGTCCGCTTCGCCAAGGAATGGCGAGTGTTCGGGAACTTCACGTGGCTGGAAGGCTACATCGAGGTGCTGAATGCCTTCGATGTCGAGGAGGACGATCCCATCAGTCGCCTGTTCCCGGCGGCCGGCCTCGTCGGAGTCGGCTGGGAGGAGGAGGACGGCAGCAAGTATGTCGAGGCGCTGGCCCAGTTCGCGGGCGACGCCGACCGCTTGTCCTTGCGCGACAAGGGAGATACGCAGAGAATCCCCCCTGGCGGGACTCCGGGGTACACTGTGTTCACGCTTCGAGGTGGCGTCCGGGTGTCTCAGAATATCGCCCTCTTCGGAGCGATCGAAAACCTGACCAACCACGACTACCGGATTCACGGCTCGGGCCTCAATCAGCCCGGGACGAACGTGATCTTGGGAGTAGACCTGACGTTCTGATCCGAGACCTGGACCGACTCACCGGCGAATGAATATCGAGCGCTTCAAAATCTTCCGTCTCCCCAGCCTCGCCGGTGGGCTCGGTGTGTCGATCATCGTTCATGGCGCGACGGTCGCGGCCGTGGTCTGGATTCTCTCGGCGAGGCCGCCGAGGGCGTTCGAGGTGGCGATCCGTCCGAGCGATCCCGGTGGCCTGCCGGTCACGGCCCTCGAGGCGATGCTCGAGCCACCCGAGCCGGTCGAGACCGAGGTCCCGGTGGAATGGCCGACGCCTCCGGAGCCTGCGGACCCGATCCTCACGGAGAGCTTCGTCGCTCCACCGCCTCCGAAGCGACCGGCTCCCCTCCCGATCCCGGATCCGAGCCGCTTGAGGCTGCCCCGGCCCCAGCCGGTCACTGAGCCGGTCGAAGCGGCCGAGCCCCTCGCCGAAGCCGATACCCGTCCCGAGCCGATCACGGAAGCCGAGCCGACGAAGAGCCCCAGTCAGGACCAGGACTCCAGTGAGCCCACCATCCTCGAGGCCCTCAACCCGAGACCGGAGTATCCAGCGCGCGCGATCCGGCGCGGCCTCGAAGGGGTGGTCTTGCTGCGCGTCGAGGTACTGCTCGACGGAACGGTCGGCAACATCAGGGTTCAGGAGAGCTCCGGCTCGAGCCTGCTCGACGGAGCCGCCCTGAGCTGCGTTCTGGGCTGGAAGTTCGAGCCCGCTCGCCGCCAGGGAAGAGCTGTCGTCGAAGAGCTCGACGTGCCGGTTCGATTCGAGCTCTCCGACTCACGCTGACAGCGCAGGCTCGGCCTTCAAGAGTGGGACATCTGTGCCGGGAACGGATTGCCAACTTTGAACAGGGCCCACGCGACCGGACGCTGATCGATCGAAGGAGCGTCGAGCAGTCCTGACCCGCAGTCAGATCGGCAGAGCGTCCCGGCCCCGAGCAAGGGTCCTGGACCCAGAATCAGCGAACGGCAAGAGGCGAATCCTGCCCACGCCCCAAGACGCCTCTGGCTTTCAGGAAGGCCGCTCACACATCGCAGGATTTGGCGAGACGGCCTTCAAGAGTGGGACATCTGTGCCGGGAACGGATTGCCAACTTCGCGGTTACTTGCCGCTGCGCAGCAGCGCGTAGCGGTGACCGGAGCTGAGCCGGAAGATCGGGACCGACTCGACCAGCTCGAAGCCGCGGGCGCGGCCGAGGGAGCGGACCTCCGAGGTCTTGAGCGTCCACTTGGACCGCTTGTTGTTGAACGGACGCCTCAGCTCGCGGAGCAAGTTCTTGAAGGAATACTCATCGAAGTACGTCGCGACGACGAATCGGCGGGCGACGCGCAGCAGCTCGTCGAAGTGCTTGTACCGCTGAGAGCGATCGGGGATGTGGTGCGAGAGGCGAATCGACACGACGCAGTCGATGCTGTCGTCGGCGAAGGGCAGAGAGCGCGCGTCGGCCCGGACGAATCCGACCTCGTCCGGCGTCTCCGCTTGGCTCCGGTTCACGCGGAGCATCTCGAGCGACCAGTCCCCTTCGACTACCTGCCGAGCATGACCGCGGAACAGATCTCGAAACCGACCGAAGCCGCTGGGGATGTCGAGCAACGAGTCGACCTGGCCGACCGACTTCATCAGTCGCTCGAGAATGCGGACCTCGGCCACGTTCGAGAGCTTGCGATGCAGCTTGTCGTCGTATTCGGCGACGTAGCTCAGAGCACCTTCCTCGCTGTTGTACTTGTCGAGCAGATTCTTATCCACGGACCTCGAGCCCTTTGCTGTGTCGGATTCGGCCGATCAGTCTTTGAACGCCCAGCACGATCTCACGCAGGGCGCGACGATTCCAGAACCATTGCCACCGGCGGAAGCGCCGGTACAGCCGCCGAGCGGTCGACCGGTCTCCCGTGTAGCCTGACAGTGTGCGAAACACGTCCCCTCGGGTGAAGAGCCCGGCGTAGCGCTTCGCACCGACCAGCTCCACCAAGTCGCCGAGGGCGAGCCAGCTCCCCTGGCAAGAGCCACCGGTCTCGAAGCCGTACGGCAAGTCGCAGACGATCGCCCGCTCGTTTCCGCGCTCCCACAAGTAGTTCTTCAAAGAGGACCGATTGTGCAGCAGGCCCGCGCGATGGATGCCCGAGAGCGCCTCACCGCAGGCCGGCAGCACGCGCGCCTTCGCACGTCGCAGCTCGCTCGGACCACCGCGCTCGGCGGCCTCGGTGAGGACGTGCTTGGCCGGAGTCACGTCGGGGATCCCGGCCGTGGCGATGAAGCAGTCGGGCTTTCTTCCCAATGAGCGGCGCTCTCCCCAGGCGACAGGCACGGTCGCCGGAATACCTTGCGCCAGCACTCGCCGCAGGTTTCGCCATTCGCGCTCGGCGCGCGAGGCGAGCCCGAGCGTGCGAAAGCCGTCGTAGCCCCGCAGATGGTAGAACTTCACGAACACGACGCCGGGAGCAAACGGCAGCTCGCCGGTGTAGATCCGCGTGATCGGCTCGTCCTTGATCAGACGGAGCTCTTCGAGGCCGTGCGGCATTCGCTTCCAACCAGCGAGCTCGGCCTGACGACCGGGGTCGACCTCGACCCGAGTCCACGCGATATCTTCCAAGGGCGCTTCTTCAGCCTCCGAAACCTCCACGACACCGATCGTGCGGCTGCTCGCGCTCACGACTCCGCGGTCGCCAGGGACTGCCCAACGGCTTGCTTGCGCTCGTCCAGGCGGCGGCTCTTGCGGTGAACCGCGTAGCTCATCCCCAAGAACACACCGATCAGGGCGACGAGGGTCAACCCCCACTCGATCGGTCGCCGGTCCGGAAGATCTCCCAGCACCGCGCCGAAGAGCGGCCCGCGCACGGCCATGAAGGCGCCGGCCAGGAGGGAGCCGAAGACGAAGCCCTTCTCACGCCTGAAGACCTCGGCCCAGGGGAACGGGACCAGCTCCGACTCGCGCGTGATCGGCGGCTTCGAAAGGCGCGGCCACCAGCGGCTCACCTCGGAGCGATACCGGTCATAAGCCTCGCCGAAGGCCTGCCTCAGGAACGGCTCTTCGCGGCGGACGACGGCGTCGTAGAGGCTGATCATCAGGACGGCCAGAATCGCCGAGTAGATCACCGCCCCACCGATCAGGCCGGCTCCGACCGCGACTGCGGCGTTGCTGATGTAGATCGGGTTCCGGACGTAGGCGAAAGGACCGGTCACGACCAGCTCGGCCGTCTTGACGCGATGCACGCGTGCCCGCTTCCCGAGCTGACGAATCGAGAAGAGCCGACCCAGGATGCCGAGCGCGAGCACGGCGATTCCCAGCGCGGGAGACCAGGCCCAATGGATGAAAGGCGACAGGAACACGACCGGCGTGACGACCAGCGCGATGGCGACGCTGCGGTACCGGAAGAGACGGGGCGGTTGCCCGGACGGATCGACGGTCGGTGTATTATCGGTCAAAGCGCTCATCCCCTCCCTGCGATGAGTCCGAAGGGTGTGGCCGTGTCTCGGTGCCCTCCCGAGGCTCGGGCGGCGGCCCTCTCGGCCGCCGCCGCTCGACGGTTCCCTCCGCCAAGCCGACATCCTAACCGCGGCGAGAGCCCTCGAGCAAGGTAGCTCACCGGGATCCGTTCAACCCGGCTGTGTTTCGGCCGACCGGATGCTCGGCACAGGGGCTCGTGGAGCTCGGCGTGTGAAGCTCAGTCGCGAAGGCCTTCGTTGGTGATCGACGCCTTGGCCTCGGACGCGCGGCCGACGAGCTGCTGAACTCTCGGAACCAGCCCGACTCGGGCGTAAAGGAGCCCGAGTCCGTCGGCGATCTCGGGCTGATCGAGCTGCTGGTTCAGTGCTTCGAAGTGGTCGATGGCGCGGTGGTAGAGGCCTTCGCCGTAGAAGTAGCTCCCGAGGACGAAGTTCCTCATCGGAGGGCTCATCGCGAAGAGCTCGGCCAACCGCTCGGCCGTGTCCTCGATCTCCTGGCGAGCTTCGGGATCGACGATCTGGAAGACACCGCGGCGGTGCATCGATCCGCGGACCAGCGACCAGGCGTAGGTCTCACCCGCCCGAAGCGGCTGCTCGGATCGGGGATACTCGGCCCGAAGACCCGAGACGGGTCGCTTCCAGAGCTCCTTGCCGTCTTCGGCGAACAGTCTCAACTCGAAGAGGCGATCCTGCTGCTCGGTGACCCAGCGAAAATCGGGGCGATTGCTCAAGACGCGGCGTTGCGGCTCGACGAGGTAGAGCGACCGGAGCGGTTCGGTCGGGATCATCTGCCCGAGATTCCGCTTGAGCTCGGATTCCGTGAGGAAGAGGACCTTCGCGTCCGGGAGCTCGTCGTGGATTCGACTGCGGGCCAGGGCGGCGGCGGTCTCGAGGTCGCCTCGCTCGAGGGCCTTTTCTCCGGGTGTCACCTGCCGCTCGGGCGCCGAGATGACGAACATCAGGCCGAGGAGCAGGATGCCGGCCGCCAGGAGGAATCCGAGCGCCACGAACAAGAGGACGGGCGCCGATCCGAGCTCTCGGGGCTTCCGCGCTGAATCTCGAGTAGTCACTGGGGGAAGCTTCTCTCCAGGATTCGCGGAAGAATTTCAGGCCACCGAAGGGGCTACGCAAACGCCGTAACCCTCAGCATCAATACCACACGATCCCGGCTCGGACAAGTTGGGTGAGCGCCATCAGTCGACGAGGAACAACGACCGCGATGCCCCACGGAATGGACCTCGAGCCGAGTCCGAGGGCCAGGATCGCCTGGGTGGAGACCCTTCCTGGCCCGGGCGCCGAGCCCTCCCTCTCCCCGACCGACTCTTCAGACTCTCCCACCGCTCGTGACGCGCCCGACCCGGCTCGGCTACAATGGCGGCCCGGTCACTCCGCATTCTGGCAACCTCGAGGCTTCATGATCCGTCTCTCGAATTGGCGTTCCTTTAGCGCTCGGCTCGCCCTGCTCTGTCTGTCGCTGTCAGCCTTCCCGAGCCCGAGCCTCCTGGCGCAGCAAGACCCGCAACCCGAAGAGCGCCAGGGAAGCCGGGTGTATTCGGTCCCGATCAAGGGACAGCTCCAGCCGGTGATGCTCGACACCTACCGCCGGGTTCGGGCCGACGCGATCCGCGCCGAGGCGGACTACCTGATCCTCGAGATCGACACGCCGGGTGGCGAATCCAACCTGATGCTCGAGCTCGCCGACGAGATCTACACCACCCGAGACATCCGGACCGTCGCCTGGGTCATGGGCAAGGCGTGGTCGGCCGGCGCGCTCCTCGGCATCACTTGCGACGAGCTGTACATGCGGGAGACAGCGACGATCGGCGCGGCCGCTGCGGTCTCGGGGACGGGTCAAGAGCTGCCCGAGACGCTGCGCATGAAGATCGACTCCACGTTCAAGAAGGTCTTCATCAGCCATGCCGAGCAGCGAGGCCGTCCCATCGAGCTGGCGGAGGCGATGGTCGTGCCGGACACGACGGTCCACCGCGTGGAGATTCAGGGCCGCACCTACTTCAAGAAGCCCGAAGACCTCGCGCGAGCTCGACAAGACAGTCGCGCCGGCGATGTCCGGGATCTGGGAATCATCGTCCGCGACGGCGAGCTCCTGACGCTGACCGCCAACAACGCGGTCGCCTACGGGTTCGCCGAAGGCGTCGCCGAGACTCGGGAGGACCTCCTGACCGCCTTGTTGATCTCCGACGCCGAATGGATCGCGGGCGGCGAGACCTGGAGTGAAGGCGTCGCGGGATTCCTCCAGGCCTTCAAGGTGCTCTTGATCCTGGGTGGTCTGCTCTTCGCCTACGTCGAGTTCAAGGCCCCGGGCTTCGGCTTGCCCGGCATCCTCGCGATCGTCTGCTTCGGACTCTTCTTGTCCGCCAACTACGTGGCGGGCCTCGCCGACTGGGGCGAGATCCTGCTGGTGGCGTTGGGCCTGATCCTGATCGCGGTCGAGATCTTCGTGTTACCGGGCTTCGGAATCGCCGGCTTGAGCGGGATCGTCTTGCTCCTGGTCGGCCTGGTCCTCTCGATGCAGTCGTTCCTGCTGCCCGAGAGCTCCTTCCAGGAGCAGATCCTCTTCGACAATCTCCTGAGCGTCGTGGCCAGCCTGTTCGCCTTTCTGGTGATTGCGCCGATCGTCTCGCGCTTCCTGCCGAAGCTGCCGATGTTCCGCGGGATCATGCTCTCGGCGCCAGCCACGGCCAGCGCGGGAGGCGGCGGTGCCCCATTGTCGCGCGAGGTGATCGAGTCCGGCCGACTGCGTCCCGGCGCCGAGGGGACCGCGGTGACCGATCTCCACCCGGCCGGAAAGGTCCGGGTCGACGAGCAGGTCTTCGATGTGATGGCTCAGGGTCAATTCATCGAAAAAGGCGCGCCTGTCCGTATCGTCGAGGTGCGTGGCAATCGTATCGTCGTCCGCTCCGCTCCGGCCGAGCGACAAAGCGACCCGGCGTAGGAGGTCGACCTTTGCCCGTCTGGATTCCCATCCTGCTGTTCCTGGCCGGCTTGGCCTTGATCGTCGCCGAGGTCTTCTTCCCCTCGATGGGGTTGATCTCGCTCATCGCGGCCGGCTTCTTCGCGGCCGGCATCTACCTGTCCTTCGAAGTCTCCTCGATGTTCGGCTGGATCAGCCTGTTGATGCTGCCCGGACTGGGCATCGGGGTGTATGTGCTGGCCATGAAGTGGCTGCCGCACACGCCTTTCGGGCGAAAGATGCTGGCCGAAGGGCCGTCCTTCCGTGACGCGACGACGCGGCGCGGCACGGATCTGCGCCTGGAGCGGTTTCGCGGGCAGCGCGGCGTCACCGTCAACATGTTGCGTCCCTCGGGAACGGCGGAGATCCTCGGCGAGCGTGTCGACGTGATCACGCGCGGTGAGATGGTCGATGGCGGAACGGAGATCGAGGTCGTCGAGATCTCGGGAAACCGAGTCATCGTGGCGAGCGTGGCGACGGCCGCCACTCCCGAGTTCGCCGACTGAGCCCGAGCACGATAAGCTTCAAACGTTCACAAATAGGAGAACTTCATGCGGGCGCACTTCGTGGCGCAATCGAGTGGGATGCAGTGGGTCTGGATCGTCGGCGCGCTGCTGCTCCTCCTGTTCATCTTCTCGTTGGTCTTCAAGTACATCAGCCTCTGGTTCCGGGCCTATCTGGCGAAGGCTGACATCGGCTTCCTGCACATCATCGGAATGAGCCTCCGGAAGGTGAACCCGTCGACGATCGTCGACGCCAAGATCGCTGCCGTGCAGGCCGGCCTCCAAGTCGACACCCACGACCTCGAGGCACACTTCCTGGCCGGTGGAAACCCGACCCGAGTGGTGCGCGCCCTGATCGCTGCCGACCGTGCCGACCTCGAGCTCACCTTCAAGACGAGCACCGGTATCGACCTGGCCGGTCGCGACGTCCTCGATGCGGTCCAGACCTGCGTCCTTCCCAAGGTGATCGACTGCCCCGACTCCACGGCGAGCGGTCGAACCGAGATCGCCGCGGTCGCCAAGGACGGGATCCAGGTGATGGCGCGCGCCCGCGTCACGGTCCGCACCAACTTGCCCCGCCTCGTCGGTGGAGCGACCGAGGAGACCATCATCGCCCGCGTCGGCGAAGGCATCGTGACCAGCATCGGCTCGGCGCTCTCCCACAAGGAGGTCCTCGAGAACCCCGACATGATCTCCAAGCAGGTGCTCGCCAAGGGGCTCGATGCCGGAACCGCCTTC
Source organism: Planctomycetota bacterium (assembly GCA_040219065.1). GTDB lineage: Bacteria > Planctomycetota > OFTM77 > OFTM77 > OFTM77 > OFTM77. The sequence continues at coordinate 19,421 of JAVJTD010000012.1, forward strand.
GAGATCCTCTCGATCGACATCGCCGACGTCGACATCGGCGAGAACATCGGAGCCAAGCTTCAGGCCGACCAGGCCGAGGCCGACAAGCGCGTCGCCCAAGCCAAGGCCGAGGAGCGCCGTGCCATGGCCGTCGCTCGCGAGCAGGAGATGGCGGCCGCCGTCACCGAGAACCGCGCCAAGGTGGTCCTCGCCGAGGCCGAAGTGCCCAAGGCGATGGCCGAGGCCTTCCGCGCCGGCAACCTCGGCATCATGGATTACTACCGCATGAAGAACATCGCTGCCGACACCGCGATGCGCGAGAGCATCTCGGGTGAAGGGAGCGGTCCCGACGAGGAATCGAGCTGATGGACTTCGACCTGGGGACCATTCTCTACCTGATCGTCTTGATCGGGGGCCTCTTGGCGACGGCGGTGCAGCGCGAGCGGAGCCAGCGCAAGGTCGAGGAGCGGCGGCGGAATGCTCCGCCGCCGCGGCCCCGGCCGCCGTCCCCATTCGACGAGCCAGCGCTCGATCGGCGGTTCGAGGCCCAAGTCGAATCGGCCGCTCCGCCGACGATCTCCGGCCGAAGCACTCAGCAACCCAAACGGCAAACCGCCGCGAGCCATCGTCCCGGGCCGCCGCAAAACCGCGGACGATCGCGCACCGAGGACATTGCCCAACATCTCTTGCGCCACTCCAATGCCCGCAACCGTTCCGAAGCCGAGCGCGAGGCGCGCTTCCTCTTGACGCGGTTTCCACCGTCGGCTCCTGCTCTCGCCGGCCATTCGGTTCGCTCCAAGAAGAGACGACACCACACCGGGGCCCTGCGGCATGCGCTCCGAACCAAGAACCGCATCCGCGACCTGATCCTCCTGTCCGAGATCCTGGGGCCGCCCGTCTCCCAAAGAGACGGGATCGCACCCGGCGAGAAGAAATGACGTTCCGCAATCACTCGCCTTCGTGAATCCGAGCACGCGGCGGCATCCGAGTCCGCCGCCGCGTGCTCAAGCCGAGCCTCAGGCTTCGAGCTCGAGAACGTCGCCGCTCACGGTCTCACTCACGCGATCCCGTATTCCTTCATCTTCTTGTTGAGCGTCGGCCACGAGATGCCGAGCCGCTCGGCCGTCTCACCCTTCTTGCCACCAGTCGCCTTCCAGGCAGCGACGATCGCGCGGCGCTCGGCTTCTTTGAGCGTGATCACGTCTCCGCCGTCCATTGCCTTCGGCGAAGGGGCACCGAGGTCCGGCGGCAGATCGGAGGCGTCGATCACCTCGCCCGTCGACAAGATCGCCAGGCGCTCGACGACATTGCGCAGCTCGCGCACGTTGCCTGGCCAAGCGTAGGCCTCGAGGCGAGCGATGGCCTCGTCGCTGAAACGTCGCCCGCCATCGGGTGCGATGGTCGCGAGGAAGGACTCGGCGAGAAGACGGACGTCACTCGCACGATCCCTCAGGGCCGGCACGGCGAGACGCAGCACGCCCAACCGATAGTAGAGATCCTCGCGAAAGCGCCCGGCCGCGATCTCCTCCTTCAAGTCACGGTGGGTCGCGGTCACGACGCGGATGTCGATCGGAAGCGTCGACTCACCGCCGAGAGGGCGAACCTCTCGCTCCTCGAGCACCCGGAGGAGCTTCGCCTGCACCTCGAGGGGCAGCTCGCCGAGCTCGTCGAGGAAGAGCGTCCCGCCGTTCGCGAGACGAAACTGGCCGGGATGATCGGCGAGGGCTCCCGTGAAGGCGCCCGCGACGTGCCCGAAGAGCTCGCTCTCGACGAGCGCGGGAGGGAGCGCGGCGCAGTTCACCGCCACGAACGGTCCGTGGGCGCGCGCACTCTGCTCATGGATGAAGCGGGCGATCAGCTCCTTGCCCGTGCCGGTCTCGCCCGTGACGAGGA
>JAVJTD010000268.1:0-2958 GCA_040219065.1 Planctomycetota bacterium
GGTGTCTTGGTGCCTTGGTGCCTTGGTGCCTTGGTGCCTTGGTGCCTTGGTGCCTTGGTGCCTTGGTGCCTTGGTGTCCGCGTGTACACGCGAACACGCGAACACGCGAACACGCGAACACGCGAACACGCGAACACGTGAACCCCAGCACCCCGAGCACCCCAGCACCCCAGCACCCCGGCACCCCGGCACCCCGGCACCCGGCACCCGGCACCCGGCACCCGAGCACCGTCTTGGCATAGAACGCGCCCTGCGGTACGATCCCGTCTCTGACCCGTCTCACCGAATCTGGCGAAGTACCCGCTCCCTTGGCCTCGCGGGTCGCGGTCCATCCGAGCATTCGTCCGACGAGGGAAGCAGCGAGGCGGACTCGGGAGAGCCTCGACTCCGATGGGCCTCCCGAAAACAAAGAAACACCCGATGAAAACGAGATGATCTCGAAGGTCCTGTTGCAGTTCTCGAAGCGAGGGGAGATGCGCTTCGTCTCCAACCTCGATGTGCAACGAGTCTTCGAACAGGCGTTTCGCCGCGCCGGCATCCCCATGCGCTTCTCCGAGGGCTACCACCCTCGGCCACGCATGTCCATGGGACCGGCGTTGCCGCTCGGTATCGAGTCGGACTGCGAGTCCCTTCGCCTCCAGCTCCAGGAGCCCGTCCCCCCCGAAGAGCTGGCCGAGCGTCTCAACGCCAACTTGCCCGAGGGGCTGGAAGTCCGTGTCGATCCCTCGGATCGGCTCCCCTCGGGCGAAGATCAAGCGATCGAAGAATACGACATCAGTTTACCCGGAGGGCCCGACAGCCTCGAGGCCGCCCGTCGCCGACTCGGCGAGTCCCCTTTGGAGTTGGTCCGTGAGACCCCGAAGGGAAGGCGGATCGAGGTCGCCCTCCACCGAGACCTGATCGAAGTCTCGAACGACGGAACAAGTTTGCGCATCACGCTGCGAACCGGTCCTGGTCATGCCCGGATCCGCGATGTCTTGGATGCGATCGGCCATCCCTTGGGAGGGACGGCGCCGCCTCGCGTTCGGAAGCTGCGGGTCGAGCCTGCTGACCGTGTCGCCGGGGAAGCGGACAACGCTTCGCCGTGACGTGAGGCCGCCCAGTGAAGAAACAATCATGAGATATCAGCGAGACCACTCGAGATCCGGTGCGGATCGTCGGGCCGATGAACCGGCGCGCCTTGCGTGTACGGGAGCGTCCGCGTCGTACCGGCGGCCGAAGGGCCGCTCGGCCTCGAGGGCTTCGCAAGAGGAAGACATTCATGCCCTCGAAGATAATCATCAATGCCTCGGATCCCGAGGAGCGCCGCATCGCCATCCTGGAGGATGGCCGGCTCGAGGATTACTACATCGACCTCGCCTCAAAAGATAGCTACCTCGGCAACATCTACAAAGGTCGGGTCGTCAACATCGAGCCTTCCATCGGAGCGGCCTTCGTCGACTTCGGTGAGGACCGGAACGGCTTCCTCCACAACTCCGACCTGATGACGGCCTACGGTGACCTCGCCAAGAGCAACGCCCGAGGTCGGGACATCGTGGCCTGGTACCAGGAAGAGAGCTCCCACGAGGATCGACGAACGCGCCACGCCGCGGATCGCGAGGCGCGGCGGGTGAGCGGCAACGGCTTCGTCAAGCCGCCCCCGATCCAGGACTCGCTCCGGCGCGGCCAGGAGGTCCTCGTCCAGATCACCAAGGACGGCATCGGTCACAAGGGGCCCACCCTCTCGACCTACATCAGCATTCCCGGTCGCTACCTCGTGCTCATGCCTCGCGGCGGGAAGTGCGGCGTCTCGCGGAAGATCAGCGACGACAAGGAGCGCAACCGTCTCAAGCGCATCCTTGACGAGATCGAGCCGCCGGAGGGCTTCGGCTTCATCATTCGAACGGCGGGCATGGGGCGCACCAAAAAGGAGATCGAGAAGGATCTGCTCTATCTCCTGCGGCTTTGGGACGTCGTCGTCGATCGCATGAATTCCATCCGAGGGCCGGGCCCGATCTATCAGGAGAGCGATCTCGTCATCAAGACGATCCGAGACCTGTTCCGTCCCGACATGGACGAGATCGTGGTCGACGACGAAGGGGTGTTCCGCAAGTGCACCGACTTCCTCCGCGCGGTCATGCCCCGCTACGAAAGCCGCGTCCGGCTGTTCGAGGGCCGCGTGCCGATCTTCCACGACTTCGGGATCGAGCGCGAGATCGAGAAGATCACCCTCAACAAGATCCCCCTCGGCAACGGCGGCTCGATCGTGATCGATCAGACCGAGGCGCTGGTGGCGATCGACGTGAACTCGGGACGATTCAAGGACGAGGAAGACCTCGAGGAGACCGCCTACAAGACCAATCTCGAGGCGGTCCCCGAGATCGTTCGTCAGCTTCGCATCCGCGACCTCGGCGGCGTGATCATCATCGACTTCATCGACATGCTCGAGGAGAAGCATCGGCGAGACGTCGAGCGCACTTTCCGGGCGGCTGTGCGCAAGGACCGTGCTCGCATCCGCATCGCGAAGATGTCGCCCTTCGGCATCATCGAGATGACGCGCCAGAGGGTCCGGCCCGGGATCTTTCGCCGGCTTTACGCGCCGTGCAGCTATTGCGGCGGCCGGGGTCACGTCCGCGCGATCGAGGGCCAGGGCCTCGTCGTTCTCCGAGAGATCCGCTACCGCCTCGATTCGCGGCGAGGTCGCGGCCTGAGGGTCGTGGCCAACCCCGACGTCGTCGCATACCTCTTGAACGAGAAGCGCCGGGAGCTGATCGAGCTCGAGGAATCGAGTCGCACGAAGATCGAGATCCTCGCCGGGCTCGACTTTCCCGTCGAGGAGGTCGAGTATGCCGAGCTGCCTCGGTCCCGGGCGCATTCGCCGGCGATGGCGAGGTGAGCCGCCGGTCAGCGGCGAAAGACCCAGTGCCCAAGTCGTGCCAGCCCTCACCGACAGACTCGTTCCATGGCTCGCTCGACTTG
>JAVJTD010000275.1:0-15805 GCA_040219065.1 Planctomycetota bacterium
CGGTCCGGATCGACTCACCCTGATCCTTCTTCTGGACCTTGGTGATGCGGCCCGCATAGTCTCGGGTGTAGGTGACGTAGTCGTCGTTCGTGCTCGCGACGTGACCCGGATACTCGATGGTCTCGAGATCCCCATCGCCATCGTAGAGATACGCGATCGTGTGGTCGGTCCCCGCCGTCCCATCGAAGTAGATCTGCTGGCGCTCGGAGTCTAGCCTGCCGTGCGTCGTGTAGGCGCGGTTGATCTTGCAGATCGTGTTGGCGCCGATCATGTTGAAGGCGTAGGTCAGTCGGCCCAGCCCGTCGTAGGCCCAAGCTTCCTTGCTGACACCCGCCGCCGCGGCCCCATTGGTCACATCGACCTGCGTCCTTTGGTTCCGCCCGTCATAGCTGTAGACGATCGTCGTGGCGTTGGGGTCGATCTTGGTGATGAGGTTCCCGGCCGCATCGTACGTCTGAGTGAGCGTGTCACTGTCGGGGTACGTCGTCGTGGTCAGCCGGCTGAAGAGATCGTAGTCGTAGATCGTGCTCGCCGAGCTGCCGTTGGAGGCACCGTAGTACGCCTTGTAGGTCACGACGTTACCGCCCACATCGTAGACGTACTCGACCATCTGATCGTCATCGAAGTCATCGGGATCGTCATCGTCGAGGACCCCGACCTTCTTGGTCAAGCGGCCCAGCTTGTCGTAGAGGTAGTGGAAGCGGTCGACGACGGTCGAGAGATCATCGTCTTGGCGCAAGGTCACGTTGTTACGCACGTCGTAGGCCATGAGCTCGGAGTAGGAGTGCGTCGAGGTGCCGGCATAGTACTTCCGCTTTGTGGGCCGATCCGCATCATCGTACTCCACGTCGACCCGGCGTGCACTCGAAAGATTCTCTTCGTAAATGGTCTTCGTGACCCGAGATGCCTTGTCGTAGGTGTACTCGGTGTCGACCGTCGTGCTGCTGGTCAGATCCTCCTGCATCGTGACCTTGCGGTTGGCCTTGTCGTAGATGGTGGCCGTCTCTTCGCCGCCTGGGCCGACGAGAGAGGTCAGGTTGCCCTGGTCGTCGTAGGCGTAGGTCGTCTCGAGATAGTTGCCGCTGGTCGGGATCGCCGACCCGCCGGCCGTCTTGGCGTAGACCGAGCTCTTCGTCCGCCGGCGGCGCGCGTCGTAGGCCGACACCGATTGCGCGAGGAGCGTGTCGCTCGAGTTGTAGGACGAGCTCGTGATAGCCATCCCGCTCGCATCGTAGCTCGTCGTTGAGTAGTGATCGTCGTGATCGAGCGTTTTCGTCCTTCGGTCGTACTTGTCGTACTGATAGTCGGTCGTGAGGCTCCGGCCGTCAGTGGACTTCGTCAGATTGCCGTTGGAGTCGTAGGCGGAGAGCAGCGTGATATCGTCGGCTGAAGTGCCCGAGTCGCCCTCGATCTCACGGGTGATCTCGAGGCCCCGGCCGTCGTAGGTGTAGGTCGTCTCGTTTCCCAAGGGGTCGGTCACGCTGGCCTGGCGATCGACGACATCGTACGTGTAGACGGTCGAAAGGTCGTTCGAGCCGTCGTAGTCCTCTTGGATCACCTTGGTGAGGAGCGCGAAGTCATCGTACTGATGGATGGTTGTGAGGTACGACTCCCCGCCGCTCGTGTCGTAAAGCGTCTCCTTCGAGACCAAGTTGCTGTTCTCGTCGTAGTGGTACTTCGTCTTGGGACCACACGAGCAAGAGGCCCTCTGTGTGAGCCGCTGCGCCGCATCGTACGCCATCGTCGTCGTGTGACTCAGAGGGTCGGTCTTCGCGGTGACGTTCCCGTACGCGTCGTAGGCATAGGAGGTCGTGATGTCGTCCGAGGCACCGGCCGCCATCAAAACGATTTGGGCGCTCCGGTAGGCGTTCTCGGAGTTGATGGTCGAATAGTTGTATTGAGTGTCGTTGCCGTTCGCGTCGGTGTACTTGGTCAGCACCCCTTCGTTCGTGGTGTCGTAGGCGAAGACCTCTTGGCCGACCAAGGTGCCGCTCGTCGAGGCATCGTAGTAGCTCGTCGTGACCCGGTTGCCTTGGGCGTCGTAGTCGTGGTCGGTGTACCGGTCGACGGGGTCGGTGATCGTGTCGATCAGGTTCAGGGTCGTGTACGTGTAGCTCGTCGAGAGCCCGGTTCCGGCGACCTGATCGAAGTGGACGGCGTGGAGGAGGTTGCCCTTCTTCGTGTTGGTCGTCGCATCATAGGTGTAGCTCATCAGGTTGCCGCGCGGCATCGTCACCGTTGAGACCATGCCCTGGGAGTCATAGGTGTAGCTCGTCGTGAAGCCGCCCAGGATCTTGCTCGCGATGCGGTCGCTGCCGTCCAGGATGTAGTCGACCTCATCGTTCAGCCTGTTCGTCGCATCGAGCCGCCCGCTCGTATACGCCATCGCGTTGTAACTCGCAGACCCAGACGCTCCCTGCCCGGCTTCGGCGCCGTAGTACTGCTTCGTCACGGCGCCCGTGGCGGCCGTCGAGTCATAAATGTTGTAGATGTAGGCGTCTCCCGTCGCGGCCACCTGGACGGGATCGGTGATCTTCTCGAGCTGATGGGTGCCTGTGTACTCGTACTTGGTCGTTGAGCTCCCCGGCTTGGCCACTTTGGTCAGGTCGTTGTTCGTGTCGTAGAGGTAGGTCGCCACCGCGGCCGAGTTGTAACTCACCTGGGTGAGGTAGTTACTGCCGTCGTAGGCGAAGTCGATCGTGCGGCCGAGTGTGTCCAGGATGAAGTCGATCTTGTCGCTGGAAGAGACGTACGTCACCGTCAGCCGGTTGTAGTCCCGGGTGCCCTCGTCGTAATTCCGGTCCTGGATCTCGGTCAGGATGTACCACTGCCCGGAATCGTACTGCTGGAAGACGAACCGCATCTTCTGCGGTGTCGTCAGGATGTACTCGTCGGGGGTCGGACTCGTGTCTTTTTCGAGATGGTAGAAGAGCCCGGTCGGCGCATCGTAGCCCGAGCCATTCCACTCGAACGTGTCCATGCGGCCTGTGCCGTTATAGAACTGGACATCGTCGTCATCGCCTTGACCGGGATTGTCGATCTCATAAAGTCGCATCCCGTAGAGGAACTCCCACTTATGCCCCATCGGGCCTTGGTAGGTGATGCCCGAGCGGTACTGGCGGCTCAAGACGAAGTCGAAGCCTCGGCTTGGCAGGCGGAAGTCCGTCTCATTGTGCACGAACTCGCCGGAGTGGACGAAGACGTCCACTGGCTCGAGCGAACGGTCCTGGGGAAGGTAGTTGGCCTCGGTGGGCGCGGGCTGAGAGGAGCTCTTGGTAAAGCTGCTCGTCAGACCTTGAGCGGAGGCGGTATCCGCGGCGGCCACACAGATCAAGGCGATGCCGGACACGGTCAGCATCGAGCGAAAGATCCAGTTCAACATCGGACTTCCCCTGGGTTACAGGTACCTGAGCGCATCTGCAGGGAGACTCAGGCTGGGGCTTGGGTTGGGAATGACGCTTGAGATTTCGCTTTCCAAAGTCCGCCGGCAGTAAGCCAGGGTGGGTCGAGCAGGGAGAGATCGACCGGGGACCGATGAAGACTCAGTCGTTGATGAATCCAATCAATACCCTTGCAATGCCGGTGTCAACCGAGTAGTTCTGAAAAAAGTCGCGACCTGGCGGAAGCAGCTCACGCTTCGGGAGTTTAGGACGATGAATTTTCTCGTACTGAATTGGCGCGATGTGCTCTCGCCCCAGGCCGGTGGCTCCGAATTCCAACTGCAAGAGATCCTCCAAAGGGCCGTCGCCGCTGGTCACCAGGTCACGATGGTCGCCAGTCATTTCGCAGGTTGCCATTCGGAGGATAGGGCTGAGGCCGACGGTGTCTCGATCGTGCGGTCTGGAAACTGGCGAGTCGCCAACTACACCATCCCACGCGCGGCCCGTAAGCTGGCAGAGCAGCAGCATTTCGACCTCGTCGTCGATGCCCTGACGAAGCTGCCCTTCTTCGCCCCCCTCTGGTTTCGAGAAACACCAATTCTCGGCATCGCCTACCACCTCTTCGGGGCAACCCTCTTCAAAGAGACCGATCCACTTCAAGCACTGTACTGCTTGGGGTTTGAAGCCCTGATTCCGAGGGTCTACCGCCGAACGCCTCTCATCGCCATCTCGGAGAGCACCCGCTCGGTCCTGATTGGAAGAGGAATTCCTGCGGAACAGATTCAGGTCGTCCACTGCGGACACGACGCCGAGCGGTATCGGCCGTTGCCCGGCGTGCGGCGCGAAGACCCGCCGCTTCTCATCGTCGTTTCGAGGCTCAAGCGGTACAAGTGCGTCGACCATCCGATCCGAGCGCTCCCGGCCATTAGAGCGCGAGTGCCGGGCACGAGGCTCGTGATTGCGGGCTCGGGCGACGATCGCCCTCGGCTTGAGGCCCTCACGAAAAATCTCGGTCTCGAAGAGGCCGTCCAGTTCCTGGGCCATGTGAGCGAGCCCGAGAAGGTCGAGCTCTACTGCCGAGCCCGGCTCTTCATCAACACCTCCCACAAGGAGGGCTGGGGTCTGACGAGCATCGAGGCCAATGCCTGCGGGACTCCGGTGGTGGCCGCCGATCGGCCGGGGCTACGGGACTCGGTGCGGAAAGAAACGGGCGCTCTGGTCCCCTGGGGCGACATTAACGAGCTCGCGGGCGCGGTGATCCGCCTGCTCGAGGACAAGGCCCAGTGGCGCCGGTTGTCACGAAACGCGATCCAATGGGCCGCGCGCTTTAGCTGGGACCTCTGTGCCGCGCAAATGCTCGACTACATGGAGCAAGCGGCCGCAGGAGCGCGTGTGCTCGAGCCAGCGGCTCTGCAGCAGGACGAGCCGGACTTCGAGAGCTCGGCCCCTAAGCCGGCGGTGCAGCCATGAGGGCTCACCGGCTGCGCCTCTCCCCCACCCGACTCGCCCTGGGCCTCTTCGCACTGACGGCGGTGGTGCTGTTCCGCTCCGTCTAGCTGCACCCGAGCGAAACGCTCCTCGCCTCGGACCTTCAGCGCTACTTCGAGCCCAGAGGAGAAGCGTTCTTCGAGGCGTGGCGAGAGAGCGGCTCGGTGCCGCTTTGGAACTCGTCTGTCTTCGGGGGGCAGTCCTGGGTCGCCTCCGAGCGGATGATCTTCTTCTACCCGCCTACTTGGATTCTCTGGCTGCTACCGACCGGCCTCGGGCTCACGCTCCTTCTTGCCTCGCATCTGGCGGCGGCCGGCCTGACGATGTTCGTGTTTCTCCGCTCTTTGGGCCGTACCTTGGCCCCATCGCTGCTCGGCGGCTGGGTCTTCCTGCTCTGCGGGCAATGGACCGGGCGAGCATTTGCGGGGCATCTCGATCTCGTCCTGGCAGCCCCCTACCTGCCACTCATCGCTCTTGGGACGAAGGCGCTGCTCGATCAGAGAAGCACTCGTGCGGCCATTTGGCTGGGCCTGAGCTTCGTACCGCTTGTCCTCCTCGGCGCGCTGCAGCTCGTCCTCTTTTGCGCATACGCGAGCCTCGGCGTCATCGCCTGGACATGGACTCGGGGCCGGAGACGAAAGCCAGAAGACGCATCGCCGGTCGGCGAGCTCCGGCTTCGAAGAGCAGCGGGTCTCCTCGCAGTGGCCGCGCTCGTCGCCGCGTGCGTGAGCGCCGTCCGAGCACTCCCCTTGCTGTCCGGGAGCCAGGCTTGGCCGGTGCTCGAAGACGAGCCCGCCGAGTTCGCTGCGACGTTCACCATGGCGACCTCCGACCTCCCCCGCTGGATCGTCCCTGATGGCGGTCATCCGCCCGAGCCGGGCGCCTCGGACCTTCGAAACGGCTTCTTCTGGGAGATTACGCCGTATGTCGGCGTGCTCCCCCTGGCTCTCGCCCTCTTGGCTGGCTTCGTCACGTGGCGCACGCGAGAGACCAAAGCTTGGCTGGCGCTCTTGGCCATGAGCCTCCTCTATGCGCTCGCCGTCTTTCCCGTCTTCCCGATCTTGGTGCGCCTCCTGCCGGGCCTCGGTTCATTCGGTGTCGCGGCCCGGGCCTTGATGCTCTCTGTCTTCGCGCTCGCCGCCTTGGCAGGCCTCGGGCTCGAGGTCTTGCTCGAAAGACGAAAGGAGCCGAGGGTTCAAAGGAGCGCCTGGACGGTCGTGGCGCTCTTGATCCTCTCGGGCATTGGGCTTTCGGCCGCAGCCTCAGAGGATTGGATTCCAAGCGGTTCGTTTCTCGCGGCTGGGAGCTTCCTCGTGCTCTCGGCCGCGGTCTTGACGATTGCCCTCAGCTTCGAGCTCTCCAGATCGCGGCTCGGCGCTCTGGTTTGCGCGGCCACGGTGTTCGAGCTCGGCTTCACCGCCTGGCCGCTCTTCGTGACGGCGCCAGCCGCAGAGATCACGCCCGTGACCGAGAAGCTTCTGTCCGAGATCCAAGCGGACCCCGGTCGCGGCCGGCTCCTGGATCTGAGCGGCCACTTGCCGCAAGAAGTCACGGCGCCGCGCGGAATCGATGGCGCACTCGGCTACGAGCCCAGAGTCCCCAAGGACTTCCTTCCCGTCTTCAACCGGGCTTACGAGCCCTACGTGAAAGAAGCTCTCGAGCCGAGGAGCGGCGAGCTCGAGCGGGTGCGTTACCACCAGGTCTTCGACCTTTTGGGCGTTCGCTTCGTGACGAGCCTTCGAGAGATCGATGGCGCAGGGCTCCTGGAGCCTGTCGCGAGCGAAGTGCTCGAGGCCCATGGGTCCCACGAGACGCACGAGCTTCATCTCTACAGAAACATGACCGCGATGCCGCGGGCCTACCTCGTCCCCGAAGTCCGGATCTTCGAGGCGAGGGAGAAGATCCTCGAGGAGCTCGTCTACATCGAGCCCAAGCGCTACGCCTGCCTCGAGGCGTCGTTTCTCGAGGGGAGTGGCTTGCCGAATGAGCTCCTCGAGCCCGCCCAGCGAGAGACCTTCTTCGGGGCATTCGAAGAGGTGCCGGTCCACAAGCTCGGTCCGGACCGGGTTCGAATCTCTCTCGAGCTCGAACGGCCTCGCTACCTGATCCTCACCGGGTCCTGGGACCCAGGGTGGCGGGCCAATGACCAAGGGCGAGACGTCCCGATCCTTCGGGCCAACTACTGCCAGCAGGCGCTGTTCCTGGAGAAGGGGCTGCACGAGCTCGAGCTCAGCTACGAGCCCTGGAGTTACCGCGCGGGCCTTTGGATCTCGGGAGCGTCCTTGGCGCTTCTCATCGCCTTCTGGCTCGTCGCCAACCGTCGTGCCCGGCGGCACGAAGACGAAGAAGCATCCCCCTGGGCAATGGAGGAAGAGAGCGATGAAGAGTCCGCTCCGAAGGTGGCTCATCAGCTTTCGTGAGCCGGTGGTCCCTTGCCCCATTCGGCGCCGCGATGTGATCACGGGCGTCCTCGTTTCGCTCCTCGCCTTCTTCGTCTACGGGCTCACGTTGGCTCCGACGATCAGCGGCGAGGATTCGGGCGAGCTCGTGACGGCGGCCTGGGAGCTCGGGGTCGCGCATCCACCGGGCTACCCTCTTTGGTGTCTGACGAGCTACCCGTTCGCTCGCCTCCTTCCCTTCGGAGACGTCGCTTACCGGGTGAACCTCGCCTCGGCGGTCTTCTCGGCGGCGGCGATCTTCGTGCTCTTTCTGCTGACCTTGAAACTCACCAGGAGCCGGTGGGCGGCCGCCGGCGGCGCTCTGCTCTTCGCGTTCTCCTTCGACCACTGGTCTCAGAGCGTCATCGCCGAGGTCTACGCCCTCAATACGTTCTTGATCGTGGTCTTGAGCTACCTCCTGGTCCTCTGGCGAGAACGGCGAGACAACCGGCTGCTCCTGCTCTTCTCGCTCGTCTACGGGCTCTCGCTCACGAACCACCACACGGCCGCCCTCTTGGGGCCGATCTTCGTCTCGTTCGTGCTCCTCATCGAGCCGAGGCTCATTCTCCGAGGTCGGCTCGTCTTGGGATGCTTACTCCTCGCGGCGTTGGGGCTCTCGGTGTATGCGTACCTCCCGATCCGCTCGAGCGCAGAGCCCTACGTGAACTGGGGGTCGCCGACGAGCTGGGAGAAGATGGTCGATCACATTGCCCGCGAGCAATACAAGAAGCCCGGCTCGCAGGTCGCTCCCCGCACGGTGGAAAAGACCCTGGGTCAGCTCGGTGCCCTCTGGGAGCACTTCCAGCGGCAGTTCACACTCTGGCTCGTGCCGCTGGTGGCGGCTGGCTGGGTACTTCTCTCGAGGCGAGACCGCCTCGCCTGGCTCTACCTCTCGCTCATCGCGGCCGCGTGCACGCTCGGGATCATCGCCTACACGAACTTCGACCTCGATCGAGAAGGCATCCACGCGAACCGGATCTTCTTCATTCCAGCCTACTTTTGCGCAGCGATCTTCGCGGCGGCGGCGCTCGCGTCTGCAGAGCGCTGGGTGAGAAAAGGAGCAGCGGCCTTGCAAGCCCGATGGGCGGAGTCCCGCCCGAGGCTTGGCCGCGGCCTTCAGCTGGGTTTCCTCTCACTCCTCATTTGGCCCGCGGCAGTGCCCCTGGCCGCCCACTTCGAGGAGAACGATCTCTCTCGGTACTACTACGCCTACGACTACGGCGTGAACCTGCTCCAGACGATGGAGCAGGACGCGATCATCTTCCCCAGCGCCGACCACACGACCTTCCCCCTCATCTACCTCCAGCGCATCGAGGGCCGCCGGCCCGATGTGATTCACGCCGACAAGTACGGCTACATCGAAGAATCGCTCTACGCTGACATGTTGCGCGCGATGCAGCTCGAGATGGCGCCCCTCGCCGGCGAAGCCAAGCGCTACTTCATCCAGGACACCATCATCCGGAAGTTTGCTCCCAGGCCCGCCTACTTCACGATCAAGCGGGACATCACCGCGCTCGAAGGATTCGAGATGGTGCCCGAGGGGCTGCTCTTCAAGGTGCAGCTCAAAAAGGAGAAGCCGATCCAGGACAAGACGCTCGATGAGATCTTCAAACCCGAGACCGAAGGGATTGAAGAGAGTGAAGCGCTCTGGGCGAGCTACGTGCGGCGGGACCTGGAGGGCGAGGCGGCGTGCCCCGACTTCACCGCCGAGGTGATTCTGACGGACTACCACTACGCCCGCGGCTGGGAGTATTTGCGCCGGGGCGATTGGGACGCCGCGAAGGCAGAGTTCGAGGCCATCTCCGGCGTCGCCTCGGACCTCAAGCAGACCTTCAACAATATCGGTGCGGCCCTCGCCGAATTTCAGCTCTTCGAGGACTCGAGGCGCTACTTCGAGCGGGCGATGGCCCTCGACCCAAACTACCTCTCGGGCGCCAAGAACTTGGCTGCCAGCTACTTCACGGCGGGTGAGCACGAAGAAGCGTTGGGACTCTACGAAGAGCTTGCCGAAAAGGACCGATCCGACCCGGTCGTGTGGCTGCGACGCGGCCAGTGCCTTCGAGCGCTCGGGCGCTCGAGCGATGCGCTCCAGAGCCTTCGAAAGGCGGCGACCACCATGCCCTCGAGCGCCATCCCCTACCGCGAGATGGCCTTGCTCTACCTCGAAGACTTCGAGGACAGCCGGAGTGCCTGGCTCGCCGCCCGCGACGCACTCAAGCGTCGGCCCCACGACTCCGAGCTCCGCGAGCTCTTCGAGCGAACGAGTAGCGAGGTCGCTTCACCGCCGAAGATCCCGGACCCTCTCGAGGACATCCCGGGCTTCTCTGAGCTGCCGGGCATGGCGCGTCCCAGGATGCAGGACCCCCTCGAGGAGCTCATGGGCCTCGATCCCTTTGGCAAAGGGAGTCCGCAAGTGCCGCGGGGCTCGAGGCCGGGGTTGCCAGAGATCCCGGAGCCCGATGTGCCGGGGCTTCCGGGCGGGAAGGTCGATCGCCGCTGAGGCTCTTTAGCCGAGGTGCTGCTCGAGAAATCGGGACACCTGTCCCAATTAACGCTCCGCAAGTTTTGGAAACTCAGCCTCTCGCCAATGCCGGCCGGGCGAGGTCGCGACTCTTGGTGCTGAACGCGAGGAGCAAGCCGCCCGGGAGGCTCATCGAGAGTGCCACGAGACGGAAAAGGACCGAGGTGGCGAGCGCCATCGTCTCGGCGACTGCGGCGAGCCCGAAGAAGTGCACGGCCGCAGCTTCGCCCGTGCCCCAGCCACCTGGAGTGACGGGCAGAGCGCTGGCGAGATCGATCATGGGCACGCTCGTCAGGTAGGTCAGGACCTCTGGGCTCCAGCGCAAAGCACATGCCGCGCAAGCCGATAGCGGTCGGGGTGAGCTCGGTCGACGTCGGGGAGCCCTGCGGGCAGCTCTTGCTCTCCGCCTGCCGCCGCCGAGGAGCTCTTAGCGCAGCTGTGATCCGCACTCCGCTGATCGCGACAGCGGGTGCCGGGGCGATGCATCACGGGCGGTCACGGGTGGCGCGGCTCCCGGAGTGCGCATCGGGCGGCGCGGACGCCTTGATCCGAAAGGAGGCGGCTCTTCGTCGATCTTCGGGCGAGGGATGACTGGCCCGAATGGAGCCGGCTCGGGATGGCCGGGGTAGTTCCAGCACATCCAGTCCTGCGGCGCATCGCGAGCAACGGGCCTCGATAAAGTGGGCCATCTGTGCCGGGAACGGAGTGCCAACATTCAAAAGTGGGCCATCTGTGCCGGGAACAGAGTGCCAACTTCTGGCGCATCACCGGGACTCGGTGAGGGTCAGTCGTACCAGCTCATGACCTCGTGCAGGCTGTCGATGATGGTCTGCTTGAGAACAGCGCGGTCGTCGTCGTTGATCTGGAAGCGCGCCATCACCTCCTGGTCGAGGCCTGGGGGCACGTCGTTCGGGCCCAGCTCGCCGAGCGCCTCCTTCGCCAGGACGTCGGACAAGAACACGGTATCACAGAGGGGGTCGCCTTCGCCGGGAGTCGCCAGGCGCGGATCGTGGTGGTAGGTGATCCCCCAGGAGATGGTCTCGGGCAGTCCCCAGTCGCGGGCGATCAGGCCACCGATCTCGGCGTGATTGACCTCGATCAGCTCCTGCTCGGCGGCGCGTCTCGAGAGCCCGCCCTCTCGCTCGGCACGGTTGAACCACTGACGGAGCTCGTTGCGGACGTACCGCCCGAGGACGAGCTTGCCCAAGTCATGGAGCAGTGCGGCGGTGAACGCCTCGGCCGGAATCTTGGCCGGGCGCCGCTTGCGAAGGAGATCCGCGGCGAGAGCGGCCGCGACGGAGTGCTTCCAGAGCTCGCCTTCTCCCAGCCCGTAGAACGGCAGCTCGCCGCCCATCTGCCCTTTGACTGCCGAGCCGACGGTCAGGGCGAGGATGGTGCCGGGGCCGAGGCGAGCGACTGCGGCGTCGATGGTCGTGATGGGCGCGCGGGCACCGCTCAAGGCGGAGTTCGCGGCTCGAAGCACGCGGGCCGTGAGGGCCTGATCGAAGGAGACCAGCTTGACGATCTCATGGAGCGGCGTATTGATGTCCGTCAGCATCGAGGCCAGTCGGCTCGAGCTCGCCGGCAGCGGCTCCAGCTCCTTGGCACTCTCGATGAGAAGATCGAGATCGATCACGGCCTACCTCCCGGGGCTCCCGAATCCACCGACCAGCACTGAAACTCTCTGTAGGTGTATCGGGCGAAGAGGCAATTCAGGTTGAGTGGATCGATTCAAGCCACGAGTGGCCGGGCCGATCTTCCCGAAAACGGCCCGGTTTCGGTCACTCGAACCAGGTGAGTACCTCTTCGAAGTGCTCGGTGACCTCGTCGATGAGGCGCTGTCGATCGGCATCGCCCAAGCCCAGCCTTCTGAGTGCGTCGATCTCGAGCTCGCTCGGCTCCGGCGTCCCGTCTCCCTGAACGACCAACGCCATGCAGTTGGCGAGGAAGACCGCGTCACACAGGGGATCCCCTTCCCCCGGCGCCGCAAAGCGCGGATCGTCGTGGGCCGCGATGGCCCACGAGATCTGCTTCGGCAGCTCCCAATGACTCGCGACCAGGGCCCCGATCTCGGAGTGGTGCGACTCGACGAGCGCCTCCTCCAACTCGGCGCGTGAGATTCCTTCCCGATCACAGATCTGGGTCAGGCGCTCGCTCAAGCTTCCTCGGGCCGCTCGCAGGACCCGGCCCACCAGAGCCTGGTCGAAGGAGACCAGCCGAACGATGTCGCCGATCGGCGTCTCCACATCGGCCAGCATCGCCGCCAGACGGCTGGTGCTAGCCGGCAAGGGGTCGAGTGTCTCGGCCGATGCCAAGAGCTGCTCGAGATCGATCACGCCTCGCTCCTCACTCGATGGGCCATTCGTCATCCCGGGGGCAGGGACGTGGCTCTAGTCATCGACCGGAGTCTCGACCGAGATCAAGCGAATCGAGGAGACCGAGAGGATTCAGCGCCGGTTCCGCGCCAACGGGGAGCGGAGCTCACTGCTCGACGTCCTTTGATCGGGCTCGCTCGAGGAGCCGCAAGAGCGATTCGGACTCTCGTGACACTTCCCCGAGCCGCCGCAGCCCGTGCCCTTTCTCCAGGTCGCCGCGGTGCGCGCGCCGAGGTAGCCGGCCGCCACACCGACGATCAGCGCGACGAGGAGGAGCTGCCCAACATCGCCCATCAGGTCACCGCCGTCGTGATCTGGTACACCGCGAGCGCGGCGATATAGGCGAGCGAGGTCATGTAGAAGAAGCTCGCCAAAGGCCAGCGCCACGAGTTGGTCTCGCGGCGCATGGTCGCGAGCGTGGCGGCGCATTGGGCACACAGAGCGAAGAAGACCATGATCGAGAGCCCTGTCGCCAGCGTGAACAGCCGTGAGCCATCGGGGCGCTGGGCCTTGCGCAAGACCCCTTTGAGAGTGTCCGACTCCTCATCGGCTGCACCGATATGAAAGATCGTACCGAGCGTCGCGACGATGACCTCGCGTGCCGGGAAGCTCGCGAGGGTCGCCATGCCGATGCGCCAATCCCAGCCGAGCGGACGGACGGCCGGCTCGATCAGGTGCCCGGCTCGGCCGAGGTAGCTGTGCTCGAGCTGGTCGGCCCGCTCATCGTTCTCGAGCGCGGCGCGAGTCGTCTCGAGCTTCGAGCGTGCGTCCTGGATCTCCTCGAAGACGCGCCGCCGCGGCGGCGCGAGCTCTTTGGTCGCTCCGTCCTCCAGCGCGCGCTTCAGGTCGGGATCGTCGAGCAGACCGCGCCCGTCGGTGGCCAAGCCGGACGTCTCGGCGAGCTGGTCGAGACGCTGCTCGTACTCGGTCTCCGCATTGGCAATCTGTGCCGCATAGTCGAGCGAGATGCCTTCGGACCGCGGGAAGGTCGCCAGCGCCCAGACGACGATGCTGACGGCGAGGATGATCGTTCCCGCGCGACGCACGAAAGCGCCGCCGCGCTGCCAGAGGACGAGGACGACGGACTTGAGCCTCGGCACCTTGTAGCTCGGGAGCTCGAGAAGGAACGGAGAGCGATGCCCCTTGAGCAAGAGCCTCTGAACGACCCAGGCGGTCGGGATGGCGGCGAGGATGCCGACGAAGTACATGGCGAAGAGGACCAGGCCCTGCAGCTCGAGGAAGCCCAGCACGGTCCGACTCGGGATGAACGCTCCGATCATCAAGGTGTAGACGGGCAGTCGGGCCGAGCAGCTCATGAAAGGCGCGAGGAAGATCGTCGTCAGCCGAGTCGGGCGGTCCTCGACGACCCGGGCCCCCATGATGCCGGGCACCGCACACGCAAATGATGAAAGCAGCGGAATGAAGGACCGACCCGACAGCGAGAACCTCGCCATCAAGTTGTCCATCAAGAAGGCCGCGCGTGTCATGTACCCGAGGTCCTCGAGCACCGCGATGAAGGCGAACAGGATCAAGATCTGAGGCAAGAAGACCAGGACGCCCGCCACGCCGCCGAGGATGCCGTCGACGATCAGTCCCTGCAGCAGACCTTCGGGAAGCGTCGCCGACACGAGCTCGGCCAACTGACCGACCCCGGCCTCCATCAGGTCCATGAAGTAGCCCGACCAGGAGAAGATCGACTGGAACAGCACGCCCATCACCACGACGAAGACCAGCGTCCCCCACAGTTTGTGGGTCAGGATCGCGTCGACCCGCTCGGTCCAGGTCACTCCGGTCCGGTCTTCCTTGCGGCGACAAGTCCGCACCCATTCGGCGATCTGCCCGTAGCGCGTCTGCGCCTCGACCAACGACGGGGCGCGGCCCCCACCCGCCTCGGCCCGCAACGCCTCGCGGCGACTCACGATCTCGCCGCCCAGCTTCTGGCGCACCTCCTCGAGCAGCGGTCCCTCCCCGTCGACCAGGAGCCGCAAGGCGTCGGCGCGCCGCGGCTGCCAGCCGAGGTCGTGCGCGCGGCTAGCCAGCACCGCCTCGAGCTCCGAGACCGCGCTCGCGAACGCCTCGGGATACCCCAGCCGCAGCGGCTCAGGACGCTCGACCTCATCGAGGGCTCGGATCAATGCGTCGATTCCCTCGCCGCGCGGCGCGTTGATCGGCACGACGGGTACACCCAGCGCCCGGCTCAGGGCGGCGGCATCCACCTGGATCCCGCGCTTCTCGGCGACGTCCCCCATCGTCAAGGCCACGACGGTCGGCAAGCCGAGCTCGAGCACCTGAGTGGCGAGGTAGAGATTGCGATCGAGGCTGCCCGCATCGACGACGAGGATGACGCCTTGAGGGGCCGGGACCTCAGGCGTCCGTCCGAGCAAAGCCTCGATGGCCACTCGCTCGTCCGGAGACCGCGCCGCCAGGCTGTAGGTGCCTGGCAAGTCGACGAAGGTCTTCGAGCCTTCTTGCCGGGCGCGGTGACCGATCTTCGCTTCGACGGTCACGCCGGGAAAGTTGGCGATCTTCTGCCGAACCCCCGTCAGCGCCCCGAACAGCGTGCTCTTGCCCGTGTTCGGATTGCCCACGAGGGCGAACACCGAGCCCGCGTGCCTTTGCGTCGTCTCGGTCACCACCGTCGCTTCACTCATGGGTCCACGGCTTCGATGTGAACGGATCCGGCCTCCACTCGCCGAAGGCTGAGATGGTAACCAAGCACCTCGAACTCGAGCGGATCCCCCAAGGGGGCGATGCGGACGAGGCGGACTTCCGCTCCCGGATACAAGCCGAGCTCGAGCAAGCGTTGTTGCAGGTGCTCGTCACCGCCCAAATCGGTCACTCTCCCGCGGTCACCGACCGCGAGCGCGGCCAGCGTTCGAGGAACGGTCACGACACGAGACCGACCGGCTGTACCAGGACTCGCTCCAACAGCTCGCTGCCCAACGCATAGCGAGGCCCCCCGATCTCGACGATGGCGGGCCGCCCCGGGCGGACGATGCTCACCGTGGACCCGGAGCCCATTCCGAGCTCCCGCAAGCGGTGAGAGACCGAGTCGTCACCCACGACCTCGACGACTCGTAGAGGTCCGTCAGCGGGCTCGAAGATTGAAAGGGGCGCGATCATGGGTCTTCTCGATCGACGATAGCGACAGGTCTCAGGAGCTTCCTCGGCCGGGACGCGGCTCCCACTTGAGAATGGTTCTCAATTTCGAGGGCCAGTATAGCGCGATGCGAATCGATATCAATCGCCGTTTCCGCTCGTCTGGCGCCTTGAAGAATCTCGAGCGAAGCGAGACTTCGGCGAGACGCACGCCAGGTCCGTTGAGACCGAATCTGTCGGTGAAAGCCTCGCGAGCGAGCTTGGGCCGGGGCGGCCGTGCGACGACAGCGCACTCCGAGCGGCCCCTTGCTCTGCGCCTCCCAATTCGATCGGTGGCACCGGCGAGGAAGCAGCTCCCCGCTCAGCAGCCGCTCACCGTTTCGGTCGCGCGGGCTCTGTGGTTTTGGCTGCGTGTTTCAGGTTGGGAACGGGAAGGGCCCTGACAGGCAGGAGGGGGAGAGCCGCGAGCGCAGCGACCGGTCCACGCCTCGTCCGGGGAGGGTC
>JAVJTD010000289.1:0-35481 GCA_040219065.1 Planctomycetota bacterium
AAGGGCGAGAAGATCCATGGGTCGCTCGCCCTTATCGTCGAGGAACTGAGAGCCGGTCTTCAGGCTCTCGGCGTTCGTCTTGGACAGCTCGACGATCGCCTCGGGCAGCCGAACGTAGCCGACGTCCTCCGCCAGCTTCCCGGCACTCTCGAGATAGAAGCTCACGAACTTCTTCACGGCTTCGCTCGACTCGAGCGAGCTCTTCTTGACGTAGATGAACAGAGGACGGCTGAACGGCGCGTACTCGCCGGACTCGATCGTCTCCTTCGTCGGAGAGACAGCCGCACCATTCTCGGGGTTCACGATCGGCACCGACCGGAGCGTGTCCCGGTTCTCGAAGTAGTAGGCGCAGCCGAAGAAGCCGAGCGCATCGGGGCTGCCCTTCACGCCGGTGACGAGCACATTGTCGTCCTCGGACGTCTGGAAGGCCGGACCGCCACGGACGTTGCCGTCTCCGACGACCACCTCTTTGAAGTAGTCGAACGTCCCCGAGTCGGTTCCCGGCATGAAGACGCGGATGTCCTTGGCCGGCCAGTCCTCGCGGACATCGCTCCACTTCGTGGCAGTGCTTCCGTCCACGAAGATCTTCTTGAGATCATCGACCGTGAGCTGCTGGATGAAGTTGTTCTCCTTGCTCACGACGAAGGTCAGTCCGTCATAGGCGACCGGGAGCTCGATGAACTCGATGCCCGCTTGCTCGAGCTGCTGAGCCTCGGCCTTCTTGATCGGCCTCGAGGCATTGGAGATGTCGGTCTCGCCCTTGATGAAGCGCTTGAAGCCGCCACCCGTTCCCGACGTCCCGATCGGGATCCGCACCGAAGGATCCTCGTTCCGGAACTCCTCGGCGACCGCGGTCGAGATCGGAGCGACCGTGCTCGAGCCGTCGACATGAATCGTCTCGCCCTGGGCATCGCACCCCGACAGGACCCAGGCGAAGCTCGCGAGGGCCAGAACGATGGCGCCCACCCCAAAGACGACGCCCTTGCGCCATTCAGTCATCTCAGCATCTCCGTCACTTCTGAGTGCGGAATCAGGGAGCCCCCTTTGTTGGGAAGGGCTCTCAGACCCCTACGAAGGGGCGCAGGCTACCCCTGGCCCGTGAAGTCATTGTTAAGATCGATCCAATTTCGAGGCTTGCACTTCCACGCTGAGACATCGTTGGAAACGACGCGAGAAAGACGGCAACCTGGGAGCGCTCACTCATGTTCCTCGGAGGGCTCCATGTTCCGATTCTCTGCCGTGCTGATCGTCGCCGTCACCTGCGTCCCCCCTGACGTCCGAGCGACTCCGCTCTCGGGTGCGCCGCCGCGGCCCAACGTCATCTTCCTGATGACCGATGACCACGCCTCACACGCCATCAGCGCTTACGGTTCCAGAATCAATCGAACACCCCATCTCGATCGGTTGGCCGCCGAAGGGCGGCTCTTCACCAACTGCTTCGTCACGAACTCGATCTGCGCTCCGAGTCGCGCGACGATTCTGACGGGAAAGTACAGCCATCGCAACGGCGTTCTCGACAACCGACTCCCCTTCGACGGCAGTCAGACGACATTCCCCAAGCTGCTGCAGGCTGCCGGATATCAGACCGCCTTCGTCGGAAAGTGGCACCTGAAGACCGATCCGACCGGCTTCGACCACTGGGAGATCCTCCCCGGCCAGGGCACTTACTACAACCCCCGGCTGAAGACCAAAGGCGGAGAGCAGCAACTGGTCGGGTACACCACCGACATCCTCACGGACCGAGCAATCGACTGGCTGCAGTCCCAGCGGGAGAGCGAAAAGCCGTTCCTGTTGTGCCTACAGCACAAGGCACCGCACAGGGAATGGGCTCCCGGCCCCGATCATCTCACGACTTACGACGATACGACGATTCCCGAGCCCGAGACGCTCTTCGACGATTGGTCCGGTCGCGCCAGCCCCGCCAGCCGCCAGACGATGAGCATCCGGGACCATCTGAGCCAAAGGGACCTCAAGCTCGTCCCTCCCGGCAACTTGACCGAAGAGCAGCTCGCGACCTGGAACGCGGCCTACGGTCCGAAGAACCTCGCCTTCGAGGAGGCAAGCCTCACAGGCCGGGACCTCGTCCGCTGGAAGTACCAGCGGTACATCAAGGACTACCTCCGCTGCGTCGCCTCGGTCGACGACGGCATCGGCCGCGTCCTCGACTACCTCGACGAGTCCGGGCTCTCCGAGAACACGATCGTCGTGTATACCTCCGACCAAGGGTTCTACCTCGGCGACCACGGCTGGTACGACAAGCGCTGGATGTACGAGGAGTCCCTGCGCACGCCGTTGATCGTCCGCTGGCCTGGCATCACGCCGCAAGGCTCGAAGGACGATCACCTGGTGATGAACCTCGACTTCGCTCAGACGATCCTCGAGGCGGCGGGAGTCGAGGCCCCCACCGACATGCAGGGCGAGAGCTTGGTGCCGTTGCTTCGAGGTGAGTCACCGAGCGATTGGCGGGACGCGATCTACTACCACTACTACGAGTTCCCGGCCGTGCACTCGGTGCGGCGGCACTGCGGCGTGCGCACCGATCGGTTCAAGCTGATCCACTACTACCAAGAAGGCGAGTGGGAGCTGTTCGATCTGCGCGCCGACCCGAACGAGATGAAGAGCGTCCACGCCCACGCCGACTACGCCGAGGTGCGCGCCGGTCTCGAGGCGCGGCTGGAGGAGCTGCGAGTGAAGTACGGAGACACCGAAGACGCCGAGACGGTCATCTTCCGCCGATCTCAGCAAGCGCTGAGGGAGCGGGCTGCCGGGGTGGAGCTGGAGCTGGCCTTCCGGGCAGAGGCGGCCGGCGCGGAGACGCCCGAGCTCGATCCGTCCGCCAAGCCGTGGACGATCGGTGCCTTCGTGCAAGCGACGAACGGCGTCGTCCTGGCGCTCGGCGGTGAGTCGACGGGCCTCTCGCTGCATCTCCGGGAAGGCCACCCGGTGCTGTCGGTCCGGGAGGATCGTCGGCTCTTCGAGGTCGTCTCCCCGGTACCGATTCCCAACGGAGCCCACGCCCATGTGGCCGGTCGCCTCGACGCCGACGGGCGAATCTCGATCCTGGTCGACGGCCGCCTCATGGCCCAAGCTCGCGGCGCGCTGCTCTCCAGCCGCCCCTACGAGAGCCGCCTCGACATCGGACGCGACGAGCAGACCGCGGTCGGCGCCTACGAAGGACCGAACACCCTCGACGGTGAGGTGACGGACGCTCGGGTTTACTGGGGACGGCCGGATAAGGAGGAGCTCAGGGCGTGGCGAGGCGACCGAGACTAAGGCCGCGCGACTCACAACCAGAGCCCGCGCCACTCAGAATCAGAGCCCGCGCGACCGAGACGGAAAGTCGCCATGGAGCGATGAGCCGTTTCCTCGATGGAACCGGTGATCGA
The DNA here is from genome assembly GCA_040219065.1 of Planctomycetota bacterium. Classification (GTDB taxonomy): domain Bacteria; phylum Planctomycetota; class OFTM77; order OFTM77; family OFTM77; genus OFTM77. The sequence goes on from JAVJTD010000289.1 coordinate 3,387, forward strand.
GCGAAATGGGTCCGAGCAAGGGTCTTCTGTGTCGAATCGGTTCCCTCACCGATCCGAGTAGATCTCGATCGTGTTGCCGTCGGGATCTCGCATCGCAGCGCGCAGCTGGTCGTCCTCTTCGATCAGGCCGCCCTCTTGCTTCCCGCCATGCTTGATCGCGAGGCGCAACGTCGCGCGGACGTCCTCGACCTCGAAGCCCGGCTGATGCGTGGGAAAGCCCTCGAAGTCCGGCAGGGCCCGGAGCGGCACGAGCTTGATCGTCAGGTCGTTGCGCACGCCGAACTGGGACTGGATGCCACTGGTCTCGACCTGAGTGAACCGGAAGCCGAAGACGCCGCGATAGAACCGGACCATCGCCGGAAGGTCATGCACCCGAAGCGCCAAGGTGGTCAGCCTGGGCTCTTCCTTCGAGCTGGCACAGCCGAAGGACCCGAGGAGCAGACCGATGACGAGCAGGCAGTGGGACGATCTCATGAGAGGCTCCGTTGCAGGATGGCATCCGGTACGGCGCCTAGCCTACCCGTGCACTCAGGTCCCGGCAACGGACCCATTGCGGCAGACCGACCGCGTGAGTAGCCTTCGGACATGAATCGATCCACCGAGATGGGAGGCCCAGGGGAGGCCTTTCCGCCCACTCGCCTCTCCGTGATCCAAGCCGTGCGTGCGGATGCGGCCGACGTTCGTCAGCGCGCGCTGGACCTGATCGTCGAGAGCTACTGGAAGCCCGTCTACAAGTACCTGCGCCTCAAGTGGCGTCTGCCGAACGAGGAGGCGAAGGACCTGACCCAGGGCTTCTTCACCCACGCCCTCGAGAAGTCGACGCTCGATCGGTTCGATCCCTCAAAGGCGAGGTTTCGGACGTACCTGCGAACCTGCTTGGAAGGCTTCGCCGCGAATGAGTACAAGGCCGCCAATCGATTGAAGCGCGGGGGTGGCCACCGTCATCTGTCCTTGGACTTCGAGGACGCCGACCGCGAGCTGAAGCAGATCGAGCCGACCGTCGAGATCGATCCCGACGAGCTGTTTCGAAGCGAATGGACGCGGAGCCTTTTGGGTGGCGCCATCGACAGCTTGCGCGAGCGGTGCGCGGCGAGTGGCCACGAGACGCGCTTTGCATTGTTCGAGGCCTACGATCTCGAAGGACCCGAGCTCGAAACGCCTCCGACCTACGCCGAGCTGGCGGACCGGCACGGCATCGCGGTGACGAAGGTCACGAACGAGCTCCACGCCGCGCGGACCTGGTTTCGTGAAGCGGTGCTCGACCGGCTTCGTCAGCTCACCGCGAGCGACGAGGAGTTCCGGCAAGAAGCGCGCGACGTCCTGGGGCTCTCCTTGTGAGGCCGCTCTCGGACGAGGCGGTGCGCCACCTGCGGGAGATCGCCGACTGGCCCGACTTCTCCGGCACGCGCTACGAGGTGCTCGAAAAGATCGGTGCGGGCGGCATGGGTACGGTCTACCTCGCCACCGATCACGAGCTCGAGCGGCCCGTAGCCCTGAAGGTCATCGGCGCCGCCGCGCTCGGCCCCGAAGGCGCCGAGCGCATGCGGCAAGAAGCCAAGATCCTGGCCAGGCTGGAGCACCCGGGACTCGTGCCGGTGCACGACGTCGGCCATCTCCCCGATGGCCGCATCTACTACGCGATGAAGCTGGTTCGCGGCCAGCGGCTCGATCAGATCGATTGGACTCCGGAGACTTCAGCCGAGGTGCTTCGAGTCGTCGAGCGGATCTGTGAGGCCGTCGCGTTCGCGCACGCTCATGGTGTCATCCACCGGGACCTCAAGCCCGAGAACGTCATGGTCGGCGCGTTCGGTGAGGTCCTGGTGCTCGACTGGGGTGTCGCGAAGGTGCTCGGCGAGGAGGAGGCGCCGGCGCCGAGCGCTTCGGGAGATCGAGCAGAAGGGGAAGGCACGCTCCCCGGCACGATCCTCGGCACCCCCGGCTTCATGGCACCCGAGCAAGCGCGCGGGCAGGTCGATCGCGTCGACGCGCGGTCGGACGTCTACGCGATCGGGGCCATCCTCCACGACCTGTTGACCCGCGCGCATCGGAGCGGGAATCGCCCACCGGGCCTCGCCTGGACGGCTCCCGAGGATCCCCGTCAGCTCAACCCCGAAGTGCCAAGGCGCCTGGCCGCCATCTGCCAGCGCGCCCTCGCCGAAGACCCCTGCGAAAGGTACGAGAGCGCCGAAGCCCTCGCCGCCGACATCGGCCGGTTCTCGAGAGGGGACGCGGTGCGCGCTCACCAGGACAGCTGGCTCGAGCGCGCCGGCCGTTTCGTCCAGCGCTATCGCCTCCCCATCTCGATCGTCCTCGCCTACCTCGTCATGCGCGTCGCGCTGTTCCTGTTCTTCGAGCCCGAGTAGGCGAAGGCGCAGTCAGGCGGTCTTGCGGGCAGGGCGTCCGTAGCGCTGCGCGACGAAGCCGGTGATCCCGCCGAGGATGCTGCCGGGCAGCATGATCTCGAGGTAGTAGTGCTTGCCGTCGGCCATCTCGGTCATGGCGACGAGGTAGGCGAACAGCAGCCCGAAGACGAAGCCGGTCACGATGCCGAGCGCCATCGAGTTGGTCTTCTTCGCGACGAAGCCGGCGATGAGGCCCGCGACCAGGCCTTTGACCGTCGAGCCGAGGACGACACTCAGGTACTGATCACGGACGACGGGGTAGACCCAGGCAAAGGCGCCATCGAGGAGGCCGAGCAAGGAACCGACGATCAGGCCCAGGAGCGGCTTGGACATTTCAGACTCCGTATCGGTAAGTTGACGTGACGTACGAGCTGCCGACCCTGTTCAACGGATCACCGGCCGCCTTTTCGCGAAACTCGGACGCGCGTCCGATTCGAGCGCTCGTTCGGATACCAATTCCTGGCGCAGACATGAAGTCCGTACATCGACACTTGCCCGGCCTCGAGGTCACCGATCACCAGCTCCTGGCTCCCCTCGATCACGATCGTCCCGATGGTGAGAAGATCGAGGTCTTCTGCCGAGAGGTCGTCGCGACGCGGCGAGCCAAGGACGATCTCCCGCGTCTGGTCTACTTGCAAGGCGGTCCCGGCTTCGAGGCGCCACGCCCTGTCGAGCCGAGTGGTTGGCTGGGACGGGCGCTCGAAGACTATCGGGTCGTGCTGCTCGATCAGCGCGGCACCGGACGCAGCTCGCCAATGACCGCGCAGACCCTCTCGGCTCTCGAGTCGCCGAAGGCACAGGCCGAGTACGCCTCGCACTTCCGCGCCGACGCGATCGTGCGCGATTGCGAGCTCGTGAGGAAGGCACTGCCCGGTGGCGGTACGCCCTGGACCGTCCTGGGACAGAGCTACGGCGGCTTCTGTGCGGTCCATTATCTCAGCGCGGCACCCGAAGGCCTCTCGGGTGTGCTGATCACGGGCGGCTTGCCGGCCCTCGATCGGCCAGTCGACGACGTGTACCGAGCGACCTACCCGCGCGTGATCGATCGCAACCGTGCGTACTTCGAGCGCTATCCCGAAGACCGCGATCGCGTGCGTGAGATCGCCGCGTTGCTGGAGAGAGAAGACGTGCGTCTACCGAGCGGCGGACGTCTGACGCCCAGACGGCTGCAGCTCCTGGGGATCCAATTCGGATTCTCCGATGGCTTCGAGACCGTCCACTACATGATCGAAGACGCGTTCGTGAACATCGGTAATCGCCGCACGCTCGGGATCCGATTCCTGAAGGCCATCGATCAGCAGCAACCATGGGACACCAACCCGATCTACGCGATGCTCCACGAGGCGATCTACTGCCAAGGCACTGCCTCCCGCTGGTCCGCGCATCGGCTGATGGGTGAGGCCCCTGAGCTCGCAGCGACAGGAGACGCCCCGGCCTTCTTCACGGGCGAGATGATCTACCCGTGGATGTTCGAAGACTTCGCCGAGCTCCGTCCGCTCCAAGAGGCCGCCGAGATCCTCGCCGCCAAATCGGACTGGCCGGCCCTGTACGATCTCGAGCGCCTCGCCAAGAACACCGTGCCCGGCGCCGCAGCCATCTATGCGAACGACATGTTCGTCGAACGTGCCTTCTCGGAAGAGACCGCGGCCAAGATCCCCCACCTCCGAACCTGGATCACGAGCGAGTACGAGCACAACGGCCTCCGAGCCGACGGCGCCAAGATCCTCACCCACCTCCTCGAGCTGATGCACGGCGAGCGGTGATGAGGAGCGGAGCCCGATCTTTCGGAGGGCGCTTCGCAGGAGAGCCTCACTCCTGTTCAACGAATGGTCCCTTCAAGGCCCGAGATGAGTGAGGGACGAGGAAACTTGATCGCTTTGTTGTACGCGATGTGAAGTGACCGCCCTGCGGCCTGGATGGCCGCGGGGCGGTGGTTCGGTCACGGGCCAGGTTGGATCTGGAAGGAGTGAGGCGGGAAGACGGTGGTGTAGACGCCGCTGAGCACATCGAAGGTGAAGCCGGAGTAGACGAGCTCTATCAGGGGGGCGGTTCGGGGGAGCGTCACCGCTGGTGTCTGGGCCGTGCTGCTCACCAGGGTGGCTTGCAGCACGGGGTGGAGACGGAGGCCGAGTTGGAAGAGGGCATCGTTGTCGAGATCGACCCTCAGCCCACCCGATCCGGGGAGCGGGATGCCTCCCGATTCGGCGCCGGTGTTTCCGGCCAAGAGGACGACGACCAGCTCGCCGTCCTGAGCGGGCGGAGCCTCTGCCGAGAAGGAGAACGGCTGCTCGGTCTGGGCCGGCCCGGACGGAAAGACCGAGGCCGTGAACTCGTCGATCCCCATGTCGGCGCGTGCCGTACCGTCGGAATTCCCGTCCTGCGGCCGCGGCTGGCCTTCGAAGTCCTCACGGGGTGAGGCCGAGGTGTTCCCGGTGTCGACACATGGCGAAGCCGCATGGAGTCGGAAGTCTCCGCTCGCTGCATCGATGAACTGGGGATCTGCCGAGATCACGCCCAGTCCGGTGTTGTTACCGGTGCCGACGTCCGAGTACACTGCCTTGAAGTTTGCGTTGTCCAGGCCGCTGTTCCCGAAGGCGATTGAGTTGGTCAACTGTCCAAAGACATACGGGCTCGTTCCGCCTCCGCGGACACCTCCGAATCCGCCGTTCCCGTAGACGACGCATGACAAGACGTTGATGTTCGAGACCGGGTAGTAGGGATAGTAGTAGCCGGGCTGGATGTCTGCGTGAATGTACACTCCACCTCCGGCATTGCCGGAGATGGTCGTGTTCGTGAGCGTGCTCCGGACCTGCTGCTTGGTCGACTGCCAGATTCCGGCGCCGCCGTTGTTGCGGATGACGTCGCCGTAGCACTTTCCAGATCCGCTACCATCTACCACCAAGATGCCGTGACTAGAGTTGAACTCGATGCGGCTGTTCTTCGTGTCCCAATAGGATTGCAGGCTGGTAGATCCGTCGATCAGGATCCCGTATCTGTTCTGTGACAGGATACTGTCTCTCACTCGAATACCGTTGACCCAGATGCCGCTGCCAGCGAAGGCCGCCGACCTCGAGTTTCCAGAGATCGTCGAGTTAAGGATTGTCACGATCACGCTATCCGCGTGCGCCTCGGCCAGGACGATGGCATCGTGGCCACCGCTGATGGTGAAACCGTCTACCTGAGGACGAGCAGGGTTGGTCTGAATGGCTCCGGGAAGGACCAGGATGTCGTGGATGCCGTCCCCGACGATATGCGTCACCTCCTTCCCACCGATCGAGACCAGACTGACCTTCGGCATCGGCGTCAGGGGAAAGACTTCGCCGAGAGCGACGTCGTAGGTCCCGGGCAACACCCAGAGGGTGTCGTCCGGGCCCGGGATCTGGCTGAAGGAGTGGGTGATCGTCCGCCAGGGCTTCTGCGCTGTGCCGTCTCCGGTAGCGTCATTGCCACTCACCGCGTCGACGAAATAGTCGGAGGCGAGAACCGGATGAGACAGGAGACAGCCCGCGCTGGAAAGCAAGATCGCCAATACTGCAGACCTCATGGAATCCTCCATTCGCTCAATGCAGACCGATCGAGTACTCATCCGTCGTGAAGGCGTACACGTACGCATCCGAGCCGATGAAGACGAGGTCTCGCTTGAAGCCCTGAGTCTCGGCCGGAATCGACCGCGCAACCTCGATCGAGTTGAAAGCGCCGACATGGGCGCCCAACCCCTGGCTCGTGTACAGAGCGGGACCGATGCTCAAGGGGTTCTTGCCGACTCGATGAACCGAGAATGTCTGGCTGCGGCCAATGACGATGTCGACCAGCCCCGTGCACGTGCACTTTCCGAAGGCCGGGCCGACCCAGAGACCCAGGCAGCCCGTCTCGCCGAGGTCCACGACGAGGTCGGGCTGCTGCAGGTTGATGCCCCCACCCGTGGCCGGCGGATCGAAGACCAAGAGACGGCTGTTGTTCTCCCACTTACCGTTCGTCAGCGTCCCGACGTAGTAGCCGCCGACCACGAAGACCTCGTCGTAACCGTCACCGTCGATGTCATGGGCGGCGAGGCCGGTGTACTTGTACCCGTAGTCGCCGAGGGTGTCGGAGGGAGTCTGCCAGCTCTTCGCGACCTCGCCGTTCGCGTCCAGTAGCACCAGTCTACCGCCGTTGGTCGCGACCACAGCTTCGAGATTCGGCTTCGGATTCGAGATGCCGCGCGGCGTCCCGGTGATGTTTGCCATCCGCATGCCAGTTCCGAAGCCGCTCTCGACGAAGTAGCGATCATCGAGCATGAACGTCGTGCCGGTCGGGTGGGAGGATGTCGCCGTCAGATTCAGGTAGTCCGGATGAAGGCGCACTTTGCCATCCAGGCCCGAGTGCCGATACACAGCATCGTACTGCCCCACCTGGACGAGCTGACCAACCGCCACCGTCTCGACGAAGACGTGCTTGTTAAGCTCGACGTTGTTCGCGTTCCAGAATACGTCCCAAGCCAAGGGATCCATGCCCACGCCGGTCGGGTTGCGCCGGTCCGGGCTGAAGACTCGCGCCTCTTCGGTCCTCTGACGCCGGCACAAGACCTCGGCGGTGAGAGCATTGACCTTGGTGGCGACGGTTCCCGATTCTCTCTTGTCGACCAGGCTCGTGTCTTCGGCGAACTGGGTCTCGTGGGCGTAGCTGAACTTCGGAAGCACGTTCAGGGTGTACTTGACGTCGGTCGGACAGCCGTGGCCGTTGTCGGCGGGCAGGTTGCGATCCAGGAACTTCGTTCCCGTCGGTCCCAGGAACGGCTGCTCCTGATCCAGGATCGTCGGGAAGTCGGGCAGAGCGCCCGTGGTCCCGCTGGGCACGTCCCACACGAAGACGATTCCGGTCTCCGTGCCGCCGATCAGAAGGTCACGGCCCAACTCGTCTTGAACCGATGTCAGGCTGACAAGGTCCTCGGCGAGGTTCCCGAGCACCGGACCCGGATCAGCATAGCGCCGCGAGCTCCAAAGAGCGTTACCGCCCGAGACCTTGGCGACGGCACTGATCGTGTACGCTCCGGAGTTGTCGACGATGTCGAAGAAGTGGATCGAGTTCGTGCCGCAAGCTACTCGGAGCCGACCCGAAGATTGCCCGATGATGGCCAGAGCGGCGACGGGCCTGTTCTTCGTCGTATCGTACGAATTCTGGATGTGGTGCTCGACGAGGAGATGCCCGCAGCCATCGAGCACAGAGAGATTCCGGAACGTCTCTCCGGGTGCTCCGCGCACCTCGCCGGGCTGACCGACCGCGACATAGATCGGTCCGCTGCCGATGTCGGCCTCGAGCACCTGACGAGGCGACATCTGCAGGTAATCCCCGACGTGGAGATTCTCGATGCCTCGCATCTTGAATCCGCTCAGCGTGTCTTCGATCTGGAACACGTGACCACGCGCCGAGCCGGCAACGAGCTTGTCCACTTCCCAATGGAGCGTCGTCAGGACGTCGCACGGCTCCTGGTAATCGAACATCGGCGACGAGGTGAGATCGGTGAAGCTCAGGCGAGTGATCTGGGCCACATTGGGCTCATCTCCCGTTGGCCCCGAGGGACCGGGTGAGGTGCCCGAGAAGTAGACGGCCGTCTCCACGGTGTCATTGGCCCCGACGGCGAGGACCGGGTTCTCTCGCTCGCCGCCAAGGAGGAAGTCCCAAGCCGAATGATGTGTCGCTACCGGCGGCGAGGCTTCCGTGCGGATGGTCCAGAGCTGACCTGAGGTCGAAAGTGCGACCACGCCGATCTCGGTGCCGCCGCCGGTCTTGTTGAATACGCCGACATCGAGCGCCGTGACGGCGTCGCCCATGTCAGGGCTGCGCCACACCGGGTTCAACTTCAGGTTGGTCGAGTCCCACTCGTAGATGTGCACGAAGCCGGTGCCTTCACCGTAGATCACCTCGATGGCCTCGTCGGTATCGAGCTGACCTGCGAAGAGGTGGTCTCCGAGGCCGGGGGCGACTCCGGTCCCGAGGTAGCCGATGTCGCCGGACGCATCGGTCCAGAGTGGCGAGAGATTCAGACCATTGACGATCGGCGTGACAGGAGGCGAGGCGAGCGTGGCTTCGTGGAAGCGGTAGTCCTCGACCGAGTTCGGCTCGGGGACATCATGATCGAGTCGCATCGACTGCGGCGTGAGGTTGAGCGCATCGACCGTTGACGAGAGCTGGTCCAGCCAGTCCAGCGTCGTGGCGCCAGCAGGGGCATCTGGGAAGTAGAGGCTCGGATGCAGGTGGAGGGTATCGGACTCGCCGGCCGGGCTCGAGTGACGCCGGAAGGGGATCTCGCAGATCTTGAGGAAGTCGCCGTAGGTCGCAGAGGTTCCGGGCACGGAGTAGGCTCGCAGGAGCTCGAGCTGGCTGCGAAACGGGTGCAGCCAGGCGATGGCGTCTTCGTCGCCTCCGAAAACGATGACGGGCTTGGTGAGGAACGGCACGTTCGGATCATCCGCATAGCGGTGCTCGAGCCGATCCAGGAAGCTCATGTTGTTGAGCCCGCCGCTGGCGGAATTCGGGGGCTGCTTGGCCGCATCGGCGAGCAGGATCTTCGTCATTTGATCGAAGTACCAGCCGTCTGCGTGGGTGATCACACCGTCGGCTCCGCCCGTCATCAGGTTGCGGTTCCAGTTGCCAATGCCGATCCCGGCTCGGTAGGCGCGCTCATAGCCGTAGATGGCCTGAGTGCACACGGTCGAGGAGCCCACCCCCACGGCGCCGTCGAAGAGATCCGGGTAGATCATCTGGGCGGCATAGGCGACGGCCGATCCGAAGGAGCCACCCGTCAGGTAGCTGCGCTCCAGGATGAAACAGTAATCGGTGGGGACCACTTGGACGAACGCCTTGCGAGCGGCGAGGAGGTGCTGCAATCGGAGCATGAGAGCATGCGGCCCGGGTCCCCCGGACATCCGGCAAACGACCCAGTGCGCGACACCACTGGGCAGCCCGGCCTGGCCCGAGAGTGCGAGCTTGCCCAAGGGCCCGGGTACAGGGCCGCTGACGGAGCTGCCGCAGAGCGTGCCAGTCGCTTGGTCGGGGACATAAGCATCGACGTGCAGCCCCCCGGACGTGGACGGGTTGTCGAAGATCAAGGCGACCGTTCTCTGAGCTTCGGTCCCGGAGCCGCAGCTCAGTTGGTCCAGGTCGACGCCAGACGGAAAGAAGAAGACACCAGTTGCGCCATTCAGCGTGAAACGGCGGTACTGATACGTGAAGCTGATGATCTGGGGAACCGTTTGGTCCACCAGGCAGCTCTGACCCGTCGTGACGAGCGGACCATCCCAGGCAAAGCTGCTGACGTCCACGTTCGAGTAGGCGACGGGATTCTGCCAGTTCGTGATGCCCCACGTGGGCTCGGTGATCAAGTCGCTCAGCATGCCTTCGAAGACATGAGAGCCGCCGTCGAGCCTCGACTCCTGGAGCTCGTCGTTGAAATTCGCGTCTGTCTGATGAAAGTAAACGCTGCGAGACGGTCCACCGGCCGGGCAGGATTGCGCATCGGCCTCAGGCGCAGGCAGCAAAGCGCCCAGTATCAGCCCAAGAACCAGTGCCCCCCCCCTCGATCGCCGAGCGGACGCTCGATGTGCGGACTTTGATCATCATTGAGTACCTCTCCATTCCTTGTTCCTACCGAGCCACGCCGGCTCGGTCGATCTTCCCGCGAGTTCTTTCGAGGCTATTCAAGGTTTCCCCCCAGGTCAATCAGCAACTTTGCTGAGAGACTGGAAGCCTGCCTCACTCTCTCCGGGCCCTTTCGCTGTTCCCCAGGGCGTCGGGACCGGGCTCGCCCTTTGGTCCCCGGTTCCGGAGAATCGCGCCCAGGACCTGTTCGGGCTCTGATTCTTACCTCACGATCGGTCGCAGCTCGATGTTTCGGAGCTCGATGTAGGCTCCTTCGGATTGCAGGCAGATCTTGCCGGGGACCTCGTCGCACCAGGTGGCCGTGTTCTGGAGGACACCGTTCACGACGAGCTTCAATCGTCCGCGGTCGAGGGTGATCTCGTATCGGTTCCACTCGCCCATCGGCTTCTCGGACGAGGGTTGGAGCTTGACCGTGCGGCGGCCTTGGGTGCGCTGGGGATCGACGTCCATGCCGAACTGGTCGATGTTCCAGATGTCGCCGGCATTGCGATGCTGGAGCTGCGCCTCGATGCTCTTCGGCCAGACCTTGTCCTCGCCAATCATGCGCAGCAGGACTCCCGAGTTACCGGGCCCGCGGGCCGGGTCGAAGCGCCATTCGAGCGTCAGGACGTAGCTGGTGAAGTCCGCTTCGGTTCGGATATAGCCGGCCGGCTGACCGGAGCACTGGATGACACCGTCCTCGATCTGCCAGACCTTCTCGAAGGGCACTGACGGATTGCTCAAATGATGGGTCCATCCTTCGAAGGTCTTTCCATCGAACAGCCGGATCGGCTCACCCAGGACCGGCTCGGCCTCGGGATCCTCGCGGAGGAACGCGACCAGGTCGGCCAGCTCCTCGGGAGACAGGCCGAGTGCCACACCCTCGGGCATCGTGGAGACGGTCTGCCGCTCGCGCACCGCGATCGAGTCCGATGGCAGCACGTGACGCTTGCCTTGGGTGTCCTTGAGCACCACCGAATCGCCGTCTGCCAGGACGAAGCCGGTGAAGTACTGCTCATCCTCGGTGACGAACAGCCACGTCTCATAGCCGAGAGCGATGCCCGCGCTCGGATTGAGCACGTGATCGAGGAGCTCGGACTTCCCGTACTTCAGCCGGATCTGCGAGAGATCCGGACCGACGTCCCCGCCCTTGCCCTCGAACCGGTGGCAGGTCGAGCACTGCCCTTTCTCGGACAAGAAGAGTCGCCGGCCTTTCGCGGGATCCCCTTCGAGCTTCGCGATCTCGGCTAGAGGTGGCAGCTTGGATCCGAGATTGCCCGGACGCTTGAAGAACTCGCTCGCCAGGCCGCGGATCGACACGTCGGGGTTCTTGAAGATCGCCGCCGCGATGTCGGCCTCGAGCACCTGCGGGATCTTCCCGGCGCGCGCCAGCCGCAGCACGCGCAAGGCACCGGACGGGGACCTCGCGAGCTCGGTCCCGGCCGCCCGGCGCGCCTCGATGTCACCACCGTCTTCGAGCATCGCCTTCTCGAGCGCGAGCCACTGTGCCTGGTCGATCTTCTCCTCGACCCAGATCTCGAACGCGACCGTCGTCGATTGGCCGCCGTTCTGCGACGTGCCGCCGTCGTCGAGGCCCACGTCCCCCACTAGCCGCTCGGCGCCGTCGGGCACCTCGTACACGATCACCGAGCTCGCGTGCGTTCCGATGCCCGAATACTCCTCACCGCCAATTCGCAGCGGTCCGCCACCCGCATTCTTGTCGACGTTGACGCTCCCCCAGCCGGCGCTGGCCGAGAGCCAAGTCTGCTCGTTCAACGGCCACTCACCATTGGGTCCCACAAAGCGCGGCGCCAGCCAGTTCGCCCAGTCACAACTGATCCCATCGCCCGCATCGGTCGCGACCAGCCACACCCGGCTCGCCCCGCGGACATCCACCTCGAAGGCCTTCGTACCGCTGCGCATCCGGCCGCTCGACCAGAGCTTCGAGGCGTTCTCCAAGCTGCCCTGCGGGAGCTGCGTCGCCACCGACCAACGGGCCCAGTCGTTCGAGGCCCGATGCCGCAGCCAGTACATCGCCTGTCCGCGAGTGTCCTGCGGACCGATCTGCGCGACGTCGAGCATCGCGTCAGCGGCCGTCCGATCGGAGATGAACGCCAGTGCATCGATCGCCAGCCCGCGCTCCGAGGCCGACAAGGACTCGGCCATCGCCCGCTCGCGCAGCGCCGGCACCGCGACTGCGGGATGTAAGCGCCAGGTGAGGACGGCTTCGGTCGCGCTCCACTCGAGGGCCGGAGTCTCACCGATGAGCAGGCGGTAGATCGTCTCCTCTTGCCCGGATGCGCCGATGCCCAGCGCTTCCACAGCAAACCGATCGCTCGGATCGAGCTCCTTCTTCAGGCGCAGCCAGATGCCGGCCGTGTCCTGCATCGGCAAGTCGCGCAGAGTGATGGCCACCTCGCGGCGGACGGCTGGCGAGGGATCCCCGGCGAGGCGCGTCGCCCACTTCGCTGCACTGCGGGGCGCCGAGTCCCGCAAGGCACGCAATGCCGTCAGGCGAATCATCGGCTCGGCGTCGCCGAGTGCGCTGACGACGAAGGACTGCGCGGGTCCGGGGACGCTCGTCGCGAGCCACACCGCTCGGGCACGCACGCCGAGATTCGAGTCTCGCATCAGGTCTTCGAGCGTCCTCATCGCACCGGGTCCGGCTAGGCGGATCGTGTCGGCACCGAGTGCGCGGACGCTGGGCACCGGCGAGCGGAACGCCGCCACCGCGCCGGTCATCGTGGTCGGGTCGATCGGCTTCGCCTTCGCGGGAGCGCCCGATGGCGCAATACGATAGATTCGTCCGACCGTCTCGGAATCTCGCATCAGATGACCGCCCACGCCGGGGTCGTACCAGTCGGCGACGAAGACCGAGCCATCGAGACCGACCGTCACGTCGCTGGGTCGGAACCAGCCAGCCTTCTCATCACCACCTCTTTGCTTGGCGCGAATCAGACTGCCCGGCTCGAGCCGGATGCCGGCGCCGTCGATCACCGGGCGATGCGCGTAGACGACGTTCCGTCCCGCGTCGGCGTTGAGCACCGCGCCCCGAATCCAGCGCGCCAGGAGCTCGCCTTCGTAGACGGTCACTCCGGTCGGCCCCCCCGCGCCATTGATCGTTCCGGCGGGTACGACGCCGGGATCGTCCTGATGCCACTGCGCGCGCGTGCTCTCCTGACCCGGGCGACGATCGGCCTGCCAGGAGCGCGAGCCGTCGGCCGAGAAGTACCCGAAGTTGCCACCCTCCATCACCCAGACCGTCCGGCAGCCTTGATTGCCGTCGTCGTCATTGTCCGCGAGGAAGAGGTTGCCGAAGGAGTCGACCGCGACCTCGTAGTTGTTGCGGAAGTTGTGGCCGAGGACGCGAAGGCCCTTGCCGTCCTTCCCGACCGAGAGAACCAGGCCTCCCACCCAGACGCGGCCGTCGTCGCTCACCAGGCCCGGCTTGTTGTCCGCGGGCTCGGCGCCGCCGCCGGTGTAGATGCTGCCGGAGCGCAGCTCCCACCCGGCGCGATCCGTGACGAGGTGAGGCCCCGCATTCCCGGCAGCCATCTTGAGCTGACCGTCGGGACCGACGACCGCCGAGTGCAGCCCATGATCGTGATCGTGCCCGCCGAAGCCGGTCAGGAGCACCTCTCGGCGATCGGCCCGATCATCGCCATCCTCGTCGACATAGACGTAGAGGTTGGGCGAGCACGAGACGTAGACGCGGTTGCCTTGGACCAGGACGCCCATCGGCGCAACCAGGTCCTCGTCCTGCACGAACACCGTCGATTTGTCGCAGACGCCGTCGCCGTCGCGATCCTCGAGGATCACGATGCGATCCCCACCCTCGCGCTCGTACCCCGGGTTCCGTCCTCGCCAGCGCCGGTAGTCCACCGCCTCGGCGACCCAGAGCCGGCCTTTCTCATCGACATCCATCGCCGTCGGATTGTAGAGCTGAGGAGTCTCTGCCCAGAGCGTGACCTCGAGCCCGGCGGGCACCTCGAAGCGGTCCGTGACGACCTTGGACGAGGACGGCGTTTGCGCGAGAGCGGCGAGCGAGAGGGTCGCCCAGAAAGAGACGAGGCGAAGGATTGTCACAGTCAGGCTCCATCGAGTCGAATCGGCTGAGATGGCGGTCGCTCCATGAAAGCGGCAAGCGCTTGCCGCGACAACGGGCAGGTCCGGGAAATGATCGCCTTTCGGCCGAGAAGAGCCCGACCCTGCGTGTCGATCGATCGGTCCCCATGTCTCATTCGGAGCCCGCGATGCTCTCCTCGATCTGTGCCTTGCTTGCACTCTCGCTCCCCTGGAGCGTCATCGCCCAAGAGCCCGTGGAGCACTACCGAAACGCCTCGGCCGGCCTCGTCTTCCGCTCGCCCGGCGACCGCTGGAAGCGCTCGGAGGGAACGGCGGGCGCCAGCGAGTATGTGCTGTTCGACCACCGAGAGCTCGCGAGCACGCGTCTCTCGCTGCAGATCTGGCGCGACGCTTCAAAGAGGCAGAGCCTCGATGACAGGTGCGATCAGGAGCTCGACTTCTCGAGGAGCACCGGCTCGGTGAAGGAGCTGAAGCGAGCCAACCGGAGGTTGTCTGGAGTCCCGGCGCGGAGCGTGCGCTACCGGGTAGGAGACGTCGAGGTCGACGCGACCTACGCCCGACGGGACGACACGGCGATCCGGCTCGCGGTCTCGGTCCCGGTCGACCGGGCGGCCGATCTCGAACGCTGGATCGAGCTGTCGCGTGGGCTGCTCGAGTGGACTCGCCCGGAGGAGACGGCCGAAGCAGCTCTCGAGATCGGCGCGCCGATTCCGGGCAATGTCGTGACACTCGTGCCCGCCGGTCCCGATGCCGCCTGGCGCTACCTCGAAGCATTGCCGAGTGCTGCTCGCTCCAATGGCGGCATTCCTCTGGTACTGGTCGTCGGTGAGCGATGGACCGAGACAGCACGCGACTTCATCGCGAAGTATCGTCCTGAGCGCATCCGCCTGCTCGGCGAGTTGGACGGGGCTCATCCAGGATCCGAGGTCGTCTCAACGGACGAGCCCGGGCGGCCGGTCGTGGTCAGCGAGAAGGACTGGGCGATTGCGATCCAGGCGACCGTGATCGCGATCGAGCTGGACGCTGGCCTGATCATCGACGGGGCCGACCTCGAAGATCGGCTGAAGGCGATCTCCCCATCACAGGTCTGGGTCGCCGGAGAGGTCGACTTGCCGGACGGCGTCAGCGCTCGCCCTCTTTCAGAAGCCGACGTCCCGGAGCCGAGGCCCTACTGGGCGCTCTGCAATGTCGCCGACGGTCGCGGCCAGGAAGTCGCCGTGTTCGCGGCCGCACTCGCCGCGCATCACCGTGGCCGGGTCCTCACCGTCGACGAGCCGGTACGCCATTACCGCGGCACGTTGAAGGAGACCGAGAACCGCCCCCCGGGCGTCGAGAGCTCTCCGCTGGGCCGGTACTTGCACGGCACGGTTCGCCTGGACTCGGGTGAGATCGCCGTCGCCGCGCGCGTCATCGATCGGCTGTCGATCGCCGGTGTCGAATCCGATCGCTACGACCGTCCTCGACTCGATCTCGACGGCGACGGTCGCTTCGACGGTCTGGATGAGCAGCCCGATATCGGATCGGCGGTGCACGTCGAAGGCGGCCGGTTCGTCTTCACCGCACGCTATCCGACAGCGCTCGGCTGGAACGGCTCAGGTGAAGCATTACTCATGCAGCCGGATGCCCGAGACATCTCAGCGCAGATCCGTGAAGCGATCGAGGCGGGCGGGCGAGGTCACCTCGCCATCGTCGGCTTGCCGACTCGTATCCCGTACTTCTTCCAGCCAGCGGAGACGTACTTCTCCGGGCTGGACATCAAGCAGGAGCTGGCGAGTGATGCGCCGTACGCGAACCTCGACGAGGACCCGGCGCTCGAGATGGCGACCGGGCGCCTGCTCTTGACCGATCTCGAGCTCGGCTCGGCCGTGCTCGCCAACACCCTCGCCTATGAGCGGTTTTCGGACGAGTGGACGGACGAAGCCTGCTTGCTGGCGCCGTCCTACGCGAGCAGCGAGCGGCGCGGCTCTTTGCATTGGGTGTGGCCCGAGTCCGAGGCGTTGGCCCGAAGCCTCATGGCCGACTTCGACGCGGCCGGCATCTCCGTCGATGCCTATCTTCGCGATCGCGGCGCCGATGTCGGGAGCGTGCTCCGCTCGATGGCGAAGGCGGCTTGGATCGGACACATGAATCACTCGAACGCGACGGCCTGGGGCATCCGTCCAGGCGTCCATCTGATGGCGAGCCAGATCCCCGCGCTCGAGAGCCGCCCGATCGTGATCGATACCGGCTGCTCATCGGCCGCTTTCGATCTCGGGACGTCGCTTCAGAGCACCTGGCCCGGCCGGTTCTTCTCCTCGGGCGCTGTCGCCTACTTCGGCAACACGCGCCCGGCCAGCTTGGGCTGCGAGCCGATCGTCCAGGAGATGATCGCGCGGGTCGTGGGACAGGGGGCGACCCTGGGCGAAGGCTGGCGAGACGGTTGGAATCTGCTGCGACATCTCGTGGATCAAGGGGCGATCGATCCCGAGATCGGCGTGGGACTGCTGGATCCCGGATCGGCCACGCGTCTCCACTCACAGCTCCACAACTTGACGTTCTTCGGTGACCCCGGGCTTCGGCCGCGGCTGCCACGTGCAGTCGAGAGACCGTTCGTCGACATCCGGCTGGAGGAGACCGAAGATCCGTCGCGCCAGCGGTTGATCATCGAGCGGCAGAGTGAAGTGCGAGACGATCCGATCTTGATGCTGGCCGCGTCGGGCGAGGGCGAGCCGAGAGAGACGATCCTGAAGACGGCCTCGGGGCTGACTCACGGGACGGTCCCCCACTTCTGGCTCGAGGACGCCGACCCTTCGCCGTTGCGTGACCCGTTGGCCGAGCCGCCGTCCGTCTGGGTCGATATTCCCTTGCCGGCGGCAGGAAAGTCAGTCTCTGTCGAAGCGCAGGGCTCTCCTGGTTGGGTCGATCGCGGCTACTCGGTCGAGCGAGATCCGGGAGGCCCCTCGCGTCTACGGATGGTCGTTCCGATGGTTCAGGCCAGCCTGGAGAGCGGCGGTGGTGTGGCGCTCGATCGCGTCGAATACCTCGTGACCTTCTCGGGACCGAGCGGCGATCCGGCTCCGGCGCGCGTGCTCGAGGTCCCTGGCCATTCGTCGGCCGCTCCGCCGCCAAGGACGAGTACTCGTCCTTCATCCGAAGGCCGACTCGCACCCGAAGCCGCCGAGATCGTGGGGCGCGTTCGGAGTCGCATTCGACCGGCTTCGCTCGAAGGAGAGACGTGGCTGCTCTCCGCGTTCGGATCCGATACGCTCGACTCCCTGCGTGCCCGAGTTCGATTCGACGACACCGAGCCCGGGTTCGATTGGGAGCACTGCCCGGCGGCACTGACTCGCCATCGTGACCGCGCAGAGTCCGAGCTCTCGAAGCTCATGCAATGGCTGGGCGAGGATCCATTCGACTTGCTCCACTCGCAAGCATTCGATGTCGCGGTGGTCCATGTGGAAGACGACGCGACGGTGCTCGGGTTCCGGCGAGTCGCGGACGAAGGCGACGAGGAGATCCTGGCCGTGATCTCGGCCGATGACCGGATCGAGCGGCTCCGACGGACGCGCTTCGGTGTGACCGAAGAGATGCAGCTCACCTGGCGCGACACTCCGGGTGGGCTGTCTCTCGCTCGCGTCGTGACCGACGACGTCCTGTACGGCTGTCCGCTGGTCATCGAGATCGAGAGGGACGAGGCATCGGTCGAGCTGTCGGTTGGAGCTCCCGGAATCTGGCCGGTCCGGCAGGGCTTGAGGATCGAGGCGATCGAGGGTGGACGCTGAGGATTCGAAGGTGGCGATCGATCGGTTAACCTGTCTCGTCACCGTCTTCCCCTCACGATCTCATTCGAAGGCTCCATGACCCGCCTCTTGTGTCTCTTCCTACTCCTGGGCCTCGTCTGCTGTCAGCCCGAGCCCGCCGAAGTCGAGAACGACGTCGCTTCGGCGTCGAGGACGACGCCAGCGGACTTCGTCGGCAGCGACACCTGCCGGCCGTGCCATGAGCGGGCGTGGAATGCTTGGATCACCAGCCAACACGCCCAGGCGGAGCGACCCGTCGACCTCGAGCTCGATGCCGCGGCGTTTCGCGACCGCGTCATCGAGCACGGCGATGCTCAGGAGAGTCGTGTGCGGGTGGAAGGAGGCACCCCGCAGATCGTGACGCTCTCGGGTGACGGAAAGGTGCGGCCGCGAGACGCAGTGCGTGCGATCGGTGTCGAGCCGTTCCGGCAATACCTCGTCGAAGCCGAGGGCGGACGCCTTCAAGCCGTGGCGCTCGCCTACGATCCTCACAGGGATGACTGGTTCGACGTCTTCGGCGACGAGAATCGGCGTCCCAAGGAGTGGGGATTCTGGGACAACCGCGCGCTGACTTGGAACTCGATGTGTGCCGAGTGCCACAACACGAACCTCGAGAAGGGCTACCTGCCCTATGAGGATCGTTACGAGACGACGTTCGAGGAGCTCGGGGTCGGTTGTGAAGCATGTCACGGCCCGGGCCAGGCTCACGTCGATTGGCAACGGCGCTACGCCGATTCGGAGGAGCCAGACCCGACGCGCGCGGACCTCCTGCTGATGGGCCGACCGGATCGCTGGCTCGATGCGTGCGGGCGTTGTCACTCTCGCCGCGGTGAGCTCGGCACCCGCTTCACGCCGGGCGAGCTCCTCTTCGAGAGTTACTGGCCCGAGCTGCCTGGACACGAAGGGCTGTACTACGCCGACGGTCAAGTGCTCGGCGAGAACTACGAGTACACCTCGTTCCGGTTGAGCAAGATGCACGAGCGCGGGTTGCAGTGCGTCACCTGTCACGAGCCGCACTCGGGAGCGCTGCGCGAGGAAGGCGATCAACTCTGCCTCAGCTGCCACGGCAAGGGTCCCGACGCCGACAGCCCGTTCATCGACGCCGCGCATTCGCATCATGTACCGGACACTCCGGGCAGCCGCTGCGTGGATTGCCACATGCCCGAGACCGTCTACATGGAGCGAGACCCGCGGCGCGATCACTCGTTCTCGATCCCGGATCCTTGGCTCACGAAGGAATCGGGCGTACCCAATGCGTGTGGGCGCTGCCATGAAGCCGAAGGTGTCGACTGGGCGATCGAGAGGGTCTCGGAGTGGTACGGCGATGTACGAGAGCGCGAAACGCAGAAGCGTGCTCGGCGGGTGACCCGCGCGCGCCGCGGTGCAGACGATTCGCCCGGTGAGCTGCTGTCGTGGAGCCAATCCGAGCCATCCGCCGCCTGGCGCGGCGTGAGCCTGAAGCTGATGGCGCCCTGGGCGGCGGCTCTCCCCCCGATCCAGGCGCGACTCGTCCAGGCACTGCAGGACCCGGACCCGTGGGTTCGCATCGAGGCAGCCCGTGCTCTCGATGGCATCCCACAGGAATCGACCCGTCCCCTTCCAAGGCTGCTCGACGACCCCGTTCGCGGCGTGCGCGTCGCGGCGGCCTGGGTGCTTCGTGACTCGGTAGATCCGAGTCATCGTGCGGCAAAGGAGCTGATCGAGTCCCTGCGATTCGGCAGTGACCAACCCGCCGGACTGCATCGACTCGCCGGTTGGCAGTTCGCCCGAGGTGACGACGAGGCGGCGCTGAAGAGCCTGCGCCGAGCCGTTCGTTGGGATCCTTACTCACCGCCGCTCCACCAGACGCTCGCCGAGATGCTCTCGGTCTTGGGTCGAGCAGAGCAGGCGCGCGATGCGCTCGAGCAGGCGTGCGAGCAGAACCCGCGCGCTGCGGATCTCCGCTTCTCATTGGCGCTGAGTCGCGTCGAGCTCGGTGATTCGAAGGGCGCCGAAGCCGATCTCGAGCGGGCGACGACGATCGATCCCTCTCATGCGCGTGCCTTTTACAACCTCGGTCTGCTGCGAGCACAGCTCGGGAAGACCGACGCCGCCATCGATGCGCTCTCCGAAGCCACACGCATCGAGCCTCGATCGAGCGACTTTTGGCTGGGGCTCGTGACGGTCTGCCGCGACGCCGGTCGACTCGACCAGGCGCGTTGGTCCGTCGACGAAGGTCTCCGGTACTTACCGGGCGACCCGACATTGAGATCCCTGAAGGCATCGTTGAAATGAGGACCTCGGATGCTCGAGACCCGAGTGTCCGGCCTGGCGAGACCCAGGCCCCTCGCTCGAATGGCAATGCATCCGCAGGGGACTTTCGACCGGGCGCTCTAGAAGAACGGCCTGACCGAAGGCTGCATCGGTCGCTCGGGCTCTGACTCCGCTTTCGGGTTGCAATCGGTCACTTCGGATGGCTTGTTGGGCGGTTTTCTCGAAGCGGCCCGGGTGCACGCTTTCCTCCTCGCAGCAAGTGAGCTCACGATGTCTCGCGGCAAGAAGACCCTCCTCATATTCGGCGGCCTGAGCGTTTTGGGCATCTTCGTTCTGCTGTGCTTCGGTTGGTTCGCCGAGCTTCCGGGAGAGAGGCTCACGCCAGGTGGGGAGCGCCGGAACCAGGCTTTCTACCTCCCGATGCGCGACGACGTCCGCATCGCCGTCGAGCTGTGGCTGCCGGCCGGTCTCGCCGCCGAGGAGAAGATCCCGGCCATCCTGAGCACGACACGCTTCTGGAGGGCCAGGCAGCTCGGGATGGGAATCCGGATCCAGGCGGGCGTCGGCGCACTCACCGACGAGATGCTCGTTCCGCCCGGCGTCCGCAAGTGGAACGATGCAGGCTTTGCGAGCGTCGTCGTCGATGCGCGCGGCAGCGGCGCGTCGTTCGGCCAGCGGCCCATCGAATGGAGTCCCGACGAGATCGCCGACCTCGCCGAGGTCGTCTCCTGGATCCGTGAACAGGACTGGTCGAATGGCAAGGTCGGCGCTTACGGCGCGGGATACGAGGCGAGCTCGCTCGAGTTGTTGATGCAGAGAGAGCCGGACCTCTTGCAAGCGGCTGCGCTCGAGTATCACGACTTCGATCCACAAGGTGGCCTGATCCAGCCGGGCGGCGTTCTCGTTCAGAAGATCGCCGAGCTCCAAGACGAGTCGCTTCGCCGCCTCGACACCAACGACTTGGGGCCTGGCGGCTTCATCGGCCTGCTCGACCGCTTCTTCAGTCCCGGCGTCAAGCCGGTCGATGGCGAGTACGGCGAGGCACTGCTGGAAGAGGCCATCGCTCAAAGGAAGCATACCTCCTGGCTGGCAGCGGTGGAGGCGATCGAGTTTCGCGACGACGAGTTTGCTGAGTCGGGCCTCAGCCTGCGCGATGTGAGCCCGGCTTTTGGGCCGTCCGAGAGCTCGACTTCGAGCACACCCTTGTTCGTACGAGCTGGCTGGCTCGACGCCGGCGCCGTGAGCGGTGCCCTCGACCGGTTCCGTCTGAGCGATCAACCACAGGAGCTTTGGATCGGTCCCTGGTCCCGGTTCGGTTGGCACGACACGGACCCTTTCGCTCTTCCCGACCGCGAGGCCTCCCCGCCACTCGAGGAGCAGTTCGACCAGGCGCTCGCCTTCTTGAAGAAGCACCTCGGGGAGGAGGCCACCGAGCTCGTGAGCACGATCCACTACCGTCCGCTCGGCGGACAGGAGGTCGTGGAGACCGATCAATGGCCGCCGCAGGGATTCGAAGAGCGATCCTGGTTCTTGGGCGCCGAGTCGACGCTCACCGAGACGGCCCCTGGAGATGCCGAGGCCAGTGATCAGTACGAGGTGCGCTTTCAGGCGACCACGGACGACGAGAACCGATGGACGTCCCCGTTCGGCCTCGACATCGTCTATCGCAATCGCGCGGCGCTCGACGAGAACCTGGTGGTCTACGACACCGCACCATTCGAGAAGTCCGTCGAGATCGCCGGCCGCCCGGTCGTCCATCTCCACCTGGCCAGCTCGCTCTCCTCGGGAGCCATGTTCGCCTACCTCGAGGCCGTCTCACCATCGGATCAGGTGATCTACCTCACCGAGGGCATCCTGCGCTTCGACTGGCGCCGTGAGGACCCCGACGTGCAATATCCGGCAAGGCCGCCGAAGCACTCGGGACTCCGCGGCGACGCCGCACCGATCACCCCTGGCGAAGACTTCGAGCTGTCGCTCGGTCTGATCGACACGGCGGCGATCCTTCCCGCGGGCTACCGCCTGCGTTTGGCACTCGCCGGACACGACGCCTCGCTGTTCGAGAGAACGCCTCTGAAAGGCGCACCGATCTGGACCGTGCATCGCTCACTGGATCGACCCTCGCGTATCGAGATCCCGATGCGGGAGATCAGCGGCGAGTGAGGAGGGCGAGGGGGCGAAGAAGATCGATAACGAGTGACGAGGCACGAGCAGGTCTATGACGAGGCACGGCAGTGACTCTCCTCTCCCTGTTAAATCCCCCCCGTGCCCCCCGTGTGAGATCCCCTCCGTGCCCCCCGTGTGAGACTCCCTCCGTGTCCTCCGTGTCCCCCGTGTGAGATTTCCTCCGTGTCCCCCGTGTGAGATCCCCTCAACGCGCTCCGCGCCAGCCCGCGGCGAGCTGCCTTGAGAGCTCATCCACGGTTTCACCGAGTGACGGTTCACCGGCGATGTTTCGCGACTCGCCCGGGTCGAGCGCGTGGTCGTAGAGCTCTCGCGCGAGGACTCGATCGCGATGCTCCCACTCCGTGTAGCGGTAGCGATCGGTTCGAAGTGATCGGCCCATCAGGGTCGAGCCGTCATCGAGCACTGGACGAGCTTGTTGGCTGAAGGCCGCGCGCTTGAAGGCTCGATTCGGATCGTCGAGGAGCGGCGTCAGGCTGCTGCCTTCCAGACCACCGGGCGTCTTCAGATCACACAGCTCGGCCAGAGTCGGGTACAGGTCGACCAGCTCGACGAGCGCGCGGGTTCGCCCGGCAGAACGACCGGGGACGGCGATGATCAGAGGGGAGCGCGTCGCGATCTCGAAGTTCGTCTTCTTCGCCCACGTGCCGTTGTCCCCGAGATGGAAGCCGTGATCCCCCCACACCACGACGACCGTCGAATCGGCTAGCCCTTGTTCCTCCAGGGCCTTCAACACGCGTCCGATCTGGGCGTCGACGTAGCTCGTGCAGGCGTAGTATCCGGCGCGGAGTCGGCTCTCGCCTTGGATGTCACCTCGGCGCGGCTGATCGGTGTAGAGGCGGAGCTCGTTGGAATCGTCGTAGGCGAAGTGTGGCGCCCCGTCGGCGCCGTCCGGTGCGGCGGGATCAGGCAGCCCTGGAGCGGAGTACGGCTCCCAGTAGCGCTTCGGTGCGACGAACGGGAGGTGCGGCTTCAAGAAGCCTACGGCCAGGAAGAACGGCCGGTCCTCGAGCTCAGCGAGAAGGGCGATCGCGCGGTCGGCGATCTGCCCGTCGCCGAGAGCCGAGTCGTCGACATCGGGAGCCTCGGTCGACAAGCCTTTCGCAGCCACGTCTCGCCAGCCATCGGGTAGCTCGAGCTGGCCGCGGTTCTCCTTCACCCACCAAGCACGGGCTGCCTCTCGGCCGACGTCGGTGTGGTAGTAATCGGCTCTCGGTCCCCAGGTCGGCACCGACCAGGAGCGCTCGTCGTCGAGCCATCCCGGCGGACGCGGCGGCTCGACCGAGCCGTACAACCCATGGAACACCTTGCCCAGGGCTTGTGTGTGGTAGCCATTCTGCTTGAAGAGCTGCGGCAGCGTGACGACGTCGGGTAGCCGGTCACGAAAATGCTCGTCCAAGCCGAAGACACCCGTCGAGTCCGGCCGCCGGCCCGTGAGCACGGACGCGCGCGACGGGTTGCAGAGCGCCGCCTGACAGTAGGCCCGCTCGAAGAGCATCGCGCGATCGGCGAGGCGATCGAGGTGAGGGGTCTTGGCGATCTCCGAGCCGTAGCATCCCAGCTCGGGGCGCAGGTCGTCGACGATGATGAAGAGCACGTTCGTGCGCTCGTGGCTCGGCTCTTCGCTGCAGGCGGTCAAGAGCAAGGCGCAGAGCAGGAAAAGCATTGCCAGAAGAAGGACCGGCCTCACGCTCACAACCTCGCAAAGGCCCGGACCGGGAACGAGCCCATGCCCCGCACGCGGAGGGGGACCGCGTAGAAGCGAAAGCCCGACTCGGGAAGCTGCTCCAGCCCGGTCAAGTGCTCGACGAGCGGAATGGCCGCACCGAGCAACGCGGTATGAACGGGTCGCTCACCTGTCGCCGTCCCGTCGATGTTCAAGGAGTCGATCCCGACCAGCGCGACGCCGCTGGCGATCAGCGCTTCGGCTGTCGCATCGGCGAGGTAGGGATGCCCGTCCCCGTACTTGGGCTGTCCGAAGTGCCGGCTCCAACCGGTCCGGAACAGGACGGCTTGGCCGCGCAGGTCGTCAGAGGGGAGCAGGTCCGGAGCGATCTCGCGGACACCATCGGGCACGCTCACCACGCGACCGGGAAGGTCGACGAGTCGCCCGATGCCGAGCGTCGCGATGTCTCCGCCACTGGCGAAGCGGTGGGAAGGAGCGTCGAGGTACGTCCCGGTGTTGGCGACCATCGTGATCCGAGCGATCTGGAACTCGGTCCCCTCCGAATACTTCTTCTTGGAGTCCTCGAACGTCAGCCAAGGCTCGATGCTGGGCTCGGGCAGGCCCGGATACGTGGTCATTCCATGCTCGATGACGTAGCTCAGCTCGATCCAACGCTCACTCATTGCCATCGTCCCCGTCGCCATCGTCCTCGTCGCCATCGTCCTCGTCGCCATCGTCCTCGTCGCCGGGCTGCTTGATCGAAGGCATGGCCGCATTCACCGACGCCCGCCAGGCGACGAGCTCACCGTGCAGCGCCGCCGCTCGCTCCGGCTCCTCGGCGGCGAGGTCGTGGTTCTCACCGATGTCCTCCTCGAGGTCGTAGAGCTCGAGGTGCCCGTCCACGAAGTATTCGATCAGCTTGTATCGGCCATGCCGGATGGCGCCCGCCGGTGTCGTTCGCCAGGTGCCCAACTTGGCGCTCGCCTCGAGGTACGCCGGGAAGTGCCAAAAGAGTGCGCGATCGTCTTCGAGCGAATCAGCTCCTTCGAAGATCGGGCGAAGGCTGACGCCATCCAGAGCATCGGGAATCTCGGCGCCGGCCACATCGAGCAGAGTCGGGTGCAGATCGAGCAGCATCACGGGCTCGTCGGAGCGGCGGCCGGCTCGAATGTGACCCGGCCAGCGCGCGATCATGGGAACCCGGATGCCGCCCTCGGTGAGCATCCCTTTGCCACCGCGGAGCGGCGCATTGTTGGTCACGCTGCGCGTGCCGGCGATCCCGTCCTGGGCATAACCGCCCAAGCCACCATTGTCCGAGGTGAAGACGACCAAGGTATCGTCCTCCAGCTCCAGCTCCTCGAGTGTCTCGAGGATCCGGCCGATCCCGGTGTCCATTCGCTCGACCATCGCGGTGTAGACGAGATGCCGATGCCGGCCGTCGCGCGGCCTCTCGCGGACGGCCTCGATATCCGCCTCGGGCGCTTGCAGCGGTGTGTGCACGGCGTAGTAGGGCAAGTAGACGAAGAACGGCCGATCCTTCGACGAGCGAATGAACCGGATGGCCTCGTCGGTCAATCGATCGGTGAGGAACTCTCCCTCCGGGCCGTTCGGGATGTTCGGGTTCTTGTACGGGCTGAAGTAGCTCGCCGGATGGCCCACATGGTTGCCGCCGACGTTGACGTCGAAGCCGCGATGACCGGGCGCGTAGTCGGGGCGCGGACCGAGGTGCCACTTGCCGAAGTGCCCGTTTCGATACCCGGCCTCCCGCAGCCTCTCGGCGAGGGTCACGAAGCGGGTGTCGAGCTTCGTCACGTTGACCGGAACCCGCATCGTCCGGTTCTCTTTGCGACCCCTCGCCGCGGATCCGACCGTGTGGATGCCGTGCCTCGGCGAGTAGAGACCGGTTATCAGGCAGGCCCGCGAGGGAGCGCAGTTGGGCCCGTTCGAGTAGGCATCGGTGAAGAGTAGGCCCTCCGCCGCCAGCGAGTCGACGTTGGGCGTCCGGTAGAGATCGGAGCCCATGACGGTGAGGTCGGTCCAGCCGAGATCGTCCGCAACGATCAAGACGATATTGGTGGGCTTTTGCTCGGGTTGGGCGGCCGCGGCGGTGGCCAACGCGATCCAGATCAGGAAAGCTCGCATCAGCTCGTCTCCGGCTCGAACCAGAGCTCGATCGTCCCGGTCTCGACCTCGAAGCGCGCGCCGTGCTCGGCTTCGACCGGGATGTGATACCACTCGCCCAACCCGTACCGCCGCTCGCTCCCTTCGAGCTCGAGGATCAGCTCGCCCTTCGTCACGATCCCGTAGTTCTCGGTCGGGTGGGTGTGCGGGTCGATCTGTGTCCCGGCCGGGTAGCTGGCGAACAGAACGTCACAGCCTTGGGCCGTTAGCTGGAAGGCATCGAAGTGTCCACCGAAGGCGGGCAACCTCCGGACGCGGTCGGGAAAGGTGCTCACAAAGTCCTCCTCGTCTCGAGAGCGTTCATCGGCCGAAGGAAGGGCGAGTCCCTTCCTCGATCCCGGGTCCACTCCAACCGATCGACAGGCCACGGCCGCCGGTGGCGTTGAAGTAGGCGATCCGAATCGGATGCCAGCCGGCCTCCAACCCGGCCGAGCCACTCTTCGTGCTCATGCCGTGCAAGCCGTCGTGATCGATCAGGAGATCGTCCCCGATCCAAAGCCGGCTGCCATCATCCGAGCGCAGAGTGAAAGTGACGACACCGGACTCGGGCACCTCGACGAAGCCGTCGAAGACGAGCGCGAAGTGCTCGTCGCGGCGCCTCATCTCGAGAGAGATGCGATCGCATTCGCCCCGGGTGATCGGCTCTCGAGCGTCGAGATCGTGCAAGCTCTGCCACCGACCTTCGTAGTACGCGTAGCGCAGCCCGGGGGCGGGAGCCTTGAAGAGATGGATCGCGGGACGCAGGTCTTGCTTCTTCAAGATGCGAACCTCCGCAGTCGTCGCGCGGCGGGCAACGCCGCCTTTCATGAAGGCCCTCGCTCGAATCTCGGATGACCGCTCCAGCTCGAAGGGGCCCTCGAACAGGAGGCTTCCTCGTGTCGGATCGGAGCCATCGAGCGAATATCGAATCTCGGCGCCCGGCACGTCCGAGGTGAGATCGACGCGGACCTTCTCGAAAAAGACACCGCCCTCGAGCCCGATGAGGACTTCCGGCGGTGCCAAATGCAGAGACAGCTCCGAGATCAAGGGGCACGCGCGAGACTCCTCGATCACCAGGCGCACGGCATCGGTTAGCACGGCCGGATGCGTGAGGATGCGCTTGTTGCCGATCGTCGTGCCTCGAGTCAGCACACGCCAGTCATCGCCTTCGGGAACCTCGACACGGAAACTCGCGATCCGCTGCCCCATCGCGATCGGCTCCGAAAGGACGGTTCGGTTGAAGAGCGTCGACTCTTTCAGCTCGAGGGTGATCGTCGCTCGTCGCACCTCATCGTCGGCTGCCCAGTAGGAGTCCGGATCTCCATCGAGCACGCGGTCCGCGCCAAACCGCGCATCGTCGCCGCGTACGACAGAGGCGAGCGCTCGTGCCTCGCGTGATCGACTCTGCCCGTAGGTCGCTTCCCGCAGCCTCGCGAACTCCTGCAGCTCCCGCACGTCGCTCTCGTGGAACAGGCCCCGCCGATCGGGCGGAATGTTCAGGAGCAGCACGCCGTTCCGCCCCACCGACTTCTCGTAGAGATCCAACAGCGCTTCGCCCGACTTGACCTGGTCATCTTGTGAGGAATGATAAAACCACCCGGGCCGGATCGAGACGTCCATCTCGGGGGCGACCCAGTGCGTCCCGTCTCGTTGTCCTTCGACCAGCTCGCGGTAGCGCGGTGTCCCCGGGACGTACTCGTCGCGATTGAGCAGCGACCAGCTCGTCTCGCCGCCGACACCGTGCTCATTGCCCACCCAGCGCACATCGGGCCCGGCATCGCTGAAGATGACCGCGCCGGGTTGGAGCTCCCGAATGAGCGCGATGTAGGCCGGCCAATCGTAGACCTGCCGCTTGCCGTTGGGCCCCTCGCCGTTCGCGCCATCGAACCAGACCTCGAAGATGTCGCCGTAGCTCGTGAGGACCTCCCGGAGCTGGGCGAGGAAGTGCGCGTTGTAGCGAGGTGAGTCGCCGTAGCTCGGCTCGTGACGATCCCACGGTGACGTGTAGACCCCGAGCTTCAGTCCCTGCTCCCGGCAGGCGGCGGCGAGC
This sequence comes from Planctomycetota bacterium, assembly GCA_040219065.1. Taxonomy (GTDB): domain Bacteria; phylum Planctomycetota; class OFTM77; order OFTM77; family OFTM77; genus OFTM77. The sequence continues at coordinate 31,581 of JAVJTD010000289.1, forward strand.
TCGGCGAGGACATCGCCTTCACCACTTCGGAACGGGCTGCTGGCGACGGAGTGGTCCGTGTGCTCGCTGGGCCACAGACAGAAGCCGTCGTGGTGCTTGGCTGTGAGAATGATCCCGCCGAAGCCGGCTTCCTGGCAGACCTTCGCCCACTGCCGGCAGTCGAGCGCCGTCGGATCGAAGATCTCGGGCGACTCGGTCCCGTCGCCCCACTCCCGGTCGGTGAACGTGTTCACCGTGAAGTGGACGAAGGCGTTCATCTCCATGCGCTGCCACGCGATCTGACGCGGAGACGGTACCGGCTCGACCGGTGCCGGTGGCTCGACGTCGTCTTGGAAGGCGCTGACGGCGAGGGACCACAACAGAGCGCACCAAATCGACATCCACGGACTCCGTACGTCGTCGCGGCGAGGATTCCGAGAGCCCCCTCCATGGAGCTCTCATCATCCGCCGAATCTACAGACGTGCACGACCGCGGGCCAGCATCGGTCACTCGGATCAAGAAGTGCGAATGCGGCGAAGGGGAGAGGGTGCGGGCTCTGGTTCAAGCTCGCTCGATCTCGAAGCGGCCGCCTTCGCCGTCCACGACGCGATAGTGCAGGCGTCGTCCCTCCAGACGACGGAGGCTGAGCGAGTCGATCAAGAGCTCACCGAGCTCGAGCTCGATGCGATGGTCCCCTGGCCTGGGCGAGTCTCGATCGAACCCGAGCTCTCCTGTGGCGGAAACGAAGAAGCGCAGGCAGCGGGGCTCGGCGGCGATCCCTCTCTGCACCTGGCAGAGCTTCTGGATCGCCGCCTCGGATACCCATGCTGGAAATGAGTCAGGCATCGGGCTCACGCGCCGATCGAAGCATCCTGAGCCAACCGTTTCCAGACCGATTCGAGCTGTGAGCGGACGTTCTCGGGCGTGAAGCCGTACTCCTTCTGGAGATCCTCGTAAGGAGCGGATGCACCGAAGCGATCGATGCCGAGGGTCCCGCCGTCGCGACCGACCCAGCGCTCCCAGCCGAGCGTCGTGCCCGCCTCGACCGCCAGCCGCGCTCGCACCGAGCCAGGCAGCACCTCTTCTCGGTACTCGTCCGTCTGTGCTTCGAAGAGCTCCCAGCAAGGCATGCTCACGACGCGGACTCGGCGACCGTCCTCCGCGAAGGCCTTCGCTGCTTCGAGGCAGAGCGAGACCTCCGAGCCGGTGGCGATCAGGATGCCATCGAGACTGCCGTTCCCCTCGGGCTCGTGGATCACGTAGGCGCCTCGGGCCGCGCCGGCGCGACTGGCTTCGCTCAGCGTGGGCACCGACTGCCGGGTCAAGACGAGCGCGGTCGGCCCGTCGTGACGCTCGAGCGCCGAGATCCATGCCGAGCAGACCTCGTTCGGGTCCGCCGGACGAATGACGTTGAGGTTGGGGATCGCGCGCAACGAAGCGACGTGCTCGATCGGCTGGTGCGTCGGGCCATCCTGACCGAGGAAGATGCTGTCGTGTGTGAAGACGAAGGTCACGGGCTGGTGCATGAGTGCGGCGAGCCGGACCGCGGGTCGCATGTAGTCACTGAAGACGAGGAAGGTGCCGCCGAACGGGCGGACGCCGCCGTGCAGTGCCATGCCGTTCATCGCGGCCCCCATCGCGTGCTCGCGCACGCCGAAGTGGACGTTGCCACCGCCGGGGCTCTTCGCCGTCTGGAACTCGAAGGCCTTGATCTGGGTGTTGTTGGAGCCCGTCAGATCGGCCGAGCCTCCGACCAGGTTCGGCAGCGACTCCGAAAGGCTCTGCAGCACGGCACCACTCGCCTTGCGCGTCGCCATCGGCTTGGCGTCCTTGAAGTCGGGAAGCTTGGCGGCCAAGCCGCTCGGAAGCGACTTCGAGAACGCCGTCTGCCATTCGGCGTACTTGTCGTCGTTCTTCGCGCGCCAGGCGTCGAAGCGCTTGCGCCACTCGGCGGCGTTCTCCCTCCAGCCCGACTGACGCTCAGCGAAGTAGCTCGTCACCTCGTCTGGGACGAAGAAGTCCTGATCGACGGGCCAGCCCATGCGCTCCTTCACCTTGCGAATCTCCTCCTCGCCGAGAGGGTCGCTGTGGATGTCGCTGGTGCCTTCCAGGCTAGGGCTGCCTTCGCCGATGACCGTCTTGCAGCAAAGGAGGCTGGGTCGATCGGTTGCCTTCTGCGCGGCTTCGATGGCGGTGGCGACGGCGCGCGGATCGTGACCGTCGATCGACTGCACGTGCCATCCGTACGACTCGAAGCGCTGCGGCACGTTCTCGGAGAAGGCGAGATCGGTCTTGCCGTCGATCGTGACGCCGTTGTCGTCGTACAGGTAGATCAGCTTGCCCAGACCTTGGTGCCCGGCGAGTGAGGCGGCTTCGCTGGCGACACCCTCCATGAGGTCCCCGTCCGAGACGATCGCGTAGGTGAAGTGATCGATGATCGTGTGATCGGACGTGTTGTACCGACTCGCCAAGTAGCGCTCGGCGAGCGCCATGCCGACGCCGGTGGCGAAGCCCTGGCCGAGAGGACCGGTGGTGGTCTCGACGCCGGGGGTGTCTCCGAGCTCGGGATGCCCTGGCGTCTTGGACCCGAGGGTTCGGAAGCCCTTCAGATCGTCCAGCGACACGTCGAAGCAGCAGAGGTGCAGCATCGAGTAGAGAAGCATCGAGCCGTGGCCGGCGGACAGCACGAACCGGTCGCGATCGATCCACTCCGGGTCGGAGGGATCGAAGCGGAGGAATCGAGTCCAGAGCACGGTCGCCGCGCTCGCCATGCCCATCGGAAGGCCGGGATGGCCCGAGGCCGCTCTCTCGACGGCGTCGATGGTCAAGCCTTTGATCGTGTTGACGATCTGATCGTGAAGACGCGGATCATGATCCATCGGGCCCAGCTCCTCGGATCGGTCAAGGTGTGGTCGGAAGGCGAGCGATCACGCCGGCTGCCGACGCAGCGTCACCGCGAGGCGCGATCGATGAGGGGCTGTATTCTACCGGCGCCGAGAGGAGCGTCAACGCACGGCGGGCGATCAGGCGATCAGGGGGAAGAGGTGCTCTGGTGTTCCGGTGCTCGGGTGACTAGGTCGTGGAAGGTCCCGCGCTGCGGGAGGGGGTGAGCCGTGAGCGCAGCGACCGGTCCTCGCTCGATCCGGGGAGGGTCGTTGCCGGCTCGATCCCGAAGTGATGGCGATGACCGGCGCAGAGACCCAACGAACCCGAAGCGCAGCGATGGGTCAGCCCTTCGCTCGGCTGGGGGTCCGTGAAACGTCGAAACGGACGAAGCTTCGCTCTTGGTGGCTGAGGGTGGTGTCCATGTGCTGCTCAGGTGCCCGCGTGTTCAGGTGCTCAGGTATGAGCACCCAGTCACCCGATCAACCGAGCTGCTTACGGCATCGGAGGAGCCTCACCTGCCGGCTGGTGATCTTGCGCGTCCGATAGACCGATTCGAGGTGATCGATCATTCGCGTCAGGATCTCTCGATTCGGCGATGGAAACAGGTAAGCATTCTCGAAGTCGAAGCCCGAGGCCATGAGGAAGCCGATGCAATCGGCCTTGCTGAGCAATCGGCCGCGGTCGTACGGATCAAAGTAGATCTCGCCGTCCGGCCCGTCGTAACGCAGGAGAAAATGCCCCGGCATCCCGATGCCCGAGATGGGCAGATCGAGGCGGCGAGCCAGCAGCAGGGTCAGCGTCGAGAGGGTGAGCTCGATGCCGGCGCGACGGTCGAGGACGCGGTTGAGGAGACCGTTGTCGGGATCCTCGTACTCCTCGCGATCGGGCCTGAGCCCCTTCTCCTCGAAGAGGAACCTGTTGAGCTCACGCAAGAGGCGCTCGCCATTCTTGCGGCGCAGTCCCGGGGCGGCTTCCTCGGCCCAGGTGTCGAGCTCTTTGCGGTAGGTACGCTCGTCGAAGGCGAGGGGCCCGAAG
>JAVJTD010000291.1:0-19817 GCA_040219065.1 Planctomycetota bacterium
CGATGTCGAAGGCGACGCCGGCGAAGTAGATCTTCGGGTCGAAGGGGTTGGGCGGGAGCGTGACGGTCGGGGTCTCGGTGGTGCGTCCGGCCCGTAGGGTGGTTTGGAGAGCGGGAAGGAGCATCAGGCCGGTTTGGAAGAGGAGGCCCGGGGCGAGGTTGACGGTGAGGCCACCGCTACCCGGGAGCCGGATGCCTCCCGTCTTTGCGCCGTCGTCGTGGGAGAGGAGCACAGTGAGAAGCTGGCCGCGCTCGGTGACGGGGCCACCCGCGATGAAGTAGAAGGGCGAGCCCGTCACGGGCGGCACGCCGGGCGCCACGAAAGTGTGGAGCTCGTCGGCCCCCATGTCGGACTTGAAGTCCCCGTCGCCATTGCCGTCCGTGGGGCGGGGTTCGTTCTCGTGGTCGTAGTTGGAAGTCGCGGTCGGAGCCAGCCGGTCTATGCAGGGAGATGTCGGCAATAGCCGGAAGTCCCCGCCTGGCCCATCCACAAAGCGGGGGTCGCCCGAGATCATCCCCCCGCCCGTCTTGTGACCGGTACCGATGTTCGAAAACGACGGATCGAAATTCGTGTTGTCCAGCCCGAGGTTCCCCCAGGAGATCGACGTCGAGATGACGCAGAAGTGAAACGGGCTGTCGCCGACGCGTTCGAGACCGCCGAATCCTGTTGATGCACCGTTGCCATAGACCGTTGACTCAGCGAGGCCCACGGAGGTCCACGGGGCGCAGGTCCCACCGCAGCCGAGGTAGCTCACGGACCGAACGCCTCCGGCAGCGTTGAAGCTCACGATCGAGTTGTCGATCGTTGCAGATGTTATGGCCTGATTATGGCCTCGCTGCCAAAGACCGAAACCTCCGTTGTTAGTGACAACAGAGCGAACGATATTGAAGCGAAAGGTGGTTCCTCGGTGATCGACTCGGATTCCATCAGCGAGACAGTCTGATATGACGCTGTCATATAGGCCCACGCCTCCGATGGTACTGCTATCATGTAGCCAGCCGTATGTAGCACCACGAAGGATTGTATCCGTCGCACCGATGCCAACTTGTTGCTTCGAGTAAACGCAGGCGCGGGCACTCCCAGAGATGGTCGTATTTGCGATGGTCATGCCAAGGGATGAGCCCGGTCCCTCAGCCCAAACGCCATCGGAGCCACCCTCGATCGTCAGCCCCGAGAGCACGGTTCTCGGGTTATTGCCTCCGATCTGCCGGATCACCGGCCGATCGAGCGGGCCGACGATGCGGGTCACCTCCCGCCCATCCGTCGATTCCAGCGTGGTCCCAAGCGGCGGCTCGATGGGGAACGTCTCACCATGCCCGAGGTCGTAGACCCCGGGCGCAATGAGAATTCGATGGGTACCGGCCGGAAGCAACTGAACGGAATGAGTGATCGTGCGCCACGGATTGCCGGCACTGCCATCGCCGTTGATGTCATCACCGTTGATGGCATCCACGAAGAAGTCATCCATCGCGATTGCCGGTGTCGCCACCAGCGCAAGGACCAGCAGTACGAATGAGACATGCCAGAAAGCTTTCGCGCTCATAGCTCGGCTCCTCATTCCTCTTCGTACTCGGCCGTGGTGTAGGCGTGGAAGTAGGCGTCACTTCCGAAGAAGATCAGATCGACCTTCTTGCCCTGGGTGGCACCGTCGGCCCCCTTGTAGACGTGGATCGAGTTGAACGCGCCCACGTGGGTTCCTAACCCCTCGCTCTCGTAGAGCAGGGTGCTGATCGTCTTGGTCGACGGGTTCAGAAGGTAGACCGCAAAGGTCTGGCTGCGACCCACGATCAGGTGGAGATTCCCGGTCGACTCTGGCTCCCCGACAGCCGGTCCGACCCAGAGGCCCAGGCAGCCCGCTTCGCCCAGGTCGGTCGAGCTCGAGAGCTGCAGGGACACGCCCGAGCCGTTCTCGAAAACCAAGAGCCGGGACGTGTCACTCGAAGGGCTGGCAGGATTGGTGTAACCCGCACCGACGGTGTAGATCTCCTCCAAGCCGCCGTCGTTTCCGTCGACGTCGTACAGCGCCAAGCCGGCCAGCTTGTACCCGTAGTCTCCCGCCGAGGACGTCGGGAGATTCGAGCCCCAGCTCGTCCAGGTCGTGTAGTTGGGCGGGGTGGCCGTATCGGCCTGCGCGAGGACGATGCGGCCGCCGTTCGTGGTCAGCACGATCTCGTCTCGACCCGAAGACAAGACGTTGCCGATCCTCACGGCATTCCCGAAGAACTTGTCGTTGCTGCTGGCCGACGGCCCGCGATAACCCGAGGCGTAAAAGCGGTCATCGAGCAGCGGAGTGGTGCCTGAAGGGAGCTCATCGTCCGTGGACAAGGTATCGAGGTATTCTCGCCTCAGAAGGAGCTTTCCGTCCTTGTCACCGGCGAGAGGAGTCCTAGCGATGTCCACCTCGTTGTCCTGAGATGCGACGTGCAAGTCTCCAATGTCTACGGACTCGACAAAGGCATGGAGCTCGTTGACTGGCTGATCGTTCCAGAAAAGGTCCCAGATGAGTCTATTGGAGGCCCCGCCGGGTATCGAGGTCGGATCCCGTCGCTCGGGGTTGAAGGCGTGCACGGACACGGCGCAGACTCGGCGACAGAAGATGTCGCCCGTCCACGGATCGAGCTTGTAGAACGCGGCGCCGGCCGTATCGGGAGGAGAGGTGTTGTACGGCTCGTAGTAGGAGAAGTGGCTCACGGCGTTGATCGACAGAGGCTCGTTGGTCGGACAACCGTGAGACTGGTTTCCAAAGGGGATCGCGCGATCCGTGATCTTCAGCCCCCAGGCGCCCTGGAACGGCTCCATCGACTGGACCGTGGTCGGGAACTCGTCGAGATCGTTGAAGTCCGGCGGCACATCATGAACGAAGACTACGCCTTCGGCCGTGGTGCCCACCAATCGACCTCGCACCTCCACGGAGAAACCGCTCTCGGGACCGAGGGGGCCGCCTCCGCCTCCGAGCTGGACGTCCTTGAAGTACTCGAGGCTCAGGATGTGGCTGCGCCGAAAGGTCGGGCTGACGGCCGTGTTCTGCTGAAGCGGCGACCAACGTGTCAGGACCTGGGTCTGAACGGTGGGGACATCGGTGAACTGGTTGCTCGCCGAGTCGAAGTCGTAGAAGTGGACGCCCTCGTAGGTGCCGACCGCCACGCGGGCCTTCGTGCTGTCGGTCGTGATCACCTCCAGGCAGGTCGCGGGCAAGTACTCGTCGGGAAACGAGCCGAAAGCCCCTTGAGTCAACTTCGTGGCCACGACGGCGCCGTTCGAGAGATCGACGGCCAGCAAGCCGCGCATCGCCGTGTTGCCCGACACATTGGGATCGCCCGGTGCACCCGCCACGAGCGCGAAGCTCGAGGACCCGAGGGTGACGACCTCGACGCTGCGCGGCCCCATCTTCAGGTAATCTCCGAGCCCGTCGGAGCCGACTCCGGAACGAAAGGCGAAGTTGTCAGGAGACGTGCTGTACTCGATCTGGTACGTGAACCCGCGCATGGTCGTCGCGAACAGCCGTCCGTCCGCGAACTCCAGGTCACTGACCGGCCCGATCGGCTCGAAGTGGGCCACGGTCGGATTGCTCGCCGACGGCACCACGCTGGTGAGATCGAGCCTCCAGAGACGGCAAGGATGGGGTTTTCCCGAGATCGGGCTCGTGTAGCCGGTTCCGACGACGTAGAGCGGCGTGACTCCCGAGGCCAAGGTGCCCACCGCGATCATCGGGATCTCGCGCTCGCCGGCGTACTGGAAGACCGGGTCATTCGTCCCGTCGTCGATCTTGCGGGTCGTGTGCCCTGTGTAGCCGAGCTCGATGATCCAGAGCTCGCCGGATACCGTGGCGACGACCAGTCCCTTTCCGTCGGAAAAAGAGGCCAGCTCGAGGTCCGAGACGCCGGTCCCGAGGTCGGGGCTCTTCCATTCGTTGACGAGGCGATCCGAGAACGTGTCGTACTCGAAGATGTGGACGAAGCCGCTGTTATCACCGTAGGCGTAGAACTGCTTGCTGCCTTGACCCGAGAAGGCGACCTTGAAGGCCCGAGCGTTGTCGAGGTAGCCGGGCTGATCGCCGCGACCGACCGACCAGAGTCTGTCGAGATCTAGCCCGTTGGTCACCTCCGGACCCGGTGAGCCGATGGTCGCGTCGTGATAGAGGTAGTCGGCCGGTGCCGTCGGCTCGGGAACACCGATGTCGATCGGAGGGTTGCTCGGTGTCCCGCTCCAATAGGATGCAAAGTCGACTTTCATCACACCGGACCTCGCGATCAGCCAGTCGATGATGTTACCACCGCTCGGGATCGTCGAGTCATTGTAGTAGGTCGCCGGGTACAGAAAGACCGCATTGAGCTCGTTATAGCGAGCGCCATGAGTGATGAAGGGAACCGTCAGCACCTTCAGAAACTTCTCGTATGTCCCGCTCCCAAGAGACAAAGGAATCGCCTCCGAGGCCACCGCTTCCAGCCGATGGCGGTAGAGATGGGCGAAGGTGACCTCGTCTTCGTCGTTGAAGATCACCATGGCCGTCCGAGTCAACAGCGGATCGTTCGCATCGTGACCTGGGATGCGGTGCTCGAGCCTCTCGAGGAACGAGAGGTTGTTCTGCGCCCAGCTTCGCGTGGCGCCGGCACTGGGACTGGCATCGATGATCGACTGCGTGTTGCTGATCGTCCACGCATCCTCGAACGCCTCGCGGTCACCGATGGCAGGCGACGCGCCGTTGTTCAGACTGAGCAGGCCCATTCGGAAGTAGCGGCCGTGTCCGAACAAGTGCTGGGAGACGACACCATTGACGCCGATTCCCAGCGTTCCGCTGAACTCGTTCGGATAGAGGAGCTGGCTCGCGAGTGCGACGCCTCCCCCGTAGGACTGGCCGAGTAGATAGGTGTCGCGAACGTTGTAGCAGAAGCCTTCATCTTGTCCCTGAGCGATGAACACCTGACGAAGGATGAGGTTCCGCTGGATGTGGCGCCACAAGGGGTGGCTTCCCGTCGTGCCCCAGTCGACCACGAAGATGCTGTAGGAGTCACTCGTGCTGCGGTAGGGCAGAGAACGGAGCATGGTCACGACGCCGATGTCCAAGAGCCTCGGGCCGTCGGGGTTGACCCCGCACGCATCGGACTGGTCGGGAAGGTTCGTCTCAGGGGGATCGTGAAGCGTCCCGAGGGTTGATCGACCATCGAGGAAGAGATCGACCTCGCGATCTTCGATCTCGCTGCAGGTGACGTCGAAGAAATCCTTGGGGTAGAAGACGACCCCGCGTGTCCCCATGAGCTCGTACCGCCGTTAGTCGTACTCGAGGGTCGTCGTCGTGTTGAGCACCGGGTCCCGAAAGTCGACGCACCTGGTCAAGACGCTGGCGTCGAGCCAGCCGAATGTGGCTAGAGCACCTGCATCGATCGAGGAGGGGTTTTCCCAGTTGAAGGAAGAGATGTTGATGAAGTCCTTCAAGACGTCATCGAACAGCAGTCCACCCTCGTCGGTGGAATACTCCTGCTGATCGGCGTCGAGGTTTCCATCTGGCGTTCGCCAGTAGGGCGAGTCGTACTGCGCTCCGACGGGGAGCCCGCTGAGTGCTACCAGACACAAGACGAGCTTAGCCCTAAGTCCTTTTCGGGTGGGGCATTGAGGCAGATGCTGGTCAGAAGCGGAGCTGGAGACTTTCCAGTGGTTCATCACTCACCCTCTCATCCAATTGTTCAGAAGGAACGGCTTTCCCGGCTCCAGACTCGCAGGTGGAGATGGGCGAGTCAAGAGGGTGGGGCAGTGAGGCGAAAGATGGCGATCCGCGCCTCGCCGGGAGCTTTCGGGACCTTCAGGTTCTCGAGTGCGTCAGGGTCGTTGATCGAGGCCCCGAAGTGACAGTAGCTGGCAGGTTGGGATCTCGGAAACCGGTTCTCTTGGTCTTCCGATTCCTGCCGTCGAACGACTCGGCTCCTGCGCTGATGACTCGGTGGACGGCTGCGTCGTCCGACCGTCACAAAGTCGGCAAGTCACGGCGTTAGCTGTCCGAGGCTTTCGTGTTAGGCCGATCCTGGGCAGTTTCGACAGCGCTCCCTACTCCAAGCCGGAGTCGAAAAACGGCCACCCCTGGCCGCCGTAACCTGTTGCTATCACTCACCGTGACTTTTTGGCGAAGTCACGGCGGAACGGAGACGGAGAGTGGAGAGGGGCGGTCTGGGGGGCGATTCGGGCGTTCTCGCGTCACGGTGGGGGCGCTGGCGCCTTGACCGGGCGGCTCGCCAAAAGCCTTTGGTGTCACGCGTTATGGGTGCGGTCGTCCCATTAGGCCCAATTGCAGGTCTGTGCGCATTTGGCAATTAGACAATCCCTCGGTCGTGGAGGGAAGCGGAGTCGAATACGAGTCACGAGGGGGCAATTACGAAGCACGAGTCCGATCGAGTCGATCAGGCCACCCAAGCACCTGAGCACCCAAGCACCCAGACACCCAGACACCCAGACCCCCGGACACCCAGACACCCGGACACCCAGACACCCAGACACCACACCCAAGCACCCACTTTCACTTCACCCGCCAGAGCGTGAGAGCGCCGGCCTCTTTGATCAGGATCTCGTTCTTCCAGAAGACGGGTGTCGTCCAGGTCGGAGTCTCCGAGACGTTGTAATCCGCAAGGATCTCGAAGGCAGTCGGGATCGCGCGGTAGATGATGAGCCGACCTTCGGTCGTCAATGCTGACAAGCAGCTCCCCAAACCGACGAGGGTCGCGTTCTCGCCGAGGCGTCCGTCGCTCGTCCACAGCGTCTCGCCGGACTCGATGTCCAAGGCGAAGAGCTGGCCCTGACGCTTGGACGAAAAGCCGTAGAGGACTCCGTCGATCCGGACCGGCGAGCTCATGTAGAGCGTGAGGTCCGACTTCCAAGCCGGCTCTGCCGTCCAGCCTTCATCGCTGGCAAGGATCTCGATCGCCTCGGTCGGTCGCTGGTATCCGGACACGATGATGCGATCACCCACCACGACCGGAGTCATCACCTTGGCGCGATTGCCGAGCGGATAGCGCCATAGCTCCTTCCCCGACGATGCGTCGACTCCGATCGCCGCGTCGCGAGAGAGCACGACGATCTGGGGAGTACCACCCAAGGTGGCAATGATCGGCGAGGTGTATCCGGGCGGCTCCTCGAGGCTCCAGGCAACGTCGCCGCTTTCGACATCGAGGGCGACGAGCTGACCCACCTCGGCGGTCCCGACGTGAAAGATGACGTGGTCACCCGTCACGAGCGGCGAGCTCGAGGCGCCGTAGTAGCGGCCTGTGGTGTCGAGGCCTTTGGGGGCCAGGGCCATGTCGCATTCCGGGCAGGCACCGGGCTCGGTGAAGACCTTCTCGTCACAAGGGCGGCCGCAGGGCAAGCAGACGAGTGCTTTCAGGTCGGCAGCGGGCTGCGCGTAGAAGCTCTTCTGCCATCGCTTCTCTCCGTCCAACGACCAGGCTGTGATCACGCGGGCCGAGCCCAGCGTGAGCAACGACGACTCCGCCAGGGCCGGGGTGGCGAACGGGCCGTGGCCGCGTGTGACAGGGAACTGGCCCGGTGGGTCCATGTGCGGGTTGGGGACGAATGGCGATGCGTACTCGGAGGACCAGAGCGCTCCGCCATCCTTCCAGGCACGACAGGAGACGATCTCCCGCTCGCCGGAGCGCGTGAGCAGATAAACCCGCCCGTCCCGCGCGATCGGTGACGAGAGTCCTCCGGCGACATCGATCGTCCAGATGCGGGAGAGCGCCTTCGGCCATTCTTCGGGAACGGTGACCTCGTGTGCGATCCCGTCGCGTTGGGCGCCGCGCCAAGCCGGCCAGTTGGCGGAGTCGTCGATGGTGCTGAGGGTGCTTAGCCAGACCAGGAGCGTGAGCATGAGATTCCTCCGGGCGAAGAGCCGGTCGAGTAGGAGAGTGCCGTGGATGATGGGGGGCACGGCGGTCCCTCGAAGAGTACGCGCCAAGACTACCTCGGATGGAGGGCGATCGAGGATCCGCCGGTGATTCCGTTCGAGTCGCCTGGATCTGCCCCGAAATCTCAGAGATCTCTCCCCACAGAGTTTCAGGTGAAGGCTGAGCTTGCTCGATAGACCCAAGGAGAGTGTCTCCATGGCGTTCGAAGTGATCCTCACGGCTCACTCGAACTCGGGTCCGGCTCGGAGCTTCCGAATCGGAGTCTCATTCCTGGCAATATTCGTGACTCGATGACTCAGGACACGGTCCGAGCTCGACGAAGATGGCATGTCGTCGCCTTCATCCTGATCGCTGCCTCAGCGGTGGGGACGATGGTCGTCGATTATTGGTTGGCCATCTCTTACGGCCGGCAGTCCGCTGAGCAATCGGGGCAGCGATCCGAGGCCTTCGAGACGCTCGATGCCATCGTCGAGCTCCAGGAGCTCGCGACCGGCTTCGAGGTTTCGGCGATGATGGGCAGCGCCTCGGACATGGACGTGCTCGTGCGGCGCTTCGACGTGCAGACGGGTCTGATCCAGAGCCACCTCGACCCTCACGAGCTCGAGATGCTGGAATCGGTCTTCGAGAGAGGCAGCCGCGCGGTCGCCGCCGTCCGGGAGCAGGTCGAGGCGGGAGCGAGCCATGAGACGCTGCTGCCTGAGTTCATCGACATTCAGGCCGCGGTCTCCGGGTTGGCCGAGGTGATCCACCGAAGGGTCGAGGAAGTCCTGCTCGACTCGCTCGAGTCCCAAGAGGATGCCGAGTACTGGGAGCCCATCCTCTCGGGGATGTTCTGGATCCTCAGCATCAGCCTGACCTTCGTGGCGGTCAGCTTCGGTCGTCAGCGTGGACGAGAGGATCGAGAGCGTGAGCGACTCCTCACCGAAGCGGTGACCGAGTCGGCTCGGGTGGTCAGCGCGCTGAGGGCGAGCGAGGAGCGCTTTCAATGTGCGGTCGATGGCTCGGCGGACGCACTCTGGGACTACGACCCTGCGAGTGGACTCTGCTGGGTCTCGGACCGATTCCGAGAGTTCTTGCGGCTCCGTCCCGACGAGCCCTTGGTCTCGCTCGAGGACTGGATGGAACGCGTCCATCCCGAGGACATCGAGGCCCATCGCTCGGCATTGAAAGCTCATTTCGAAGAGCGAAAGCCCTATGCCATCGAGAGTCGGCTCAAGACGGTCGACGGCGGTTACCGCTGGTTTCGGACGAAGGGGCAAGCCGTTTGGGATACGGAGGGTGAGCCTCGGCGCATGTCCGGATCCGTCAGTGACATCCATGACATCAAGCTGATCGAGCTCGAGCTCCAACGCAGCCGAGAGCTCCTCGTGATGTCGGCGCGTATGGCACAAATCGGCGGCTGGGAGCTGGACATCGAGAACGAGTCGCTGAACTGGTCCAAGGAAGTCCGACGGATCCACGAGGTTCCCGAGGACTACCGGCCGCGCGTCGACTCGGCGATCGACTTCTATGTCCCCGAGGCGAGGCCGGTGATCCGCTCGGCGGTCGAGCGTGCGATCGAGAGTGGCGAGCCGTTCGACGAGGTGTTGGGCCTGCGGACCTGGACCGGCCGGAACATCTGGGTTCGCGCCAAGGGAGAGGCGGAGTGGAGCCAGGGCCGCGTCATACGCCTGATGGGGCTCTTCCAGAACGTCACCGAGCAGAAGCGGAACGAGCTCGAGCTCGAGGAGGCGCGCGAGCGAGCGGTCGCGGCCAACGAGGCCAAGAGCGCCTTTCTGGCCAACATGAGTCATGAGATCCGAACGCCGATCGCCGGCATCATCGGCATGACGAATTTGATCTTGGACACGCCACTCGACCTCGAACAGGCCGAGTGTGCCCGGACGGTGGAGATCTGCGGCAAGCAGCTCCTGACGCTCGTCAACGACATCTTGGACTTCTCGAAGATCGAGTCGCAGCACATCGAGCTCGAGAGCATCGAGTTCGACCTCTCGTCGGTGGTCGAGGATGCCATCGAGATCGTTCGGGGTCCGGCGGACAGCAAGGGGCTCGACATCAGCGCCCTCGTGGGAGCGACGGTTCCCGTGCGGGCGACTGGCGATCCCGGGCGGCTCCGTCAGATCCTCGTGAACCTGATGAACAACGCGATCAAGTTCACCGAGCACGGCGCGGTGCTGCTTCGTGTGAACCGGGACTCCCAGGACGGCTCACGCCTGCGCTTCTCGATCGAGGACACGGGCATCGGCATTCCGAAGAACCGCCTCGATCGACTCTTCCGACCGTTCTCCCAGGTAGATGCTTCGACCACCCGCCGTTACGGTGGGACGGGGCTGGGTCTGGTGATCTCCAAGCGGCTCGTCGAGCTGATGGGGGGGGACGTCTGGGTGCACAGCAGCGAGGGCGCCGGCTCGACCTTCGAATTCACGGCCCGTTTCGAGAAGCCGCAGCTCCCGAGCGAGGATCATCTGGCCCGCATCTCCGCGCTGCGTGTCCTGATCGTCGAGCGTGATCCCGAGCCTCTCAGGCGACTCCTCGACGTGTGGGGCTGCTCGACGCGTATCGTCGAGTCCGCTGCGAGTGCGCGCACGTTGATCGAGAAAGAAGGTGCGAGCTTCGATCTGGCCTTCTTGGGTGCTTCGTCGGCGGAGTTGGAAGAGACCGAGCGGCTGCGGTCCTTGCCGGGCTTGGCAGATGCGATTTGGATACGCATGGCGCGCACTTCCGATCTCGACCCTTCGGTGGGGCAGGACACCGTGGACCTGGTCCTCCAGCCGTTGAAGCAATCGCGCGTGCTGCGGTGCTTGCAGCGTGCGTGCGGTCTGGCGACGGCCGCCGAGGACGATCAGCTCCGTCACCCGAAGGGCCAATTGGTCGCGGATCTGTCGAGCCTCCGGATCTTGCTCGCCGAGGACAACCGTGTGAATCAGATCGTCGCCCTGCGCCTGCTCGAGAAGAAATTGGGCTGCCGGGCCGAGGTCGCCAACAACGGGCTCGAAGCCCTCGAGCTCCTGGCCGTCTCCGACTTCGATCTCGTCCTGATGGACTGCCAGATGCCCGAGGTCGATGGTTACGAGGCCACGCGCCGCATTCGCGGGGGCGAGCATGGCGTGAGGAACCCGAGCATCCCGGTGATCGCGATGACGGCGAACGCTCTCAAGGGCGATCGTGAGAAATGCCTCGCCGCTGGCATGGACGATTACGTCACCAAGCCAGTCGATCTCGAGCGGTTGGTCGACGTCGTTCGGCGCGTGCTCGATCGAGAGCCGCCCACCGAAGCACCCCCGCGAGGTCCGTCTCCTTGCTGAGACCCGGGCGAAGCCCAGATGGCTTCGAAGTCACCGCGACTTTCTCTGTCTTGATCGGGCCGGGAGTGACGCCCAAGCCGTCGGTGATCGCATCAGTCGCGAGCGGGGAACAGGACCCGGATGAGCCTTCCTGGCCACCAAGAGTGCGACCTGATCTGAAACCACTGGGAACGCGGGCGTCCCGCCCGCTTGGATCGCGGAACAGGCTCGCTGCTCCAGTAGGTTCACGGCGTCCCCCGGCCCAAGCTCGCTCGTGCCAGCTTCCACTGACAGACCCGGTCACCGGCTCGCTTCGGCTTGGGCACTCCAATGCACCGAGCACGTTTCACCACTGTCTGCTCCGGCGCCGCGCCGGGTGCGCCACCCGATCTGAAACCACTGGGAACGCGCGACCGAGAGCGTCTGGAAACTTGAGAGTCGAAAGTTGGACGTTGAGCCGTTGGACGTTCGAAGAGGCCCAAGCTCGCTCGAGAAAGCCCTCGCAGACAGACTCGGTCACCGGCTCGCTTCGGCTTGGGCACTCCAATGCACCGAGCACGTTTCACCACGTGTCTGCTCCGGCGCCGCGCCGGGTGCGCCGCCCGATCTGAAACCACTGGGAACGCGGGCGTCCCGCCCGCTTGGATCGCGGAACAGGCTCGCTGCTCCAGTAGGTTCACGGCGTTCCCCGGCCCAAGCTCGCTCGAGAGAGCCCTCGCAGACAGACCCGGTCACCGGCTCGCTCGGCTTGGGCACTCCATCGCCCTCGCCCTCAGGCCCAGTTTCACCACTGTATGCTCCGCCGGTCCGCCGGCGGGGGCGCCGCTGACTCGATGCATGGCGAGGCACGCGCCCGTTTCCCCAGGCGTTGCCTGACGAATGGGCGCTGGTGAAAGCCGGCGCTCCGAGTCGTGTCAGGTTCTTCCCAGATGGACGACGGCGTCTCCGCCGTGGACGACCGGATTGTTCGCTTTGCCGATGACCAGACCCTTGAATGGAGCCTTCATCACGAAGGGGTCTTCTCCGAAGGGGTCGATGATCGTGCCGATGGACTGGCCCTCCTCGAGGGAGTCGCCCTCGTCGACGGCGAGGCGAAGCAGGCCACCGCGGCGAGCGCGGATCCAGGCACTCGATGTGAGCAGGACGGAGGCGCGCCTCTTCTTGCTCGTACGTGTTCGAATCAGCCCGAGCTCCTGCATCACTCCCAGGACGCCGCGGACGCCGACCTGGATCGCGGTCTCGTTGAAGCGCAGCGCCTCACCGCCCTCGTAGACGATGACCGGAATCCCCAGCCGGGTTGCCGCGCCGCGCATCGAGCCGTCACGAATCAAGGACCGGAGCATCACGGGCGCGTGAAAGGCGGCGGCGAGGCGATGAGTCTCGGGGTCGTCGAGATTGCCGCGCACTTGCGGGTAGTTGGAGCGATCGGCGGAGCCGGTGTGCAGGTCGATCCCGTGGGAGCAGCGACGAACGATCTCGGTCAAGAACAGGTGGGCGATCCGGCTCGCCAAGGATCCACGCTTGGATCCCGGGAACGACCGATTCAGGTCCCGGCGGTCGGGCAAGTAGCGTGATTGCTGGATGAAGCCGAAGACGTTGACGATCGGCACGGCGATCAAGGTCCCGCACTTGAGCGGTCCCTCGAGCTGCTCGAGGAGCCGAGCGATGATCTCGACGCCGTTGAGCTCGTCACCGTGGACGGCGGCGCTCACCCAGAGCTTGGGCCCGGGCTTGAGGCCGTGCATCACCGTCAGCGGCAGATGGAGCTGCGTGCGAGTCGGGAGCCAGGCGGCCGGGAGATCGAAGCGTCGACGCTCGCCCGCCCGGATGCGCTGTCCGCCGATCTCGATCGGAGGGTTGCGGTCAGCCCTTGATGTGGTCACGTGTCTTGTTGGGTGATGCGTTCTCTTCGATGTACTTGATGATCTCGCCTGCGACGTCGATGCCACTCGCCTTCTCGATGCCCTCCAGCCCCGGTGACGAGTTGACCTCCATGACGACCGGGCCGTGATTGGAGCGGAGCAGGTCGACGCCGCAGACGCGCAAGCCCATCGCCTTGGCCGCTCGGACCGCGGTGCTGCGCTCCTCCGGGGTGAGCTTGATCTTGGACGCCGAGCCACCGCGGTGCAGGTTGGAGCGAAACTCTCCAGGAGCTCCCTGGCGGCGCATCGCAGCGACCACCTTGCCCCCGATGACGAAGGCCCGGAGGTCGGAGCCACCGGCTTCCTTGATGAACTCTTGAACGAGGATGTTCGCATCGAGTCCGCGAAACGCCTCGATGACGGACTCTGCCGCCTTGTTCGTCTCACAGAGGACGACGCCGATTCCCTGTGTGCCTTCGAGCAGCTTCACGACGACGGGCGCTCCTCCGACGACCTCGAGCACGCCCTGCACGTCCTTGGTCGAATGCGCGAAGCCCGTCACCGGCAGCCCGATTCCCTTGCGCGAGAGGAGCTGCAAGCAGCGCAGCTTGTCGCGGGATCTGGCGATCGCCTGAGACTCGTTCAGGGGGAAGACGCTCATCATCTCGAACTGTCGGACCACGGCATTGCCGTAGAAGGTCTTCGAGGCACCGATGCGCGGAATGATGGCATCGGCCTCGATCGCCTCACCTTGGTAAACGACCTGTGGCCGGTGGGAGGCGATGTTCATGTAGCAGCGGAGGTAGTCGACCACGCGCGCATCGTGTCCGCGTTCTTCAGCCGCCTCTTTCAGACGGCGGGTCGAGTAGAGACTGGCCTTGCGGGACAGGATGGCGATCTTCATGGCAAAAAGTCTTCTCCTCCAGCTTCGAGTGGGAGTAGGGCTTTCGCGGGCGAGTCGATCCGGGTCATGGCCCGATAACGACCTCGAACACGCCGGCCATCGAATGAACCGGTCGAACCACGTCGCACCCGACCAGGTACGACACGAAGAGCTTCCACGAAAGCCAGGGTCCCACGCTACTGCCTGATCGTCCGAGGTTCAAGCCGGTGCGCGAGTCCGGGCCGTGCGCGTGTGGGGTGGTCGCCCAACCACCGAACCGGTTCACATCGAGTAGAATCTGAAGGTCTCGTCGCCTGCGTCGATTCGGGGCCGGGTCGGGCGAGCTTCGGCAAAATGACCTCCGGACGTTCGGGGGAGATCGCCGAAGAGTCGGATCGGAGGGTGTCCGGCGGATGTCGTCGGAGCCGTCACCAGGAACTTCATCATGATCTACGATCCCACTTCTCTCCCGGTCTTGAAGCGCTACCGATTCTCCCACGTCGTCGCGGCCGGTCCCGGCTGGCGAGCGGCCTGCGTCGAGACCGAGTCGATGGACATCGTCGAGGTGCCCGTGACGCTCTGGGCGACGCCCGAGCCCCCGATCGACGAGCGACTCGTGTCGATCCTGGAGAAGGGCGTCGGTGTGGTCGGAATCGACATGACGCATCCCGAAGACGTCATCGAGCTCGCCCGCAACTTCTTGCGCTACCTCTCGCCGAACGAAACGCTGGACGACGTCCTCGAGGCGCGTCTGCGAAAGGAGTGGGCGCACTTCCGCGAGAAGAAGAAGCGCTCCTGACTGGCGATGGGCCGCACCTGTTGCGGTTCCTGCTCCAATCGAGAACAATCGAGGCGGGCTCGGTCGCTTCGAGGAATCTCCATGCCGCTCTCCGACTTCCACCCCGCCGTCCGTGAATGGTTCGAGGACGTGCTGGGCCGCCCGTCTCCGCCGCAGGAGCAGGGCTGGCCGGTCATCCGTGCCGGTCATCACACGTTGATCGCCGCGCCGACCGGAACCGGAAAGACGCTGACCGCCTTCCTGGTCGCCCTCGACGGACTGCTCCGCGCCGAGAGCCTCTCGGACGAGACGACCGTTCTCTACATCTCCCCGTTGCGGGCGTTGGGCAACGACGTCCAGAAGAACCTGCTCGGCCCGATCGCCGAGCTGCGCGAGCGGCATCCCGAGCTGCCCGACATCCGCGTGCTGGTGCGCAGCGGCGACACGACCTCCAGCGAGCGCGCTCGCATGGTCCGCCAACCGCCGCACATCCTGGTCACGACGCCCGAGTCCCTCTACGTGCTGCTCACCAGCGACAGTGGCCGGGGCATGCTGAAGACGATCCGTACCGTGATCGTCGACGAGATCCACGCGATGGTCGGCGACAAGCGCGGCTCACACCTCGCCTTGTCTCTCGAGCGCCTCGAGGCCCTGGCCGGCCCGTTCCAACGCATCGGGCTCTCCGCCACCCAGAAGCCGCTCGAAGAAGTCGGTCGCTTCCTCGCCGGTGTCGGCCGCGAGATCACGCTCGTCGACGTCGGGCATCTTCGCCAGCTCGACCTCGCCGTCGAGGTACCGCCTTCGCCGCTCCAGGCGGTCTGCCCGCACGAGGTGTGGGACGAGTGCTACCGGCGCATCGTCGAGCTGATCCACGAGCACCGAACGACGTTGATCTTCGTCGGCACGCGCAAGCTGTCCGAGCGCATCGCGGCGCGACTGTCGACGATCCTCGGCGAGGATCAGGTGACTTGCCATCACAGCAGCCTCGCCAAGGATCGGAGGCTCGACGCGGAGCAGCGGCTCAAGTCCGGCCAGCTCCGGGCGCTCGTCGCCACGGCATCTCTCGAGCTCGGCATCGACATCGGTGACGTCGACCTCGTGATCCAGATCGGCGCGGTGCGTCGGATCGCGACCTACCTGCAGCGCGTCGGACGGTCGGGACACGCGATGTCCAAGACGCCGAAGGGACGGCACTTCGCCTTGACCCGCGACGAGCTGGTCGAAGCGGCCGCCTTGATGCGCGCGGTGCGCATCGGCGAGCTCGATCGGCTCACCTTGCCCAAAGCGCCGCGCGACGTGCTCGGTCAGCAGATCGTCGCTGCCTGTGTCGCCGAAACGTGGGACGAGGACGCGCTCTTCGATTGCCTGCGTCGCGCCTGGCCGTACCGCGAGTTGACGCGAGAAGCCTTCGACGAGGTGATCGGGCTCTACACCGAAGGCCGTCTCAGCATCTTGCATCGCGACGGTGTCGGCGGGAAGCTGCGCGGCACGAAGCGCGCGCGCCTGCCCGCCATCCAGTCGGGCGGCGTGATCCCGGACACCGGCGACTACCGCGTCCTGGTCGAGCCCGAGGGCACGTTCGTCGGAACCGTCAACGAAGACTTCGCGATCGAGTCGAGCGTCGGGGACGTCTTCCAGCTCGGCAACGCTTCCTGGCAGATTCTCAAGGTGTCGTCCGGCGAGATGCGTGTGGCGGATGCCAAGGGCGCGCCGCCGACCTTGCCGTTCTGGTTCGGAGAGGCGCCGGCGCGGTCCGAGGAGCTCTCGCGTGAGATCGGGCGCGTGCGTGAGGAGGCCAAGGACCGAGCGTGGCTCGAGCGAGAGTGCGGCCTGGCCGAAGACGCCTCCGAGGAGCTGTGGGCGTTCCTCGAAGAAGGGATCTCGAAGCTGGGCGTCGCACCGAGCCAGAGGCAGGTCGTTGCCGAGCGCTTCTTCGATGAGAGCGGCGGTATGCAGCTCGTGCTGCATGCTCCCTTCGGAGGACGGATCAACCGAGCCTGGGGGCTGGCGCTCCGCAAGCGGTTCTGCCGCGGCTTCGGCTTCGAGCTGCAGGCGGCCGCCAATGAAGAAGCCATTCTTTTATCATTGGGACCGCAGCACAGCTTCCCCCTCGAGGAGATCTTCACCTACCTCCACTCCAGCTCGGCCGAGAAGGTGCTCCGCCAAGCGCTTCTCGCCTCGCCGATGTTCGAGACCCGCTGGCGCTGGAACGTGACGCGCGCACTCTTGGTGCCGAGGCGCCAGAGAGCGAGGCGCGTCCCGACACCGCTCCAGAGGTTTCGGGCCGACGATCTCTTGGCCGCGGCGTTTCCCGACGTCGTCGCCTGCGCCGAGAACCTGCCCGGCGGTGACATCGACATCCCCGATCATCCGCTCGTCCAGCAGACGATCGAGGATTGCCTGACCGAGGCGATGGATCTCGAAGGGTTCCTCGGTGTCTTGAGAGGGATCGAGACCGGGATCATCCGGACCGCCGCGGTCGATCTCCCCGAGCCGTCGCCCTTCGCGGCTTCGATCTTGAACGCGGCGCCCTATGCCTTCTTGGACGACGCGCCGCTCGAGGAGAGGCGCACGCAGGCCGTCCTGAAGCGCCGCTCCTTGGACAACAAGACCGTCGACGAGATCGGGGCGCTCGATCCCGAGGCCGTGCGGCGAGTCCGCGAAGAGGCCTGGCCCGATCCCGAGAGCGCCGAGGAGCTTCATGAGTGCTTGCTCTGGATGGGGTACCTCACCGAGCTCGAGGCCAAGCCTTGGGCCGAGTGGATCCGGGAGCTTTCTGCCGCGGGTCGCGTCTCGCTCGAGCACGGCCACTGGTATGCCCGCGAAGCGACTCGGGAACCCCTCGCCGTCTTGCGCGGACGGATGGAAGCGCTCGGTCCCGTCTTTGTCGACGATCCCGAGATGGTCCGGCTCGAGCAGGAGGGATCGGTCCTGCGCATCCGCCTAGAAGGGCGCGACGGGTGGTGCAACCGCAGGCTCTTGGCGCGGATTCAACGCTACACGCTCGAGGCGTTGCGGCGAGAGATCGAGCCGGTCGATGCGATGACGTTCTGGCGATTCCTCGCGAGCTGGCAAGGCGTCGACCCGGAGCACCGCTTCGAAGGGCCCGAGGGCGTGGCCAAGGTCTTCGAGCAGCTCGCCGGGTTCGAAGCGCCCGTCGCCACCTGGGAGCAGAAGCTCCTGCCCGCGCGGGTGAGGGACTTCCAGAGGCGGTGGGTCGATGAGCTGACGCTCTCGGGCCGCTTCGCCTGGGGGCGCCTTTGGGGCAGTGGCAAGACCGCGATCCGCAGCACGCCGATCAGCTTCGTGCCGAGGGACGAGCTGGGTGAGTGGCTGGCCTTGGCCGGCCCCTCCGAGGTCGAGAAGCCGGGCGCGAGCGCGCGTGCGATCCTCGAGGTCCTGAAGACACGGGGCGCTCTGTTCCCGGCGGAAGTGGCCAAGGCCGCGCGGCTCTTGCCGTCCCAAGCCGACGACGGGGTCGCCGAGCTGATCGCCAGCGGTCTCCTCACCTGCGATGCCTTCGGCGGTCTGCGTCAGTTGATCACACCGCCTTCGAAGCGAAAGCGCAGCGTCGTCCCGCTCGGTCGCTTCTGCGCCTTCCGCAGTGAAGGAGGCGAGAGGCCGTCAGCGGAGTGGATCGCGATGAAGCTCCTGAAGCGGACGGGCGTGGTGTTCCGCAAGCTGCTCGAGCGCGAGAAGGTTTCGGCGACCTGGCGAGAGCTCTCGCGGGCGCTGCGCATTCTCGAGTTGCGGGGTGACGTGAGAGGCGGCCGCTTCGTCGCCCGCTTCTCGGGCGAGCAATTCGCATTGCCCGAAGCGATCCCGCTCCTTCGCAAGACGCGCAAGAGGAGCGACTGGCCCGACCTCGAGGTCGCTGCCGCCGACCCCCTGAATCTCGGCGGCATTCTCACTCCGGACGAGAGAGTCGCCCCGACCCTCAGAAGGTCCGTGCTCATCGCGGCGGGTGCTCCGGCCGAGTCGTGAGGCGCTGAGCCGATCGGTGTGGCGGGCAGTGATCCCGCGATCGCCCCGTGAATCGAGATGCGGCCCCGTGTTAGGATCGAGGCCCTCGGGAGGCTCATCGCGTGAGCCTCGACTCGCTCGAGACCTGGAGGAAGAGCCGACCAGCGTCGCTCTCCTCCATGGCTTCGTCGCAGTCTTGCGGTCCAGTCGGTCTTCGAGACTCGGTGGTGTCAGGTCGCAATCGACAAGACGTCCCGTGCGAACACTTCGCCCGTGGATGGAAAGGTCCAACGTGATTCAAGAAGGAAGCAAGGTATCGCTCGAGTACACGCTCAAGCTCGACGATGGAACGACCGCCGATACCAACGTCGGGGGGGAGCCCCTGAAGTATCAGCACGGCGCCGGTGAGATCCTGCCCGCGCTCGAGGAGAAGCTCGCCGGTCTCGGGACCGACGAGACGAAGACCGTGACCCTGCCGCCCGAGCACGGATACGGACCGGTCGATCCGAGCGCCTTCCAAGAAGTCGCTCCCGACGTGATCCCCGAAGAAGCGCGCCAAGTCGACGCCCGACTCGTCGCCCAGGACGCCTCGGGCGCTCAGCGTCCGGTTCGCGTCGATCAGGTCCACGACGACAAGATCGTGCTCGACTTGAATCACCCCCTCGCCGGCCGAACGCTTCACTTCGAGGTCAAGATCCTCGCCGTGGAGTGAGGCGACCCGCAGACGTCGGAGTGCCCAAGCCGAGCGAGCCAAAGACGGAGTCTGTCGGCGAGGGCTCTGCTCGAGCGAGCTTGGGCCGGGGCGGGGCTCCGGAGAATACAGGGGTGAAACGATCAGAGCCCGAACAGGTCCCTGGCGCTGGGTTGGGAACACGCCGGCGTGCACAGAGCTCATGATCGATTCAGCGGGGCCTCGTGAGGGACGACGAGACCGGATGCAGACGAAGGCGAGGGAACGTTCCGACGCCCTGACCGACGGGCACGTCAGATCGTCCCTTACTCATCCCCAAGCGGATGAGGTCCGCGCCCTGAACCGCGCCGTCCTGACCACAAGGACCTTCTGTCAGGGACCCGTGCGGGCTCTGGTTTCACATCAACGGCGCCCCCGGGCGCGGCGCCCCCGGGCGCGGCGCCCGGAGCATACAGTGGTGAAACTGGGCC
>JAVJTD010000294.1:0-3794 GCA_040219065.1 Planctomycetota bacterium
CTTCGGCTTGCGGGCCTCGAAGATCTCGGTGACGCGCGGCAGACCGCCGGTGATGTCCTGGGTACCCGAGATCTCGCGCGGCGTCTTGGCGAGAAGCGTACCGGCCACGACCGACTCGCCTTCCCTCGCCTCGATGTGCGCCTTCTCCGGCAGCGGGTACACGGCGATCGGGCTGCCGTTCTTGTCGTCGATGATGATCTGGGGGTGCAGGTCGCCCTTGTGCTCGATGATGACCATACGCGACTTGGACCCGGTGTCCTCCTCGCGGCGCATCGTCTTGCCTTCGACGACCTCGTCGAAGCGGACCTTGCCGTCGACCTCGCAGAGGATCGGCACATTGTGCGGATCCCACTCGACCATCACGCGGCCCTTGGCGACCTTCTGGCCCTCCTTGACCTTGACTACGGCACCGGTCGGGATGAGGTAGCGCTCGACCTCACGGCCACGATCGTCGACGAGAGCGATCTCACCGTTTCGATTGAGCACGATCTGCTGCTTGGCCTTGTTCGTCACGACCTTGAGGTTGTGGTACTCGGCGACACCACCGCGGGCGGCCTTCATCTTGGACTCTTCGACCGTACGGCTGGCCGTACCGCCGATGTGGAACGTCCGCATGGTGAGCTGAGTGCCCGGCTCGCCGATGGACTGAGCGGCGATGATCCCGACGGCGAGCCCCTCTTCGACGATGTCGCCGCGGGAGAGGTCCATTCCGTAGCAGGATGCACAGATGCCGAGCGGCGTCTCGCAGGTGAGCGGTGAGCGGACACGGATCTTGTCGTATCCGAGCGCCTCGATCCGGCGGGCGATGTCGAAGGTGATCGCCTGATTCTCCTTGACCACGATCTCGTCGGTGACGACATCGACGATCGTATCCCGAGCGATGCGGCCGGTGATCAGCTTGGAGAGCGGGACCTCGATGCGCTCCCCCTTGTAGATCGTGGCTTTGGTGACACCGTTGAGGGTCTTGCAGTCGTACTCGTTGATGACGACGTTCTGAGCGACGTCGGCGAGCTTGCGGGTGAGGTACCCCGAGTCGGCGGTCTTGAGGGCGGTATCGGCCAAGCCCTTACGGGCGCCGTGCGTGGATGAGAAGTACTCGAGCACGCGCAGGCCCTCACGGAAGTTGGCCTTGATCGGCGTCTCGATGATCTTCCCCGACGGCTTGGCCATCAGGCCGCGCATACCGGCGAGCTGGCGGATCTGCTCGATCGATCCACGAGCGCCCGACTGCGCCATGATGTAGACGGGGTTGATGTAGGGCTCGCCGTCTCGCGTGTCGTGCTTGAGCTCGTTCATCATGTCGTGGCCGACTCGCTCGCGCGCGCCGGTCCAGCAGTCGATGATCTGGTTGTACCTCTCGGACTCGGTGATGATGCCCTGCTGGTAGTAGCCCTCGATCTTCTCGACTTCGCCATCGGCGTCGGAGAGGATCTTGCCCTTGGTCTCAGGGATCTTGAGGTCGTCCTTGGAGAACGACAAGCCCGCCAGGGTGCAGCGCTTGAAGCCGAGCTCTTTGAGGTCGTCGAGCACCTTGAGCAGGCGCAGGTGACCTAGCCGGTTGTGGCAGTCGGCGATGATGAATGACAACGCCTTCTTGTCGGCGTCGAAGTTATAGAAGGGCACGCCCTTGGGCATGATGTCATTGAAGACGATGCGACCCACGGTGGTATCGACCAGACGGTTCTCGGGGATCGGGATGTCCTCGCCGTAGGGCTTGTCGATCACGACGCGATCGGCATCGAGGCGCACCTTGATCTTGGCGTGTGTCGAGATGCGGCCGTGATCGTAGGCGAGCATCGCCTCGCCGCGGTCCCGAAAGATCTTACCTTCGCCCGGCTCGCCCGAGCGAGCGATCGTGATGTAGTAGCAGCCGAGCACGATGTCCTGGCTGGGCGCGATCAGCGGGTTGCCGTGCGCCGGCGAGAAGATGTTGTTCGTCGAGAGCATCAGGGTCGCGGCCTCGACTTGCGCCTCGTAAGAGAGCGGCAGGTGGACGGCCATCTGATCGCCGTCGAAGTCGGCGTTGAAGCCGGCGCAGACCAAGGGGTGGATCTTGATCGCGTTGCCTTCGATCAGGACGGGCTCGAACGCCTGGATACCCATGCGGTGCAGGGTCGGCGCGCGGTTGAGCAGCACGGGGTGATCGCGGATGACGTCTTCGAGGATGTCCCAGACCTCTTCGTCCTTCCGCTCGAGCATCTTCTTGGCGCTCTTGATGGTGTCGGCGAAGCCGAGCTCCTTGAGGCGCCGGATGATGAACGGCTGGAACAGCTCGAGGGCGATCTTCTTCGGCAGCCCGCACTGGTGGAGCTTGAGCTCGGGACCGACGACGATGACCGAGCGTGCCGAATAGTCGACGCGCTTGCCGAGCAGGTTCTCACGGAAGCGGCCCTGCTTACCCTTGATCATGTCGGCGAGCGACTTGAGCGGACGATTCGAGGAGCCGAGCACGGAGCGGCGGCACATCGAGTTGTCGAACAAGGCGTCGACCGACTGCTGCAGCATGCGCTTCTCGTTGCGAATGATGACCTCGGGTGCGTTGAGGTCGAGCAGCTTCTTGAGACGGTTGTTCCGGTTGATCAAGCGCCGGTACAGGTCGTTCAAATCGGACGTGGCGAAGTTGCCGCTCTCGAGCAGGACGAGCGGACGCAGGTCCGGGGGGATGACCGGGATCACGTCGAGGATCATCCACTCGGGCTTGTTCTCGGAGTCGCGCAGCATCTCGGTGGTCTTGAGACGCTTGATGATCTCCTTGGTCCTTTGGACCGAGCGCGTGGTCTTGAGCTCTTCCCGGAGCTGCTCGCTGAGCGCGCCCAGGTTGATCCGGTTGAGGAGCTTCTTGACCGCCTCGGCGCCCATGTCGGCCTCGAACGAGTCCCCGAACTTGGTGCGCGCCTGACGGAACTCGTCCTCGGTCAGGAGCTGCTTCTCCTTGAGAGGCGTATCGCCCGGATCGATGACGACGTAGTCCTGGAAGTAGATGACCTTCTCGAGCGAGGAGGTCTTCATCGCGAGCAGGCTGCCCATGCGCGAGGGCATGGCCTTGAAGAACCAGATGTGGGCGACGGGCGCAGCGAGGCTGATGTGGCCCATGCGCTTCCGTCGAACGCGCGAGTGCGTGATCTTCACGCCGCAACGGTCGCAGGTGATGCCCTTGTGCTTGATGCCCTTGTACTTGCCGCAGAAGCATTCCCAGTCGCGCTCGGGACCGAAGATCCGTTCACAGAACAGACCGTCTTTCTCGGGGCGATAGGTGCGGTAGTTGATGGTCTCGGGCTTTTTGACTTCGCCGTACGACCAGCTTCGGATGTCGTCAGGCGAGGCGAGTCGGATCGTGACCGATCCGTAATCATTGATCTTGTTGTAGAAGGCTTCCACGGCGCTGCGCTCCTCGATTCGAGAACGGACGAGCCGGTATCATCTTGCGGTTCGAGCCGGCAAAGGTCCTCCGGGCACCCGGAGGACTACTCTCAAACCCGCTTCTTATGGAGCTCCATGTTGAGGGCGAGTCCTTTGATCTCGTTCGTGAGCACATCGAACGAGACGGGCGTGCCCGGCTCGAGGATGTTCTCTCCCTTGACCATCGACTCGTAGATCTTGGTCCGACCATCGACGTCGTCGCTCTTGACCGTCAGGAGCTCTTGGAGGACGTTCGCGGCCCCATAGGCCTCGAGCGCCCAGACCTCCATCTCGCCAAAGCGCTGACCGCCGAACCTCGCCTTACCGCCCAGCGGCTGCTGGGTGATGAGGGATTAGGGCCCGGTCGCGCGAGCGTGCACTTTGTCATCGAGATC
>JAVJTD010000299.1:0-7698 GCA_040219065.1 Planctomycetota bacterium
TCACCCGAGATCGCTCCGAGCCGTTCGAGAGGCTCTCCGACGAGCCACCCGGCCTGTCACAGCATCCCAGATGCGGAACCGCTGCCTGCCGCGAGATCTCTTTGTCGGGAATCGGGTCCCGTGATACCGTGAGCGCTCCAATATCACTGCGCCCAGGGAGACATGGAGTCGATGGCCGCCTACGCGAAGAACACGCCGAACATCTATTTCGTGGGAAGTCACTCGGTCGGTAAGACCACCTTGGCCCGATGGTGCGCCGAGCGGTTGGACCGCCCCTTCATCACCGAAGTCGCCCGCCAAGTGCTCGCCGAGATAGAGATCCCGCTCGATCGGATGCGGGTCGAGCTCGATCGCATCGCCGACTTCCAGACCCAAGTGTTCCTTCGCCAGATCTCGGCCGAGAAGGCGAGCCCGCCCTTCGTCGCCGATCGGGGCTTCTGCAACCTCGCCTATGCCGCCCAGCACACATTGGTGATCAAGCAGATCGAGTCCCTGCCTGCCTACCGCGAGTACTTCCGATCCCTGCGCGATCAAATCATCTTCTTCGTCCGGCCGTCGCCGGCGACCCTGCGGGAAGATGGCGTGCGGGCAGGTGTCAACCTGCATGAGGTGCTTCAGATCGACGCCATGGTGAAGCTGATCCTCGAGATGCACGACCTCGACTACGTCCACATCGGCTCCGAGAGCATGCAGGAGCGCGCCCGCACGGTGCAGTCGGTGCTCCGCTACGCCGGTGTCCTCGAGCGCGGTAGCGACGAGAGCACTTCGGGCAACGGACGCTCCGCCGAGGTCCCGTCGCGGACACGAGCCGACGTCCTCGAGTCCACGCCGCGGTCCTGAGCCCGCTCGTCTGGCGTCTGCCCGGAGACTGGAGCCGGGACGCTCATGAAGGAACGACTCGTGACGAGCCACTCGGCGGCGGCCGTCAAAGCTGCGCTCGACGGCGAGCTGCTTCGCGGCCGCCGATGGCCGGGCGGCTTCGAGTACTCGCTGCTGTATCGAGATGCCGTGCCGATCGTCAGCTTGGTGATCGGTGTGCGCACCGGCTCACGTCACGAGTCGACGCAGCAGCGAGGCGCCGCGCATCTCGTCGCCCGGTGGGTGATTCGGCAGGAGTGGGGCGGCTGCGAGGTTCGTGAGCACCTCGCCGCACGCGGTGCCGGGTGCCGCATCCACGTAGAGCCCGACGCGACCTACTTCGAGATCTCCTCGCCCAGCCGCGAGGTCTCCGAAGTGCTCGCGGTCATGCGTCGCGCCTTGTTCGAGATCGAGCCGGAGCCCGGACCGAGCCTCGAGGAGGAGCGCACCGTGGCCCTCCATGCCAGCCAGGAGCGGTCGGACCCTCTGGGGCTTGCTGCCCGTGTACCTCTGGAGCTCTTCGGTCACGTCGGCTATGGGCGCCCCGCTCTCGCGAATGGCTCGGACCTCGAGACCCTCGATCCGCAGGCGGTGCTGGATTTCCACCGCGAAGGCTACCGACCCGGTCGGGCGTTCCTTTCGCTGGTGGGCGAGGTCGCAGGCGATATCGAGAGCTGGCTGTCGGAGTGGGACGAAGACTCTCAGCCTCCGCGTCCGTCCTCTCTCGAAACCGGACGGGCACCGAGCTTCGAGCCGATCGTGCTGCGTGGGCCGACGAGCTTTCCCAGGTGGTGGCTCGCCCGGGCGTTGCCCGGATCACAGAGTCTCGAGGCTCCCGCACTCGACGTCTTGGTCGAGTGCTTGACGGGACGCTCGCAGAGCTGCCTCGTCCGCGAATTGTCCCAGGTGGAGGGTGCGCTGGAGCCGATTCGCTCGCTCCACGCCGTACACCGCGATGCATCGTTCTGGCTGCTCGATGGACCTTTCGAGGGAAGTGGGATCGGCGCGTTCCTCGACAAGATCGATGATGTCTTCGGCGACGTCTCTCGGGACGGGCTGAAGTCCGAGGAGATCGAGCGTGCGAAGGAGCGCATCGAAAGGCGGCTGGGAAGAGCGCTGAAGCACGGGCGCGACGTCGCGTTCGCCCTGGCGCGATGCCTCGCCATCGGCGGCGGCGAGGCGGCCGAGTTCCGGGCGGTCGACGTGGAGCGGGCGACAGGCGTCGCGGCCACGCATCTGGTCGGACCCAGGCGGGCGGTGGGAGCTCTCGTGCCCGAGGCGTTCGACGACTCCGACCTCGAATGGGGGCACCGCCGCGGGGAGTCGGATCTGGCGCGACGCCGTGCCGGAGGGCTCTCGATGCATGCACTGCCGTCTCGGCCAAGGACCGACTGTGCCGTCGGCGTCTTGGTGGGCGGCGGGGCGGCGATCGATCCGCGCGATCTCGGCGGTCTCGCGCGCCTCACGGCCGAGCTGTGTCTCGCCGGTCGAGCGAACGAGTCGCGGGCTCATCTGCACGAGTCGATCGAGAAGATCGGCGCGGACTTGCGGGTCGAGACGCTACCGGACTCCGTATTGTTCCAGATCGTCGGTCCCCGCGAGCAGCGATCGAAGCTCATCGAGCTGCTCGGGAGCGTCGTCGTCTCGCCGGCGCTCCAGGAGTCCGAGCTCGCCGCGTTGAAGCAGCGCCTGGCTACAGAGACCCTCGATCGGTCGTCCGATCCGAGGAGAGTGATTCGCGGTGAGCTCGCAAAGACGCTCTTCGGCACGGATCGCGGTTACGGGCAGCCGCCCGAAGGCACGCAGGCGTCGCTGGCACGGCTAGGGCTCGAAGAGGTCCGAGACTGCTACGAGCAGACTTATCATCGGGCGAACATCCAGGCGGTCGTGGTTGGCGGCTTCGAGCCTCGAGTCTGTCTCGACGAGCTGGAGCAGGCCCTTCGGTACGTGCCCATCGGTGAGAAATGGACGCCGCCCAGCCCTCGCCCGAGAAGCTCGAAAGAGGTGCAGCGCATCGGGTGGGGAACGGGCCCGACCGCCACGGTCGGCTTGACCTTCGCCCAGAGAGTGTCTTTGCTCGAGATCCATGCGCGGGGGACGCTCTTGGCGGGCTGTCTCGGCTCCGCCGTCCCGGCGCGTCTGGGTTATCTGCAGCGGCGTCACCCGTCGATTCGCCGCATCGAGGGGCGATGGATCTCGCTGCGCGGCGTGGGCCTGCTCGAGGTGCTGGCGGAGGTCGAGATCCCCTTCGCCGAGGAGTGCGCGAGCGCGCTGAGTGAGGAGTGCTCGCGACTGATCGAGAGCCCGCTCTCGGCGGAGGAGGTCGATCGCGCGCGCGCTCTGGTTCGGACGGCGTTTCTTTCGAGGACCGAGACCGTGGCCGGCGAAAATCGACTGGCGCTCGATTGGCTGCGGCTGGGCTTCGAGCTGGAGCGCTTCGAGCGCTTCCTGGACGAGATCGATCGCACGACCGGTGACGACCTCGTCGGCATGGCAGAGCGTGTCATCGTGGACGGGTCGGCCGCGTCGGTCGTGCTCGTGCCCGAGGGCGATTCATGAGGTCATCGATGTCATCGTTGATATGGCGGGTCGCCCGCCTGGCGTTCTCACTCGGGCTCCTCTGGACCGGGGCGGCGGCGCAGACCGTGCCTTGGAAGGTGGATCTGAAGGTCCAGGCCTTCGAGGCGGCCGACATGCGGGGCGAGCTGGCGCAGGCCGCGGTGCCGCTCCCGGTCGGGCTCTTCCACGGAACCGAGACGCTGGGCCTGTTCGGCCAAGACGGCAAGCCCCTTCCGGTCCAGTTCGATGTCCGGACGCGCTGGTCGCACCTGGATGGCTCCATCGCCTGGTTGGGCATGGAGTTCCCTCTCAATTTGGATCGTGGCACCGAGACCGTGTTGACGCTGCGCGAGCGCCGGAGCGACGACTTCCTGGTCGAGGAGCCAAAAGGCCTGCGCCCCTTGGTGGTGCGCGAGCGACCTACGGGCTGGGTCATCGACACCGGAGTGATCGAGGTTTGGCTGAACGACGGCGATGCCGCTCCCTTCAGCGAAGTGCGCTTCGACGCGGACGGCGACGGTCAGTATCGGGAGAAGGAGCGCATCGTCTACAGCGGCGGGCGTGGCGGTGCGACGGTGCGGGACTCGGAAGGGCGACGGTACCGAGGCGGGCCGGGCCTGAGATCGATCGAGGTCGAGCGAGAGGGGCCGTGGCACGTCGTGGTGCGCCTCAGCGGCACGCACGTGGCTGAAGAGGATTCCGGACTGAGCGAATTGTTCGATTACACGGCGCGCCTGCACTTCGAGCGGGGCTCCCCGTCGATCGGTGTCGAGTGGACGGTACGCAACGCGCGCAGCGTCTCTCCTTGGGGCCCGGTGCCGTTTCGCAGCTACGCGCTCGAGATCCCGTGGGTGCCGGACGTCGACACCGTCGAGACGTACTTCGAGACGGACGACACCCTGGCCGCGCTCACTCGGGGTCTGACCCCAGCGGCATCGAACGCCCTGGTCGGTATCCAGCAAGGACCGCCGCGGCCACCAGGTGTCGAGCCCGGCACTCCGGCCGCCGAGGACACGGGCTACGCTCTGGTCAAGTCGGCGGGGCGGCCGATCGTGCTCCACCGCGGCGACCGGTCGACCGGTGGCACGGCAGCCGTCGGCCGTCAGCTCGGAATGGGCGTTCGAATCCGGGACTTCTGGCAACATCATCCCAAGGGACTCTTATGGAATCGCTCGGGGCTGTTGACGCTCGAGCTCTGGCCTCAAAAGAAGGAAGCTTCTGAGCTTCATACCATCGAGGATCAGACGCAGAAGACGCACGAGATCTGGTTCACGTTCTTCCGCCGCGAAGGGGAGCTGGGGGATCAGCTCCGGTCGGTCGTCTCCCGATTTCCGGCACTGGAGCGACGGGCGCAGGGGCGCGTCGATGTCGAGACCTTGGTCCGCTCGGGGCTGTGGAGCGATACCGGCGATCTGGCGCCGATACCGGATCCGGCCCGCCTGCCCGTGACGCGCTACGCCGCGTCCTTGATCGGCGGTTATGCGCGGACGATGTCGCTGCCCACGGCGACCGGCTGGCAGCGCTACGGAGCGGCCGATCCTCTCGGGCGACCGGACCGCTCCGATCTCCGGCCACGCTTTCCGCTCTTCGGGCCTTGGCTGCAGAGCGGGGCTTCGCCGTTCCTCGAACTGGCGGCTCTCCGCGTGAGGCACACGCGGGATCTGCGGCCCTTCCATCTCGACGGGCTGAGGGCGGAGGCGCTGTCCGAGGACGAGCCGGCGGTGCGGGGCGGGGAGCTCGGCGAGCGGTTCGGTCGCGATCGCTTACCCGAGGCTCTGGCGGATCTTCAGGAGAGCCTGCCGAGTGATCAGGAGCCCTATTACGGGAATGTCGCCTACGGTCCCGACCTGACCGAGGTCGAGCTCTTGGTCGAGCACTACTGTCTCCTGGGCTCTCGGGCGTCGCTGGACGCAGCGCGTGAGATCGGGGAGCAGCTCCTGACCTGGCCGGCCGTCCGCGTGTCTGCCGAGCAGGCGAGTGAGCCACTCGATTCGCGGGCGACGGGCTGGTTGATGCGGGCGCTGGGCTTCCTCTACCGCGCGACCGCCGACGAGCGATACCGGGACGCGCTGCGTGCCATCTCGAAGCGTCTGCGGGCCGAGCAGGATCCCGAGCTCGGGTTCTTCGGGGAGGTCCTGGGCGCCGGTCACCTCGGCGGCCTGAAAGAGCCCGCGACCGAGAACTGGAGCGCGGCGGTCCTCGCCCGCGGTCTCATCTTGACCTACCGTTTGACCGGCGACGTAGAGGTGCGCGACATGCTCGAAGGGCTGGTCGACTATTGGATCGAGGTGGCGTTCTCCGAGACGGCCTGTCAGGGCCGGGGCGCCTTTCGACCCGAGTCGCTGACGCAGGCGCCCAGCCCGCCCCACTACCGCGGACTGCCCCGAGAGGAATGGCTGCTGCCCGGGCTCGTGGGCGCCTTTCGCTTCCTCGGATACGAGCGCTACCGGGACAAGATGATCGCGGTCCTGCCGCGGCTCTTCAACGATTGGAACGAAGGCGGACCCGCGATCCTCGTCGATTGGTTCCAGGGCGCACTGATCGAGCGCGCGCGCTTCGAAGAGGTGCGACGCCGTCCCGACTTGACGCGTGCCCTGGCCGCGGTCCGAGAGCTGACCGTCAACCGGACCGAGTCGGGGCTTCGCGTCGAGCTGATCGCGCCGGGAGAGCCGGGTCGCACCCGGGCCGTACGATATCAGTTGAAGCTGGCGAAGCACCCGATGAAGGCCTGGCTCTCGCTCGAAGAGGCGAGATCGGACGCGGAGGTCACGGCCTTCTGGTCGGTGCCGAACCGCTTCGAGCTGCCCGAGCCGAAAGACCCCGGGGAGCATGAGCGCTTCGAGCTGCCGGTCGACCTCGAGCCCGGTCTGTACTTCGTGGCCGTCCGCTGGGAAGATCAGCGCGGCCGCCACTCGCCGATCTCCGAGAGTGTCCGCCTCGAGGTCGTCCGCTGACCTGGCCGGAGGAGTGCCTCGCCGTTCTCGAGAGGCCTCCGAGCTTCCACTGACGTTGTCCGCCGCAGCGAGCTCGTCCGAGCACCGATAACCCATTCGAATTGACGCGATCTTCGAGACTCTCCCGTTGAACCCACTCGTCCAGGAGATTCGCGCCGTCGTTCGACTGGCGGTGCCGGTCGCGCTCTCGCAGCTCGGCATGATGCTGATGGGATTCGTCGACACGGCGATGGTGGGGCGGTTCTCGGAGATCGACGCGATCAACGAGCGCAACATCGCGGCCGTCGGTATCGGTCACGCCTTCTGCATGGGGATCGTGGTCCCGCTGCAGGGGATTCTCTTCGGCCTCGACCCGTTCATCTCCCAGGCGGCCGGGATCTCGGACCTCGACCGCGTCCGTCTCTGGCGTCAAAGAGGGCTGCTCCTGGCGGTCTTGCTCAGCATCCCGGTGCTGCTCGTCGCTGCCTTCGCGCCCGGAGCCTTCTTCCGGATGTGGCGTCAACCCGAGGACGTCGTGCCGCTGGCCGTCGACTATGTGCGGGCCAACCTCTTGGGCATCGTGCCCGTGATGCTGTTCACGATCACCCGGCAGGCGTCGCTCGCTCTCAGCCGAGTGCGGCCGGTGCTCTGGGCCGTCGCGATCGCGAACATCGGCAACTTCGGCGCCAACTGGGCGCTGGTGTTCGGCAACCTCAGCCTGCCGGCACTGGGCGCCGTTGGCGCGGGCTGGGCAACGTCGCTCAGCCGCATCTTGCTCTTCGTGATGATCGAGCTCTCCTCGCGGCTGGGACTGCGGGAGATCTACGGCCAATGGACGCGACGTGCCTTCGAGCTTCGGCCGCTTTGGTCCGTGCTCCGCATCGGCTTGCCGACCGGCTTCCAGATCGGCCTGGAGTACTGGGTCTTCGCGGCCGTGACCCTGTTCATGGGCTACTTCGGACCCACGGCGCAGGCAGGTCACCAGATCGCCCTCGTCCTCGCCAGCACGACTTTCATGGTGCCACTCGGAGTGTCGGTGTCGGCGACGACGCGGGTCGGCAACGCGATCGGACGGGGCGATCAGGAGGCCGCTCGCCGCTCGAGCCATGTCTGCCTGGGCCTGGGAGCGCTGGTGATGCTGGTGTCGGCGACCTGCTTCGCGGTCTTTCCTGAGCCGCTCTCGAGGCTCTTCTCACCGAGCAACGAGCGCGTCGTCGCCCTCGCCGCGACCCTCTTGCCCGTCGCCGCGGTCTTTCAGGTCTTCGACGGGCTGCAGGCGGTCGGCGCGGGCGTGCTGCGGGGCACAGCGGACACCCGAGTCCCGGCGACGATCGCGCTGCTCGGCTTC
>JAVJTD010000300.1:0-11373 GCA_040219065.1 Planctomycetota bacterium
GACGTGATCGCCCGCGCCGAGGAGCTGTCCGGGATCATCCAAAAGCTCGGCGGTCGACCGGGCCCCTTCGGAGACCTGACCCAGATCGAGAAGGCGCGCGCCCTGCAGCAGCTCGGCCGAACCGGCGACGCGATCACCCTCGCCATCGACATCTCTTCGCGCAACGAGGGCAACACGGTCGGGATCGTCGCCAACAAGTTCCTCTCCGATGTCCAGTCCCAGGCCGGCGCCAAGCTGCCGGCCAACGTTCTGTACTCGGCCGCCGAGGGCAAGCGAGCCTCGAAGCAGTATCCCGAGGCGATCGATCTCTACCACCAAGCCCTCGGATCCCTCGAGAGCCCCGAGGACAAGAAGGAGTTCGGCGCGAAGGCCTGGAACGGTATCGGCAACTGCTACGGCTACATGGCCCGCTACCTCGAGGCCGGCATCGCCTTCGAGACCGGCTACGAGCGCTTCATCACCGAAGACGTCGAGACCGCGCTCGAGTGCCTCGACAACGCCAAGCGCGCCTTCAGCAGCCGCTACCGCGAGACGAAGGCCGCCGCCGACGAGGACCGCTTCAAGAAGATCGAGGAGAAGTACGTCGACGCGATCGAGCGTTTCGCCGAAGGGGGTGGCGCCGGCGGTGTCGGCAAGATCTACCTCGCCCGAGCCCGCTCTTTTGCCGACGAGGGCGATTTCGATCAGGCCCGGAGCTACCTCTCCAAGATCCCTGCGAGCGACCCGTACTTCGAGCGCGCTCAGGTCTTCTTCGGGATCGTCGATTTCCAGGAGGGCAAGGCCGCTGAAGGCGCCGCTCAGAAGCAGCACTTCCAGAAGGCGATCCAGCGCTTCGACGAATACTTCAAGTACGCGCAGAATCCCGAGAACAAGCTGGCCGATCCCGAGGCGAACGCTCGCCGCGACGAGTCGATCGTCCAGGCGACCTATTACAAGGCCAACGTCGCCTACGAGCAGGGTAACTACGACCAGGTCGAGTCGCTCCTGTCGGACTTCGAGACGCGCTTTCCCACTCAGACGGAATTCGTCTCGGTGGTCTGGCGCTTCCGCATCGATTCGTTCCTGAAGACCGGTAAAGAGGACAAGGCCGTCGAGCTGGCCAAGCAGCTCTTCGAGCGCTTCTCCGATGACTCGAAGGCGCAAGCCAACGTCGCTGCCGTCGCCCTCTCCCTCGCCCAGCTCTACGATCAGAGAGCCGGGGAGAAGAAGCCCGCCTACGAGTCGGCGGCGACGGAGCTGCAGCAGGCCGTCGACACCGGCACTTCGGCAGCCCGCATCCAACCGCTCGAGCAAGCGATGCTCGAGGCCAAGAAGGCCTACTTCGAGCAGCTCGCCAAGGCCACGGAGTATCTCGACTTCTTCAACAAGAACGGCACCAACGTTCCGTTCACCAACTACGAGATCGTCGCGGACAACTACAAGACGATGGCGATGTGGGAAGAGGCCGAGGCTCGTTATCAGGACATCATTCGCCGTTTCGAGAACGATCCGAAGTACAAGAATGCAGTCGAGACGCGGATCCAATACGACCTCGGCGAGGTGCTGATCGGCGCCGGCAAGTTCGAGGAGGCTTTGAAGATCTGGCAGGCGTTCGTCGACGAGAACGTCGCCGCGGTCATCCGGCAGAAGGGCTCCGAGAAGGACCCGCGGACGGGCGAGCGCTGGGATCCCACGAACCAGGACTATTGGGCGAAGTACCTCATTTGCATCGGCGGCTCGGTCGACTTCGTCTATCGCGAGAAGATCGAGCGCGACGGCATGGGCAACTGGCCAGATGCGGCCAGCCAATGGATCCGGATGTCGAAGCGCCTCGCCGACTACACCGAGGACTGGTACAACGCCAAGTTCCAGTCGGCCTACAATCTCTATCGCTCGGGGAAGACCAAGACCGGCGATCGGGAGACTGCTCAGAAGATCATCAAGAACCTCGTGCTCTTGGCGGGTCCGGACATGAGCCCGAAGTGGAAAGACCGCTTCGATTGGCTCGAGCGACTGGTGAGGTGATCGAGGGATGATGCGACAGGACTTCCAAGCTCAACCGAAACAGATGCGGAGAAAGCTGGTGCGACGGACGGTAGGGTTGCTCGTCTCGGTCTTGCCCTTGCTCACGACCACGGTCTTTGCTCAAGCGCGGGACCAGATCCTTCGCCGATCCGAGGGACCGATCCTCGCCGAGGTCGTCAGCGAGAACTACGAGAAGGTCGTCTACAAGGACGGCGCCGAGCAGGCGGAGATCCCGACCGACCAGGTCAAGGACATCATCTATTCGAATACTCCCGACTCCTACTACACCGCCGAGGACCTTCGCGACCGCGGCCAGTACGAGAACGCGATCAAGTCGTTCAAGCTGGCTCAGAACGACGGCAACACGGGCGAGTGGGTCAAGGAGTACACCCGCTTCCAGATCGCCGAGTGCTACCGGCGCTGGGGCGGGAGCCACTTCGATGACGCCATCTCGGCCTACGAAGGGATGATCAGCCAGCACCCCGAGAGCCGCTTCCTGGCGCCGGCCTTGTTCGGGCTCGGCATGAGCCAGATGTCGGCGGGTCTCACGAGCGCTGCGATCGACACCTTCAGCAAGCTCGAATCCGAGGCGTCCTCGAAGCGTCTCGGCGAGTACTGGATCGCCAAGGCGCGCTTCGAGAAGGCCTGGGGCCAGCTCGCGGCAAAGCAGTTCGGACCGGCGCGCAACACCTTTGCCAGCGCCGGAAGCTTGGCGGACTCGGTGCTCTCTCGCAATGAAGACCTCCCCCAGGACAAGAAGCGCGAGCTCGAGGAGCTGCAAGTCGGCGCGAAGCTCGCCGAGGGGGACAGCTACCTCGAGGAAGGCAAGGTCGATCAGGCCGAGTCCTTCTTCTCGAATCTCTCGCGCTCGGCATCGGCCAGCCCCGCGTTGCAAGCGGGTGCGCTGAACGGCCTGGGCGAGTGCCTGTTCAAGAAGAAGCAGTTCGAACAGGCGCGATACGAGTTCACAAGAGCCAACGTCTTGTTCCGGGGGTCTGCCGAGCAGATCGCTCGCTCACTCTTCTGGCTCGGTCGCTGCGTCGAGGAGATGCAGGAGCCGAGATGGGAGACCAAGCAGACCAGTTACTGGGAGGAGCTCCGTCAGCAGTATCCGGAATCTCGTTGGAGCGATCGGCTCCGGGAGATCCAGTCCCAGCAAGCCGGAGCTTCCGAAGAGAATCGATAGTCCGAGAGTGGCGACCTCGGGCTCGCCGCTGCCTCACTCACGGTGGGATCAACTCCCTCTTTCCAGCATGAACCGCAGATAGGAGTCGCGAACTCTCATGAAAGGGAAAGTCATCATTCTGGCCTCGCTCCTGGCGATCGTGGCCCTATGTCTGTTCTCTCCCGCCGTCGTCGCTCAAGAGGGTGGCGCCAAGGCACCGGCCGGTGGATCGACGACGCTCGGCGACATCTTCAAGAACGCCGGTATCATCGGTTGGCTGATCGTGCTCCTGTCGGTGGTCGGCATGGGCTTGGTGATCGAGCACTTCATCACCGTGCGTCGCGACAAGCTCGCGCCGCCGGAGCTGATCGACGAAGTCGAGGCCCTGCTCGAGGAGAAGGAGTACCAGGAAGCCCTCGAGCTCTGTGAGTCCGAGCCGAACTACTTCACCAACGTGGTCGCGGCCGGCTTGCCGAAGATCTCGGCGTCCTTCGAGGCGATGGAGAAGTCCATCGAAGAGGCGGGCGAAGAAGAGGCTGTCCGCCTCCACCAAAAGATCTCCTGGCTGTCCTTGATCGCGAACGTGGCCCCCATGATGGGACTGCTCGGCACGGTGGCCGGTATGATCGAGGCCTTCAACGTCATCGCGGCCCAGCAGGGTCAGGCCTCCCCGGCGGACCTCGCCGGCGGTATCTCGGGCGCTCTCATCACGACCATGTTCGGTCTGATCGTGGCCATCCCGATCACCGCGTTCTTCTTCTTCTTCCGCAACCGCGTGGTGAAGACGGTGATCGAGGTCGGCGCGATCGTCGAGGATCTCTTCGAGCGTTTCCGTCCGCGCAGCGAGAGCCACGCGCCGAACGCCTGATCGAGTCTCGAATTCAAGGGGTGAGCCCGACCGCGGGCTCACCCAGTCGACCCAGCTCGAAGGAACCACCTCATGGCGAGAAAGAGCAGAAGCACGGCCAGCGATGTCGACATGAACATGACGCCGATGATCGACGTGGTGTTCAACCTGATCATCTTCTTCATGATCGTGACCGACATGACCCAGCAGGAGCTCGAGGCCATCGTGCTGCCGCTGGCCTATGCAGCCGTCGAAGACAAGCCCGATCCCAACGAGCGCCGCATCATCGTCAACGTCGACAAGAACGGCTCGATCAAGATCAAGCGCAAGGAATACTTCATCGAGCCGGACAAGCTGCCGCAGCTCGCTCAGTATCTCCGTATCGCCGCCGATCAGTCGCCGAAAGACGAGATGGGCCTGCCCGAGAAGCCGATCCTGATTCGCGCCGACCAAGAGACCGAGTTCTGGCACGTCCAGGAGATCATGGAGGTCTGCGGTCAGCAGGGTATCCAGATCTGGAAGGTCAACCTCGCCTGCTCTCAGCCGGCCGAGTGAGACGCCTCAGAGGAACCGCCGGGATCACCACGGAGTACGGACATGTCCAAGAGTTCCAAAGAAAAGATTCAAGAAGAAGTCAAGCTCGAGATGACGCCGATGATCGACGTCACCTTCTTGCTGCTGATCTTCTTCATGTGCCTCATCAAGTTCAAGATGCTCGAAGGGAAGCTCGCCGCCTACCTGCCCAAGGATGTCGGCGTGAACAATACCCCCATCGAGGAGCCCCTCGAAAAGATTGATCTGCGCATCACGGTCGAGGGCGAGAGCAACGGCAAGGATCCGCTCGGTCGGACCGTCGGAAAGCGAAAGCTGCAAAACGTCAAGTACTGGATCGGTGGCAGCGGCTTTACCGAGCTCGAGGCGTTCAAGAAGCGTCTCCAGTACATCCGCTCCCAGCAGCCCGAGCTCAAGGCGACCCTGGCACCTTCCAAGGAGGTGCTCACGGATTACGTCGTCAAGCTCATGGATGCTTGCCTCGCGATCGACTTGACCGACATCACCTTCAAGGGCTCTTCGGCGATTCGCTGAGCTCCCGACCTCCACTGCGGCCTCGGCTCACCCCGAGGCCGCGGTCAGGCCCGCCCAGGACGCGGCCCGCCGCGCCGTGCTCTCTCCCATGTCCGACCGCTGCCAATCTCCCTGTTGGCTCCTCACCGCCGGCAGCCTGCTCGCGCTGCTCCTGGCCGGTTGCGGATCGGACTCCCCCGCCTCCCCCAACCTCCTCATCATCACCCTGGACACTGCGCGCGCCGATCGCATCGGCCCCGAGTCCGGGCTCACCCCGGCCCTCGACGCGCTGGCGGACCGCGGTGTGCGCTTTACTCATGCCTTCACCGAGGTACCGATCACGCTGCCCGCCCACGCCACGCTCTTCACCGGCCTCTATCCGCCTCAACACGGCGTGCGCAACAATGCGCCCGATGCCCTCGGCGCCGTACCGACCTTGGCCAATCGCCTTCGGGATTCCGGCTACGCGACGGCGGCCTTCGTCTCGTGCGAGCCTCTCGCGAGTGGGTCCGGGATCGAGCGCGGCTTCAACCACTTCGACGATCGCCTACCCGATCGCTCTCACGAGTACCTGTTCCGCGAGCGCGCTGGCCGGGACACCATCGAGGCGGCGTCGTCTTGGATCGTCAAGCACCGGGCGCGTTGGGGCGACGAGGTCCCGTTCTTCGTCTGGGTCCATCACTTCGGCCCCCACCAGCCCTACGCGCCGCCGCCACCATGGCAAGCCACCTATCGGAACGCCCCCTACGACGGCGAGATCCGCGCCGCCGACGAGGAGATCGGTGAGCTGCTAGCTTTGCTCCGAAGCGAAGGCCTCCTGGAGAACACCTTGGTCGTCTTCGCCTCCGATCACGGCGAAGGCCTCGGCGAGTTCGAGGAGACGCACGGCTACTACCTCTACGATCCGACGCTGCGCATTCCTTTGATCGTCGCCGGTCCGGGTGTGCCCGAAGGCGTGGTCTCGGATCGACCGACAGGCTTGGTGGACGTCGTCCCCACCGCTCTCGAGCTGCTCGGCCAAGAGGTTCCGAAGCGACTCGCCGGCGCGTCGATGCTCTCGACCGCGCGCGTGCGGCTCTACAGTGAGAGCCATTACTGTTACCGCAACTTCGGATGGTCACCGCTCAGCGCCTTGACCGACTCGCAGTACAAGCTCGTCGAGGGCGGCAGCGAGCATCGCTTGTTCGCCCGGCGTCCCGATGCCCCCGGCTTCGACGAGACCCTCGATCGGGCTCGAGAGCTCGAGGACCTCACCGAGGAGAAGCGGCGCGCCCTCGCTCAGCAGCTCGCCGCTCTCGAGGCCCAAGCTGAGGAATGGCCCGATCCCGAGTCGGTGCCTCGCGACCTGTCCGCGATCGGCTACTTGAGCGGCGTGCCCGCGGAGGCGCCGGACGCGCGCGCTCGGCGCTCGCCCCTCGGCAGTGAGTCGATCGTCTCGGGGCTCGATCGCGCCCGAGAGCTCCTGGCCAGCCGCAGCCCCAACGCGGCTCTCTCGCTCTTGACGGAGCTCGAGGGGGTGGATCCCGAGAACCCCGAGATCCCGTTCTGGCGAGGCCGTGCGCTTGCGAAGATCAGCCAGGAGTTGAGCGCTGACGCGGCGCGCGGTGTCACCAGCGCTCGGCCGGCCGCGCAGTCATCGGCGCGCGAGGCGGAGGCCGCTTTCGAGCGCGCCGTGAGCCTCAGGCCGAGCTACCACGACGCCTGGCTCCTCGCCGTTTGGCAGCGCATCCGGCTGGGCGAGTTCGAGGAAGCGCACGCGAGCCTGCACCGAATGCTCACCTCGGAGCGGGCCCGCGATGCCAAGACTTGGGAGCTCTTCGCTCGCCTCCTCGCGACTCCACGAGCCGAGCTGGCTCGGGAGGCGACCAACGAGCTGTACGATCGTGACGCCGCGAAGACGGCGGCGGAAGCCGCCGTGCGATTCGACCCGCAGAACGGGTCGGCGACGCGGCTGCTCGATGAGCTGTCGAATTGATTTTTCGTGAACCTTCGTGAAGAAAGGTCGAGATCGACGAGTCGTGCAAAGCGCGGCTCGCCCCGTCCAGTCGGGCGAAAACGCCCGAAATGCGGGGGCAAAAAGACCTTTGACACTTCTTCGAGAGGGTTGATATACTTCCGCGACTTTGTACGGAACCTGCAACGCTGCACCACTTTGGAAGCACAAACGAAGGGCGCTGAGACGTCGGTGCTCATCGGATAGGAGAACGCGGTGGCTCGCCGCCGCGAACCGAGGGGGCGTTGCCAGCAGGA
The DNA here is from genome assembly GCA_040219065.1 of Planctomycetota bacterium. GTDB lineage: Bacteria > Planctomycetota > OFTM77 > OFTM77 > OFTM77 > OFTM77. The sequence continues at coordinate 7,332 of JAVJTD010000300.1, forward strand.
ACTAGGGTCCGCACAAACCAGACCCGTCAACGGCATGGAAGGTGGAGATGATGGAACTGAGGTGTCGACCTCCGGCGGCCGGCGGACTGTTCGCACTCCTTCTCGTTGCGGCTGTCGCTCTTTCCGCATGTACGGGAACGAGTGGCGAGCGTGATGAGCCGGTCGAAGAGCGGTCTTCGGTCCCAGCAGCCTTGAATGAGCCGGTGGCGGGGACGCCGGCAGCGGATCCGGTCCCCGAGCCGTCGACCACGGTGTCGACGCAGGACGACCAGGAGTTTCTGCTGGAGCAGAAGAACCGCGCACTCGTACGGAATCACATCAAGCTCGCCAAGGAGTTCATGGAGCGCCTCGAGTACGAGCGCGCGAAGCGTGAGCTGATCAAGGCACTCGAGCTCGACGCGACGAACATCGAGGCGCGCAAGCTCCTCGACCAGGTCGGCGAGCTGCTGGGCGAGAGACCGGCTTCGGTGCGTACCCTGCTCGACGAGATGGCGACCGCCGAGGCGGTGCGCGCGGAGCAGGCCAGGCTCGAGGCCGAGGAGCTGTTCAGCGACGCGATGACCGCGATGTCGAACGAGCGTTACGGCGACGCGATTCGCGATCTCGAGCGAGTGCAGCTCACGATGCAGTACTCCCCGGCGGCGGTCGATTGGGCCGACCTGAAGGAGCGCACCGATCAGCGCCTTCAGGAGGCGCGCGCCGCGCAGAGCGAGTACGAAGCCGACGAGCGCGAGCGCCGCCAGCGTGAGATCTACGAGCGGTTGCAGGGTGAAGAGCGTGAGGAGCGCCGTATCCGGGCCGCCCGCATCGACCGGCTTCTCGTCGACGCGATCGACAAGTTCGAGCTCCAGCAGTACGACGCGTCGATGAAGCTCGCCGATCAAGTCCTCGAGATCGACCCGGACAATCGTCAAGCACGCGAGCTCTACGACAGCGCCCAGAAGGCCTACCACCGCAAGGTGACCCAGGACTACCTGCGCGAGCGCGCTCGTCGCTTCAAGGCTTGGAAGCAGGACATCGCCGAGACGAAGATCCCTTACTCGGATGTCCTTCGCTGGGCCGATCGCGACTACTGGGAGGAGATCACCCGGAAGCGTCGCGACGCATCGGGCGTGTACCTCGAGGACGCCGACGACGGAACGACCCGCGAGCTTCGCAACCGTCTCGAAAGCGAGATGATCAGCCGCGTGGAGTTCGAAGACGACGACCTCGAGTCCGTGGTCAACTTCCTCCAGGCGAGCACCGGGATCAGCTTCATCATCGATCCCGAGGTCCTCGACCAGTACGAGACCGACGGTACGCCGATCCAGGGCGTCAGCCTCTCCAACATGACCGCCGAGAACGTCCTCAACTGGGTCATCCAGTACGCGGGTGAAGGCGTCACCTACACCTTCCTCCACGGCACGGTGTACATCACCACCCAGGAGAAGGCCTCGAAGGGCCGCTCGATCGTCGTGCTGCACGACATCCGCGACCTCACGATCGGGCTGACCGACTTCAACGGCCCCAAGCTCGAGGAGATCAAGCTCCCTGGCTCGGGCTTCGAGGAAGAGGAGAGCTCGGTCTTCGGGACCGCAGGAGAGACCATTCCGGCGATCGCGCCCGAGGATCTCCTCGAGCTCGTCCAAGAGAACGTCGGTCTCGCCTCCTGGGACATCCCGGGCAACTCGATCGACATCTCCGCAGGTCAGCTCCTCGTCGTCAACTCGCCCGCCGTTCAACGCGAGGTGCAGCAGTTCCTCGACGACCTCCGTCGCTTCTCGGGCGTCGTGGTCACCATCGAGAGCCGCTTCGTCACCGTGACCGACGCCTTCCTCCAAGAGATCGGCGTCGACTTCCGCGGCCTCGGGGGTGAGTCGGGCACGTTGTCGAACCTCGACGACGTCACCAACGGCCTCGAGGACAACGCGTCGCGCGCCTTCGACAACACGGGCCCTGGCCCGTTGCTCGGTGCCGGTGGCAACCCGTCCTCGGGTATCTTCTTCAACGACGGCGAAGACGGTGACGTCCGCGGTCGGACGGAGAACATCTTCGACGAGGCTCTCGGTGGCATCCTGAGCAACAGCGGTGGCGGCAGCTTCCAGTTCGCCATCCTCGATGACACCGAGTTCAACATCGTGCTCCGCATGGTCGAGAAGACCCTGAAGAGCAATGTCGTCACCGCGCCCACGCTGACCGTCTACAACGCGCAGCGCGCCTACGTGACGATGATCAACCAAGTCAGCTACATCCAGGACTTCGACGTCGAGGTTGCCCAGACCTCGTTCATCGCCGACCCTCAGATCGGCGTGATCCCCGACGGCATCGTTCTCGACGTGCGCCCGACCGTCAGCGCCGACCGCAAGTACATCACCCTCGAGGTGCAGACCACGGTCGCCAGCCTGACCCGCCCGATTCCGACCTTCTCCACCACGCTCGGTGGTACGACGGGCTCGGTCACCATCCAGCTCCCCGAGGTGCGCGTCTCGAACGCTGCCACCACGGTGCGCGTGCCCGACGGTGGGTCTCTCATCCTCGGTGGTCTCAAGACCATCAGCTCGGTCGAGCGTCGTTCCGAGATCCCCTGGTTCTCCAACATTCCGATCCTCAGCTTCCTGCTCGGACGCCGTGGCAAGTCGGAAGAGGTCGAGAACCTGATGATCCTCATCAAGGCGTACATCACCGATGTGCGTGAGATGGAGCCGACCTTCATCGAAGAGAACTGACCGCGGCCTTCGGGCCCGTCAGGTCCGTTCTGACTCAGACACGCGAAGGGACCCGAGCCTCACGGTTCGGGTCCCTTTTTTCATTGCGGCAGGCACGAGCTCAATGACGTCCGAATCGACGAGCCCTTCGAACCGGAGACCGCTCCGCGCGATCTTCTTCGATGTCGACGACACCCTGTTCTCGACATCGGAGTTCGCGCAGCTCGCCAGACACCGGGCGATCGATGCGATGATCCGCTACGGTCTCCGAATGAGCCGCACCGACGCCTACCGCGAGCTGGACGAGGTCATCAAGGAGTTCAGCTCGAACTACGAGTTCCACTACGACAAGCTGCTGCGCCGCATCGATCCCGCACTCTACGCCGGCGTGAATCCCGCGATCCTGATCGCGGCCGGCGTGATCCACTACCACCAAACCAAGATCAAGCAGCTCCGCGTCTTCCCCGACGTGCTGCGTGTCTTGCGTCACCTCTCCAAATCGCCCGTGCTCCTCGGCATCATCACCGCAGGCCTCACCATCAAGCAGGCCGAGAAGATCCTGCGCTTGCGGATCTACCAGTATCTCGAGCCCAAGGCGATCTTCATCTCCGACCAGATCGGCATCTCCAAGCCCAACGTCAAGCTTTACCAACGAGCCTGCGAGTCCGTCCGAGTCCGCCCCGAGGAAGCGATGTACGTCGGCGACAATGCCCCCAACGACGTCGATCCTCCCAATCGGCTCGGCATGATCACCGTCCACTCTCGCCGCGAAGGCAGCAAGTACGCCAAAGAGACCGGCACCAGTCGCCCGGACTACACCATCACCACCTTCGACGAGCTCCAGACGATCCTCGAGCGCGACTTCGAGCTGATGCAGAGCCGAAGCACCTGAATTCAGACCGCCGGCTTTCAGCCGGTCTCGGTGTCCTCGGTCCGCCGGCTTCAGCCGGTCTCGGTGCCCCCCATGATCACGACGAGCCTCGACTACGAGCCTCGATCACGTGCCGCCCTGAGAGCGATGAGGCGCAGAGCGCCTGCACTGGATTTTGGCCCGGGCGCAGCCAGGGTCGAGGGAGCGCTCCCTACCCACGGCTGACGCCATGTGCACGGCACCCACGTACCTCTTCCGTGGTGCTCGGGCGCTCGAGTGCTCAGGTGCTGTGGTGTCGTTCATTCACCAAGCAACCCAAACACCCAGGAACCTCTTCCTGGGTGCGCCACCTCATCACCTACCCAGTCACCCAGTCACCCAGGCACCTTTTCCGTGATGCTCGGGTGCTAGAGTGCTCAGGTGCTGTGGTGTCGTTCATTCACCAAGCAACCCAAACACCCAGGAACCTCTTCCTGGGTGCGCCACC
>JAVJTD010000301.1:0-7033 GCA_040219065.1 Planctomycetota bacterium
ACACCCCGTCCGGGGAGGGTCCTTTCCGGTAATCGCCAGGGCGAAGATCGAGTCCGTCTGGAGACTTGAAGAACCTCGAGCGAAGCGAGACTTCTGCGAGAGGCACGCCCGCCTCGCAGTTCGTCAAGTCGGTGATGAAGCGACGCGCACGGCTGAGCTCGGCGCTCCGATCGCGGCATTCTTCGCACTGAAGGGGCAGCCATTCGTCAACCCAGGGCAACGCCCTGGGAAATGGGAGCGTGCCTGCTTGCGCACGGCCAAGCCTGAAAGGCTTGCATCCGTTCTGTGAAGCCGACACTCCGCCCCCGTAGCATCGAGCCACGGAGCTTCGGATCTGAGGTCCGGGTGCACTCCAAGGCACTCGGATGGAGGACACCGAGACCGGCTGAAGCCGGCGGTCCGAACGCGGCGTGTTTCAAGTCACACGCCCCGCCGGTAGCCTGGCGCTTCGGCCTCAGATCTTCTCGCGCAGGAAGGCCGACACTTCCTTGGCCGACATGCGGGTTTGCTCCATCGAGTCGCGCTCGCGGCAGGTGACGGTGCCGTCCTCGAGGCTGTCGGAGTCGATCGTGAAGCAGAAGGGCGTGCCGGCTTCGTCCATTCGGCGGTAGCGGCGGCCGATGGCGCTCTTCTCGTCGTAGAAGGTGCGAATGCCGGCGGCTCGCAGCTCGCTCGCCAGGTCCGTCGCCATCTTCACCATGCCCTCTTCACGCTTTACCAGCGGCAGGATGGCCGCCTTGATCGGGGCGAGGCGTGGGTGGAGGTGCAGGACGGTGCGGGTCTCCTTCTCGAGCTTCTCTTCCTCATAAGAGTCGACGAGGAACGCCAAGGTCGCACGGTCCGCGCCCGCGGCGGGCTCGATGACGTACGGCGTGTAGTGAGAATTCGTCTCGTTGTCGAAGTACGTCAGGTTCTCGCCGCTCGCCTCGCTGTGACGCTTGAGGTCGAAGTCGGTGCGGTTGGCGATGCCCTCGAGCTCGGACCAGCCGAAGGGGAACCTGTACTCGACGTCCTGGCAGCCGACGGAGTAGTGCGCGAGCTCGTCGTCTCCGTGCTTGCGCATCTGGAGGTTCTCCTCCTTGATGCCGTGGTCGATGTACCACTGGCGACGCGTCTCGCACCAGTAGTCGAACCACTTCCCGGCCTCGTCGGGCGGCACGAAGAACTCCATCTCCATCTGCTCGAACTCGCGCGTCCGGAACGTGAAGTTGCCGGGCGTGATCTCGTTGCGGAAGGACTTGCCGACCTGAGCGACGCCAAACGGCGGCTTCATCCGCGACGACTCGACGACGTTCTTGAAGTTGACGAAGATGCCTTGCGCCGTCTCGGGCCGCAGGAACACCACGTGACCCGCGTCCTCGACCGGGCCGAGGTGCGTCTTGAACATCAGATTGAACTGACGCGCCTCGGTCAGCTCGCCGTCACACTCGCCGGGCTTCTTGCTCGGCTTCTCGGGGCAGCGCGCGGTCTCGAGGTGATCTTCGCGGAAGCGCGCCTTGCACTTCTTGCAGTCGACGAGCGGATCGGAGAAGCCGGCGACGTGACCCGAGGTCTCCCAGACCTTGGGGTGCATCAGGATGCTCGCATCCAAGCCGACGATATCGTCGCGGGTGGTGACCATCGAGCGCCACCAAGCGTCCTTGACGTTGCGCTTCAGCTCCACGCCCAGCGGACCGTAGTCCCAGCAGGAGTTCAGCCCGCCGTAGATCTCGCTCGATTGGAAGACGAAGCCGCGCCGCTTGCACAAAGCGACGATCTTCTCCATGGTCTTGTCGTCGACGGCGGACATCGATGGCTCCTCGGCCGGCCTCGCGAGACCGATTTTTCTGTGTTGCGCCTGCAGGGGTGATTCCCTAAACAAAGGCCCGCTGCCGCAACGGTTTGCGACAATGGCGCCCCTCCGGTTCGGCCCGGAGATCGCCCCTCGAAGGGCGTCACTATACTGAAGGCCGCCCCCCGGCGGCAAGCGGCCCGAGCGCCCCCTGGAGAGAGCCCCCCAGCATGACTGCCCTCCTCACCGCACCAACTTCTCTGAAGGACCTCTTCGAGAAGGTTCGCGCCGGCGAGCGCCTCACGCCGGAGGATGGCACGAGGCTGCTGGAGGACGGCGAGGTGCTCTCGCTCGGTGAGCTCGCGCACGAGGTGCGCCTGAGGAAGCATCCCGAGCCGATCGTGACCTACATCATCGATCGCAACATCAACCCGACGAACATCTGCGTCACCGACTGCCTCTTCTGCGCGTTCTACCGCAAGCCGGGCGATGAGAAGGAGGGCTATGTGCTCCCTCGCTCGGTGCTCTACGAGAAGATCGAGCAGCTCCTCGAGATCGGCGGCGTGCAGCTCCTGATGCAAGGCGGCCACCACCCTCAGTTGAAGGTCGACTGGTACGCCCAGCTCTTCCGCGACATCAAGGAGCGCTACCCCGTCCACATCCACGGCCTCTCGCCGAGCGAGGTCGACTACATCGCCAAGCGCTCGAAGCTGCCCTTGCCCGAGGCGATTCGGATCCTGCACGAGGCCGGCCTCGACTCGATCCCCGGCGCTGGCGCCGAGATCCTCGTCGATCGCGTTCGGCGCATCATCTCGCCCAAGAAGATCGGCCCGAGGCGTTGGCTGTCGGTGATGCGCGAGGCTCATCGCCAAGGCATGCGCACGACCGCGACGATGATGTTCGGCCACGTCGAGACGCTCGAGGAGCGCATCCAGCACCTCGAGGAGATCCGCTCCCTCCAGGACGAGACCGGCGGCTTCACGGCCTTCATCCCGTGGACCTGTCAGCCGCGGCACACGCCGATGGAAGAGCTGATGGGATCCGAGACCGCCACCGCGATCGACTACCTCAAGACGCTGGCGGTGGCGCGCATCTACCTCGACAACATCGACAACTTCCAGGCGTCGTGGGTCACCCAGGGCGGCAAGATCGCGCAGGTCTCGCTGCACTTCGGCGTCAACGACTTCGGCTCGGTGATGATGGAGGAGAACGTCGTCAGCCAAGCCGGTGCCAGCTTCCGATTCACTCGCGGCGGCATCGAGGACGTCATCCGCGCCGCCGGCTTCGAGCCCCGGCGCCGGAACATGTATTACGAGATCCTTCCGTGAGCGAGACGACCGAAGCCGACGCAAGGACGATCGTCCGCCGGCTGGAATCCGAGGAAGTCTTCGCGCTCGCCGCCGAGGTCCGGCGCTACCGAGCCGAGCACGGTCTGGGGCAGGTGCGCGTTCGCCTGGTCGAGCTCATCGAGATCGGCGGACCGCGCCCGGGCTCGCCGCTCGGCGGATTGACCGAGGTCATCCGCGTCGATCAGCCCGACTTCGAAATGGTCCGTGAGGGTCTTCGCTCACACGGTGATCTTCAGATCGTCTGGCCTCAGGATCATGTCCCCGACATCTCCGCGCTCGCCGCACTCGTCAGCGGCTTGGCAGAGCAGCCTCGTCAGATCGACATCGCGCCCTTGCCGGCGGCAGATCTCGAGCGACTCTATGAAGCGGGTGCCCGCGGCTTGATCGCCAGCGGCCTCGAGGACGCCGACCTCGAGCTGCACCGGCAAGCTCACGCGATCGGATTCGAGAGCGACCTGTGCTTGCCCTTCGGCACAGCGGTCCCTTCAAAGAGCATCGCGCGGCGGCTCGACGCTCTGGCCGCCCTGCAAGCCGAGACCGGCAGGCTGCGAGCGGTCGCCCCCTACCCGATCGGTCCGGCGGATGTCCCACGCGACGGCGCGACGACCGGAGTCGAAGACCTCAAGATCATCGCGGTCACTCGCCTTGCCATGCCACCTCGGACGCGCGTTCGCGCCGACTGGCCTGCATTGACGCCGCGCGGCGCGCAGCTCGCCCTGACCTTCGGTGCCGACGAGATCATCGGCCTCGCCGGACCCGAGTCCGAGCCCGGCACCGAGGATCGACCGGCCGCCTTGACCCAAGGACGACTGAAGCGATTGGTGGCCGATACCGGACTCTCGATCGAGACGTTGGCGACTGCCGAATCGGAGACACGATGACGCCGCGCGTGGGCACGGTCCCCTACCTCAACGCCCTTCCCCTCATCGAAGGCCTCGAGCGCCCCTTGGTGGTCGAGCCGCCCTCGCGCCTGACCGAATCGCTCCGCGCCGGTCGCGTCGACGTCGCGCTCGTCTCGACGATCGAGTACTTCCGCGGCGAAGACCTTCGGCTCGTGCCGGGTATGGGCGTCGTCTCACACGGCGCTGTTGGCAGCATCCTGGTCTTCTCGAAGGTGCCGATCGAGAAGATCGATCACCTCGCCTTGGACCGGAGCTCGCGCAGTGCCGCGACGATGGCGAAGCTGGTCTTGCCCAAGGCCGGTGCGCCTGTGCGCAAGACGAGTGATTGCTCGCCCGACGCTCGCCTTCAGGACCTCGAGGCCGACGCGATGCTGCTCATCGGCGATCCGGCTTTGAGACACGAAGAGGTCGTCCCCTATCGCTTCGATCTCGGTGAGCTCTGGCAGGAGCAGACCGGGCTCCCCTTCGTTTACGCGATGTGGATCGCCCGCGGCGACGCCGACCTCGGCGACCTCCCCGAGAGGCTGAAGGAAGCTCGTGATCAGGGTGTGTCCAAGCGCCTGGAGATCGCCCGCGCCGCGGCGCTCGAGCTGGGCTTGGCCGAAAACGTTTGTGCGCGATACTTGACCGAGCAGATTCACTACGACGTCGGTCCCCGCGAGATCCAGGGCCTTCGCCGCTTCGCGGCCCAGGCCGCCGAGATCGGGCTCTGTCCGGCCGGCGTCCCGATCCGCTTCGTCGAGGACCCGGTCGGTAGCCCGTGATCGGCCCGTGAGCACGGACAGCTTTCGGCCAGACGCCGTCCATGATTCAATGAAGCTTTCCCGGCTCTCCCCCATTCGAAACGGCGAGGAACCGTCATGACGGATATCATCAACAAGATCGTGAATCTCGGACTCGGGATCGCTTCGATCTCGAAGGACAAGGTCGAATCGGTCGTCAACGACCTGGTCGAGCGCGGCAAGCTCACCCAGCAGGAAGGCTCGCAGGTCGTCGACGAGCTCGTGGCCAAGGGCGAGGCGGCTCGCGGCGAGATGCGCCAGTCGGTCGAGAGCACCGTGAAGAGCATCCTGGAGTCCCTCGACATGCCGACGCGCGCGGAGGTCGATGCGCTCAAGGCGAGGATCGAGAAGCTCGAAGCGGCCAGCGGCACGCCCGGCATGTGATCGCGCCGAGCGCAACGCGGTGATCCGGACGATCCAGCGTGCTCGTCGGGCCTTCCAGAACCTGCGACGATTGGTGCAGGTCGTTCGGGTGTTGGTTCGCTACGGCTTCGAGGACGTGCTGCGTCAGCTCGGCCTCGACTACTACGTCCGTCTCGCCTTGCGGCTGGTGCGCCGCCGTCGAATCGAAGATCTCGAGCGGAAGCCGGGTCACCGCGCCGAGAGCTTTCGTCTCGCGCTCCAAGAGCTCGGTCCGGTCTTCATCAAAGCCGGCCAGATCCTGAGCACACGGCCGGAAGTCTTGCCCCCGGAGTACCTCGCCGAGTTCCGCAAGCTCCAGGACGAGGTGCCGCCTTTCTCGTTCGAAGAGGTGCGCGCGATCTTCGCGCAGGAGGGGCTCGCGAGCAGCATCGAGAGCTTGGTGGAGAGCATCGACGAGAAGCCGCTCGCCGCCGCCTCGATGTCCCAGGTCCATGCCGCCAAGCTCAAGGACGGCCAAGAGGTCGTCTTCAAAGTGCAAAGGCCCGGTCTCGCCAAGCAGATCGACAAGGACCTGCAGATCCTTCAAGACCTCGCCGAGTTCCTCGCCCGCGACGAGATGATGGCCGACCTCTTCGACCCGGTCGGCTTGATCCAGGAGCTGACGCGGACGCTGCGCCGCGAGGTCGACTTCCGCCTCGAGGCGCAGAACATCGATCGCTTCGAGCTGCATTTTCGTGACGACGAGAACATCCACGTCCCGAAGGTGAACTGGGAGCTGACCAGCCGCCGTGTGCTCTGCATGGAGCGTATTCGCGGCCTCAAGATATCCGACGTCACCGGCATTCGTGCCGCCGGCGTCGATCCGGTGATGATCGCCGAGAACGGATCGAAGGCGATCTTGCGCATGGTGCTGGTCAACGGCTTCTACCACGCCGACCCGCACCCCGGGAACGTGTTCGTCATGCCCGATGGCGTGATCTGCTTCCTCGACTACGGCATCGTCGGCTCGGTCGACGACGTCGTGCGCGATCAGCTCGTGCGCTTCCTCATCGCCGCCGTGCGCCGGGATCCCGATCGCATGATCCAGGTCGCGCGGGAGGCCGGCCGCATCTCGAAGCAGACCGACGAGCGCTCGCTGCGCCACGATGTCGCCGACTTCCTCGACCACTACTACGAGATCCGCTTGAATCAGCTCGACCTGAATCAAGCGCTCAACGACTTCTTGGCGCTCTCCCACCGCCATCACGTCAAGTTTCCGCCCGACCTGGTGCTTCTGGCGAAAAGCCTCGTGACGATGGAGAGCATCGCCAAGGAGCTCGACCCCGACTTCAAGCTCGTCGATCACGCGCGGCCCTTCGTGGCCGAAGCGATCAAGCGCCGGTACAGCTTCCGACGACTCTGGCGAGAGACGAGCGCGTTCGGTGAGGATCTGTTCTCGTTGATCCGTGAGCTGCCCGACGACATCATCCGCATCCTCGGCCTGGTGAAGACGAACCAGCTCGCCTTGGGCTTTCGCCACGAAGGCCTCGAGGAGTTCGCCGAAGAGATCGACCGCTCGGCGAATCGCGTCACGCTCGGCCTGATCGTCGCCGCCTTGATCGTGGGCTCGTCGATCGTCGTCCAAGCCGATGTCGGCCCCAAGTGGCAAGACATCCCCGTCATCGGCATCACCGGCTACGTCGCCGCCGGCATCTTCGGCTTCGGCCTGGCCCTCGCCATCTTGCGGCGCGGACGGCTGTAGCGATCAGAGCAAGGTCGTCTTTCGGACCGCCGGCTTCAGCCGGTCTCCGTGTCCTCCTTCCAGGCACCTTGGAGAGACCCGGACCTCACATCCGAAGCTCCGTGGCACGAGATCGGAAGAGCGTC
>JAVJTD010000014.1:0-43346 GCA_040219065.1 Planctomycetota bacterium
CGGCGGACCGGCGGAGCATACAGGGGTGAGACTGGCTGCTTCGGGCCACCTCCCGGCTGAAGCCGGGGAACCAACCCGACTGAAGTCGGGGGATACAGGATTCCCACTGAGCATGTTCCGACTCAGATCCCGTCGTAGCTCTCGACCGCGGCCGTTACCTTTTCGATCTCGTCCTCGTTCAGCTCGACCTGGCCGGCACCTGCATTGTCTCGGGCTTGCTGCTCATTGCGCGCTCCGCACAGGACGTGCGAGCAGCCATGCCTCGACAGCGTCCACGCCATCGTCAACTGCGTCAGGCTGATCCCGCGGCTGTCGGCGATCTCGCGCATCGGCTCGAGCATCGCCTGGACCTTCTCGATGTTGGCTCGTCCGAAGCGTTCGTTGTGGCTCCGGAGATCGTCGTCCGGGAACTCGCGGTCCTGGGTGATCTTCCCCGTCAGGAGACCCTGGCCGAGCGGGCTGTAGGCGAGGAAGCCGAGCCCCTTGTCAGCGCAGACCGGGAGGTTGGTCTTTTCCATGTCCCGATCGAGCATCGAGTACTTCTCTTGGTCGGTGTCGAGCTGCCCATGACGGGCGTACTCGGCGATCAGCTCGGGCGTCGCGTTCGAGACGCCGATCGCGCGGATCTTGCCTTCGCGCTTCAGCTCCAAGAGTGCGCCCATGCGCTCGTCGACAGGCGTCTCGTCGATCTGCCAGTGCGTCTGGTACAGGTCGATGTGATCGGTGCGGAGCCGCTTCAAGCTGCGCTCGACCTCTTCACGAATGCCGTCGCGGCCGCTGTAGATGTAGACATCGAAGCTGTCTTTCGTGGGCTCGCCCGACCAGTCGATCGCCTTCTCGTTGGTCGTGAACTTGTGCGTCGCGCGCCGCTTCTGCTCCTCATTCAGATCCCAGCGCATCGAGCACTTGGTCGCCAGGACGACTTGGTCGCGGCGGCCCTCGATCGCTTTGCCGACGACCTCTTCGCTGCGACCGAAGCCATACATGGGCGCCGTGTCGATGAGGTCACCGCCCGCATCGAGGAAGGCGTGGATGGCCCGGATCGACTCCTGCTCGTCCTCACCGCCCCAGGTCCAGCCACCGATGGCCCATGCTCCAAGGCCGATCACCGATGCCTCGATTCCCGACGGTCCCAGCTTGCGACGCTTCATCTTCGTGCCTTTCTCACGATGTCCAGGTCGTGCCGGGACGCGACGCTCGGTGCTCCGGCGTCGCCGAGGATAGTGGGGAAACGGGGGCTCGCAAGTCTGGAAGCGGATGGGAGAGGGGAGGAGCCCGATCTGCCATCGAGCTCCTGGAACCTCACCTCCCGCCGAGCGAGGATCCTCCGATGCGTCCCTGCTCCCTCAGCAGCGGCGTGAAGTAGCGGTAGTAGACCTCGAGCATCAGGACGCACATCGCGGTCGTGTAGCTCTTGTCGTCCTCGTTGTCGTTGGCGTAGTTCGCGTACTGCGAGATCGGCCGCCACGAGCCGTCCTCGTTCTGGGCGTCGATGAGCATGTCCCTCAAATGAGCATTCCAGTACTCCCAGTCCTCGCCGCCGCGCAGGAACATCGCCAGCGTCGCGTAATACCAGAAGTAGAGGTTCGCTTGTGCCTGGAGCACGAAGTCATCGTCGCTGGCGGGAGCGTAGCCGCGCGGCGTGCGCTCGCGGATGTAGCGGACGCCCATCTCGATGCTGACGTCGTCAGAGTCCGCTCCCAGAAGGAGCAGCGCGAAGACCGAAGCCGGAGTGGAGCCGGGGAGGATCGGCCAGGACGACCGCAGGCGCGACGGGTCGTGCGTGTATCGGAACGCCCGGCGACGCCGATCGAACGAGTTCTCGAGGTAGGTGCGAGCCGCCGCCAGGTGCTCGTCCGGCACTTCGAGCCCACCGATTCGGGCCGACTCCAACGCCATGATCTGCCAAGCCGTCACCGAGGCGCGGGGCCAACGATCGCTCGGCGTCCCGCGCTGCATGTAGTAACCCCAGCCACCGAACAGCTCGCCCTCGGAGGGATCCATCCTCTGGTTCCGCAGGATCCACTGAAGGCCGCGCTCGAGCGCGGGACGAACGGTCTCGTCTCCGGTCAGAGCGAAGTTCTCGGCGAGCGCGTAGGTCGAGATGCCGTGGCTGTAGGCGTTGCTGTCCCCGAAGTGGCCCGTGCGATCGTCTTGCTCCTCGATCAGGTAGGCGACCGTGCGTTTGACGAGCTTCGAGTACTTCGTCTCCGAGAACTGCGTGTGACCCGCACCCAAGAAGGCGAGGAGCGCCAGGGACGTCTTGCCGATCGAGACCTGACGGTACTTGCTGTGCCGGTGTCGCTCCGAGCCCCAGTAGCCATCCTCGTTCTGGATCGAGGCGAGGTACTCGAGGCCTCGCTGGACAGCGCGCTCGGACGCGGCATTGCCACCGAATGTCTCGAGGGCGAGCCGCTTCTCGTCGCCGAAGCGCGCCTGGTAAGGCGTGCGCGCGACGCGAGCGGGCGTCCGGGTCGCGACGCGCTCATCCGGCTTTCGATCCAGGCGATCGAGCGCGACATTGCGCGGTCCGACCGGCTGAGCCGTCGCCGTGAACGAGCGAGGCGACAAATCGAAGACGTCTCGCCGAGAGAAAACCTCGGAGTCTCGCGGCGTCAGCTTGGTCGCCGTGAGCGGATCGGCCATCGCCAGGGCTTCGGCCGGACGCGTGGTCGCGGCCGGGGTCTCGACCTCGAGCTCGGTCGCGACCTCGGGCACCTCGACCTCGGTGCGCGCGGTCGGCTCGAAGGCCGTGCTGCGCTCGGGCATCCGGCTGCGCTCGGGCATCGCCGAGCGGCGCAGCTCGGGTTGAGGCCTAGACGGTCCGGCATTCAGAGGACGGGGTGCTGCCGCCAAGGGACGCGGTGTCGATGGCAGAGTCGTGCGACTCGGCGCGAGGGACGTCGCTCGAGGCTGCATCGATTCACCAAGCCTCGGCTGAGCAGCCGAAACCTTCAAGCCGATCTCGCTCCGCTCGATCTCGAGCGGGCGGGCGGCCGAGGGCGCGCTGGAACTCGATGCGCGCTCGACCGACGGAGCCGTGCGCTCCGTCCTGGCCTCGCTCATGGCGAGTCGGCTCGCATTGGTCGCGCTCGGAGCGATCGGTGCCGCATCGCTCGAGGCATTCTGCATCCGGCTCGCCACGCCGGCGGCACTCGGCAGCTCGGATGTGCCTTGACGCGGCGCGTCGGTCGAGCTCGCGGCGAGGGCCGCTGCCTCGGGATCGGCCGCGCTCCGGCGGACCGCATCGGACGTCTCGGCCGTGAGCGGTGCCGTGCTCTGCGCCGCGCTCGGCGAGACCGGTGTCGCGCTCGTCGGCGCGGAGTCGGGACGCGCGGCACCTTGGGCCAGCGGTGCTTCCCGCCGCTGGACCCCGACTTCGTTGGGACGATCGGGCAAGGCGTCGGTCGTTGCCTCGAGGCTCGCGTTCTGTGCGACGAGCGGAGCGTCGCTACCAGTCGCTCTCTCGACGGCGACCGCGGATTCGCTCGTCGTGAACCGAGTGTCCTGGCCGCTCCGGCGCTGCGTCGGCGCTTCGGCCGTCAGCTCCGAGGAGACGCTCGGTGCCTCACCGGACGCTCTCGGCTGCGGAGTGCTGGCCTCGACTCTCTCGGCAGTAGCCACTTCTTGGAGCTGACCGCGGCTCTGCTCGATCGCGTGTGGCGAAGCCATCTCGCTCGCGCTGGCGGGAGCCGCGTCGGGAGCTTCCGAGGACGCGACGGCCGAGCGGTTGACGTCGACCGACTGACTGGACACCTCGAAGCCCTGATCCGCGCCGGTCTTCCTCTCGAAGGCCTCCGCGGCGAGCTCTGCCGATTCAGGAAGCTGCTGCTGGAGCTGCTGCTCGTTGCGGGCGACTTCGCTCTCGGGACGGGCCGGGGCCTCGCCGGCATCGCGCTCCAGCCGCTCGAGGGGTGTCTGGGTCGGGCGGAGCTCTCTTGAGCTCTGGGCCGTCAGCTCGGGAGCGGACGTCGGCCGCGCATCGGCGAGGGATCGCTCGAGAGACACGACGTCGCCGCGGGCACGATTCGCCTCGGGCCGCTCGCTGGGCTTGGGACTCGACATCACGCGCACCTTGAAGCTCTTGCCGCCGGCTTGGCGCGCGACCAGCTCGCCGGTCACCTCGATGGTGCGGAACCAGAGCAGGAGCAAGAGGTGGATCAAAAGCGAGAGCAAGAGGCACTTGGCGATGATGTCCAAGGCTTTCCAGCGCTTGCCTAGGAAGAGCAGGAGGAGCAAGGTCAAGATGAACAGCAGGATCGTGCCGGCGATCTTGTCGTAGAGGTCGAGGTCGGCGTCGATCGGGAACAGCTCGCGGCTCTGCGCGCGGTAGAGGTCGAGGTCGCCCTCGCCGCCGATTCGATCGGAGGCGAAGACCATCGAGAAGCCGTCGGCGCTCAGCCGAGGCGCGACCTCGTCGCCTTTCGTGTTGACCGAGCCCGCGGGGAACGGACCGAGCCAGGTGCTGCCGTCCCAAACCGAGCGATAGAGGTCGAAGCCACCTTCGCCGCCCGAGCGATCCGAGGAGAACACCAGACCGAGGCCGTCGCTCGTCAGGCACGGATGGCGGTCGTTCGAGTCGCTGGAGAGCGGCAGGACGCGCGCCGCCTCACCGTACATCTCCCCATCGCCCAAGCTCTCGAAGAGATCGAAGCGCTCTTTGGAGCCCGAGGCGCGATTGGACGCGAAGAGCACCCGGTACCCGCTCGAATCGGCGCTGGGATCGACATCGTCGGCGGCGCTGTTGACGAGCGGGCCGAGGTTGCGCGGCGCCCCGAAGACCCCGTTCTGGCGCTCGCTGACGTAGAGGTCGAAGCCGCCGTAGCCGCCGCTCCGATCGGAGGCGAAGTAGAGGCGGTCGCCGACGAGGAGGGGGGCCTGATCATCGGCGAGTGAGTTCACCTCGCGGAGTGGATGCCCGCTCTGCCAGTTTCCGGCGGGGCTGCGCTCGGCGACCCAGATCTCGACGTTCGAGCCGGGCTGCCCGACGCAATAGAGCAGGGTGTCGCCTTCGGCATCGAGGCTGCCCTCGGTCTCGCGGTCCGCCGTATTGAACGATCCACCCAGGGGAACGGGCTCCTCCCAGAGCACGCGCCGCCGGTCGGGGAGCTGCTTGGCATCGAGCAGGCGCTCGCCGTCGGTGAAAGCCCCCGACTCGAGCGCGTCGCGCACGAGCCAGTAGGTCCCCAGGCCACCTAGCCCGAGGACGCAGAGCAGGAAGATGGCAGTGCGAAACCAATCACGAGGACGGCGCTTCTGGGCGCGGGGCGATTCCTCGGGCGCGCTTTGGGCGGCCGGCGTCTGGACGGCTTCCGGCATTTGAAGGCTCTCCCTCAGAGGGGCGCGTGGTCTGGGCGGGCGTCGTGGCGTCAGCGCGGATCGCGTACGTTGAAGGCGATGTTGTGGATGTCGGCGGCCTGGCACTTGTCGAGCACCACGCCGATGAGCGTCTTGGCGGTCGCGTCTCCATCGGAGCGGATGACGACCTCGACCTCGGGGTTGCGCTCGTGCGCCGAGAGGAGCAGGTCGAGCAGCCCGTCGGCGCTCACGTCCTGCTGGTTGACGACGATGCGACCTTCGGCCAGCACGTTGACGATGATCTCCTTGGCGCCTTCGCCCGCGGACTCGCCGCTCTGGGCTTCGGGCAGCTCGATGGACATCTCCTTCTCGAGCTGGATGAAGGTCGTCGTCACCATGAAGAAGATGATGAGCAGGAACACGACGTCGATCATCGGGGTCAGGTTGATGCCGAGCCCCTCTTCCTCTTCCATGCGCAGCTTCATGTCACTCCCTCCTCAGCTCGTCTGGCCGACCAGCTCGGGCTCCTCGATGGAGGAGGCATCCGAGGCGATTTGGGCTTGGTGGGAGTCGGGCACGTGCTCGAGCAGCTCAACGCAGTTCTCGTCGATCTCGAGGACGATCTTGTGGATGCGCCCGATGAAGTAGTAGTAGAGAGCCAACGCCGGAATCGCGACGGTGAGGCCGGCGCCGGTCGTCACTAGTGCCTTCGAGATGCCGTCGGCGAGGAGCTCTTGCTTGCCGAGCCCTTGGTTGGCGACGACGTTGAAGGACTCGATCATGCCGACCACGGTGCCGAGCAGCCCGAGTAGGGGCGAGACGCCGGCGACGACGTTCAAGGGGCGCACGTTGCGGCGCATGCGTGCGATCTCGCGTTGCCCGGCGTCCTCGACGGCCTTCTCGATCTCGAGTAGGGACCGCCCGCGGCGCTTGATACCCGCGAGCAAGATGCGCGCGATCGGAGACTTGGAGCTCTCGCACTCGCGCTGCGCCCGCTCGACCTCGCCGGCCTCGAGCGGCAGCTTGATCGATCGAACGAAGCTCTTCGGAACGATGCGACCGCGCCTCAGGTTGATGAGCCGCTCGATGGTGTAGGCCAGGGCGACGACCGAGCAGAGCCCGATCGGAATCATCATCAGGCCACCTTCTTCGAGGATCTCGAAGAGGTTGCCCAAGCCTTGGCTGAGCTGGTCGGACGCACTTTGGAAGGCCAGGAAGCTCACTTCATGCGAAAACATCATCATCTCCTCATCGCTCGTTCAGCTCGGTCAGGCGCTGCTGGGCTCGCGCCATCCAGGCCGCATCGGAGGGGCCTTCCTTCACCACGTCTTGAATCAGCTTGCGCGCGCGGTCCGGCTGCTCTCGAGCGACGAAGAGCTCGGCCGCACGCAGGGACGCCTCGGCGACCCACTCGGGATGACCGTAGAGGAACTTCACCTTGAGCATCTCGGCGATCGCCCGGTCGAGGTCCTTCTGCTTGGCGTAGCACTCGCCGATGCGAAGCTGTGCCTCGGCAGCCGTCGGACCTTGCGAGAGCTCGGTCACTCGCTGGTATGACTGGATCGCCGAAGGGAAGCGGCCTTTCGCCTCCTGGCAGCGGCCGATCCAGAAGCTCGCCTCGAAGGCGTGCTCGGACTCGCCGTACTGGCGGGCGTGCCGCGTCAGGCACTCGAGCGCCTCATCCCAACGCTCGCGCTTCGCCTCGCACCGGCCCATCTCGAAGAGCGCGCGCGGGACCAGCTCGTGCTTGGGGAAGCGCTGCAAGAGCGCCTCGAAGGGGACCGTCGCCTCCTGATACGCCTCGACCTGCACCAACGAGTCCCCGGCCAGATAGAACGCCTCGCCGGCGAGCTCGCTGTCGGGGAAGCGGCTGCCGAGATTCAGGAACGCCTCGGCCGCCGCCGTGTGGCTCTTCGCTTGCCGCCGGCTCCAGCCCAGCTTGTAGAGGGCCTTCTCCTGCAGCTCGCCCGAGCTCTCGGTCGCGACCTTCAAGTAGATGTCGGCTGCCGAGCCGAAGTCGTTCTCGCCGTAGCTCGATTCGCCCATTCGGAAGAGCGTCTCGGAGACGAGCTCGCTCGACGGGCACGTTTGGACCAGCTTCTGCCGGGTCGCCAGCGCGCTCTTGGGATCCTTCATCGCATCATAGGCGTGGGCCAGCTCGTAGAGCACCTTGTCGGCGAGTTCAGAGGGCAGCTCTTCCGAGGCCAACCGGGAGAGGGTGCGGGACGCGCTACGGGCATCACCCGCCGTCGCCTGACACACGCCGATCCCGAAGCGGGCCTCGAGCGCTGAGCGGCCCTTGGGGAACCGCTTGACCAGCTCCTCGAAAGCGCCGATCGCCTTCTCGGGCTGACCCATCTGGCGGTAGGCCGCACCGACTAACCGTAGCGAGCCCTCGACGAGGTCCTCGCGACTCTTCTTGTCCGAGAGGATCGGAGTGACGCTCTCGATCGCGCGCTCTGACTCACCGGCTTCGATCAGGGCCCAGCCGAGCCCGTGTCGCGACAGCGCCACCAGCTCGTCGAACTGCGAGTGGTCCCTTATCAGCCTCTCGAACGAGCTCCGCGCCAGATCCGACCGGCCCGTCCGGGCAGCCAGCCCGGCCTGCTCGTAGAGTGCCAAGGCGAGGGTCTGGTCGGTGCCGCCCTTCTCGAGCGTCTGGGAGTAGAGCTTCAGAGCATCATCCGGGCGATCCTGCTGGTCGAACAGTCGAGCGCGCTCGAGACGCGCCTCGTCGGCGAAGTCACCGCCGCGCCGATCGAGCTGACGGAGCTCGCGATCGGCGGTGTCGAGGTCTCCGAGGCGCAGGGCGCATTGCGCGGCGAGGAAGCGGCTTTCGTCACCTTCCGGGCGATCGGTGTACAGATCGGCGGCTCTTGTGAACGCTTCGCGGGCGGGCTCCCAAGCCTCTTGGCGGAATCGACTCCAGCCGAGCTTGTAGGTCGCCGCGCGCTTTCGCTCGGCGTCCGTGGACTCCTCGGCGACGCGAGCATAGGTCGACGCGGCCACGTCGTATTGACCGGCTTCGAACAGGCCCTCGGCCTTCGCGAAGGCCGCTTCGGCTTGCCAGGATCCCGGACCGCCGCTGGCGAGCAGGAGATCGGCGCGCTTGACCGCCTCTTCGGGACGTCCGAGGCGCTGGAAGCAGAGCGAGCTCGCGTGGAGCGCGTACGCCTTCAGCTCCTCGTCAGGAGATCGATCGGCCGCACGATCGTAGCTCCGGGCCGCCTCCTCGAAGCGTTTCAGCTCGAAGAGCGCATCGCCCGCGCCGATCCAACCGCGCACGGCGAGCTCGTCAGAGGGGTTGCCGCGGGCGACGCGGGAGAACTCCTCCAAGGCGGGCTCGGCGCGCTGGCTCTTGAGCAGCGACTGTCCGCGCCAGTAGGCGGCTTCGGCTTCGGGGAGCTTCGAGCCGCGGCGCTGCTCGAGTAGCGAGAGCGCGCGATCATAGTCCGCGGCGCGGTAGGCAGAGATGCCGGCCTGGAGCTGATAGGTGCCGATCTCCTCCGAGTCCGGATGGGCCTCGGCGAGGCTCGCGAAGGCGAGCGAGGCATCGGCGTGACGCTCGAGCTGTGAATAGCTCCAAGCCCGGCCCGCTTGAGCCGCCTCGCCGTAGTCGCTGTCTTCGGGAACCTTGGCATACTCTCGCAGAGCCTCCTCGAGCTGGTTCCGGCGGTAGAGGCTCTCGGCCAGGAGGTAGCGCGCTTCGGCATGAAGCTCGGCGTGGTCCCGATCGGAGAGTACCGCCCGGAACGCCTCGGCCGCCTTCTCGAGCTGGTCGGTCCGAAAGTATGCCCAGCCAAGCGTGAAGCGACCGAAGGTTTGGAAGGGCGAGTCGGAGTGACGCTCCACGAATCGCGATAGGACCTTGGCGGCCTCCTCATGAGCGTCGGACCGGAACAGAGCCTCGCCTTGCCAGTAGAGGGCCGGGGCAGCCAGCTCATGACGCTCGTAACGCTCGCCGATCTCGGCGAACGCTTTGGCGGCGGCATCGAGCTGTCCGAGCTCGAGTCTGCTGCGTCCGAGACGGTAGAGCGCCTCGGGGAGATCCTTGAAGCGGGAGTGACGTTGCGTCAGGCGCTCGAGCGTGCGCACGCTCTTGTCGTACACACCGAGCTCGAGATAGCAGTCGCCGAGACGCAGGAGCGCGTCGGGCACCTTCTCGTGATCGTCGAACCGCTCGAGGTATCGCTCGTACTCCTTGGCGGCCAGCTCATAGAGCTTCTCGCCATAGAGCCCGCTGGCGAACTGATACGCCTCGAGAGCCGGATCGGGCTGATTCTGTGGAGCAGCTTGCCCCGGAACCAGCAGCAGCAGCCAGCTCGCCAACGCGAACGCCGGTCGTCGCATGACGTCCCCCTGTTTCGAAAAGCCGCACGAAGATGCCGTGACCGGTCGGGCTGGCTCCGGAGCGAGTGGAGCTGGCGAACGGTCGGGCGGAGTCCTTGGGATTTACGGTGCTGCGAGTGCGGAGCTTTTTTCGAAAACCGCCGATGCGCGTTGATACGGTGCTTCGAGCGAAGACGTGAGAGTTGGACCCGATTCCGGTCCTGTGGAAAGCGAGAGACCCACGACCGCCCGTCGCGTGATGGTCTGGTAGGCAAGCTCCAGCTGAGCTCGCTCGCCGATTGTGATGGAAGGGGGCATGCACGTCTACTGGCTACGAGGCCGTGACGAGTAAGTCTCCGAATGGCGTAGCCTTGCGCGCGAAAAAAACGGTGACTGGGTGACTGGGTGACTGGGTGACTGGGTGACTGGGTGCTTGGGTGCTTGGGTGCTTGGGTGACTGGGTGACTGGGTGCCGCCACCTCATCACAGGAACCCTGACACTTCTGATAGGGGCAGCAGTCCACCGCGGATCCCACTCGACACCAGATCACCAGATCGCGCGATCACAGCGATCACGCGAACACGTGAGCAAGCGAACACGTGAGCAAGCGAACACGCGGACACCTGATCACCCGATCACCCGATCACCTGATCACGCGATCACCCGATCACGCGAACACCGATCAATAGTCGGGGATGGTGTTGATGCCGCGCATCTTCACGGGGGCGGGGGGCTCGAGGTAGTCGGCGTTGCCACGATAGACGCGGCTGATCTCTCGGACGTCGGCGTAAGCTGCGTAGCGGCGTCCGCTGATCTCGAGGCGGGCCCAGACCAGGCCGGCGAGCTGCCAGCTTTCGTCGCGCCAGACGAGGACTGCCGCGCCGGCGATGTCCTCGGGCTTCATCTCCCAGAGATCGTCGCACGAGAGGATCGATCCACGGTTCGCCGAGTCCTCGGGCACGTAGGCGGTCAGGTACCAAACGTCTCCATCGGCGCCCAGCCCGGCGATCTGGACGTCGTCATCCGGCAAGGGATTTCGATCGGATATCGTGAGGGGCAAGAAGTTGGCGGGCGTCTCGATCAGGCCGAGGTTCTCTTCGAAGCGCGCGACGGACCCGGGTACCTGGAAGAACTGCTCACTCTGGAAGGTGGACCAGATCTCGACCTCACCCTCTTGCAGGTTACGGCCGGTGAAGAGGATGCCTTGGTCGGTCGCGACACCGAGCTCGGACTGCTCGTCGTGGACCAGCCGTACGAAGTGGTTGTAACGGGTCGCGCAGCCGGTCAGGGAGACCAACCCGAGAACGGAGAGTAGGCAGACGATTCGGTTCACGATTCCTGACCTCTTCGGAGAACTCGGCGACCCGGTCCCGTGTTCGGTGACGCCCGAAACCAGGCGACATTGTAGCGGCTGGTCCGCTGCTGTCAGCCGGCGAGCGAATCCGCCCGAGGCATGACCCCGCATGCTCTATCGTCTGCAGGGGCGCCGCGACCTGACCGGCATTTCGGCAGCATTCGGAGCGCCCTCTCTTCAGCCGGTCTCGGTGTCCTCCCAGCAATGGACTCGGGCACGGTTTAACATCCTGTGGCTCCACTGTCCGCAGCCGGGTCGTCCCGGATCGGCATTCCTGAGAACGCAGTCGGTCGCGACCGCCCCTCAAGGAGATCCCTCAGTGCGCGCTGGGGACGTTCGAGAGCAGCGCGCCTTCGAGCTCCACTGCTCCGGTGAGCGCGTAGATCAGGTCGCCGCAGCGCCAAGCGACGATCGCACAACGGCGGGCCGGGCACACATACACCGAACGTCCGCCGCTCTCCCGCATCTCGAACTCCGAGAGATCGTATTCAGCGCCCGAGAGGATGTACAAGGAGACCGGTCTCCCTTCCATCGAGAGTCCCACTTGGACCGCGCCGGGCTCGAGCTGGCTGCAGTCTCGTCCGCCGAGCACGCCGAGGGACGTCGCGTCGAGAAACTGGAGGGAGGCATGCTCGAAGCGGCCGCGCACGTAGCCCTCGAGAGTCTTGGAGTCGATCGGCCAGCTTCGGAGGTCGTCGTGTCGCTCGATGGCTCGCTCATGGATCTTCGCGGCGGACAAGGCGAGCCCGGACGACGAGGTGAGGCTGATCGCCAGGAAGACGAGGCTGATCAAGAGAACCGAGGCCGCCGCGATGCCGGCTACACCCCGCATCGAGGAACCGAGACGACGCATCGGAGTCGGCTTGGCCTGACGTCGGAAGCGCTCGAGCACACGCAATCTCGAGTCGTGGGCGAAGGTGACCGATCGCTGGCTCGCCCGGAGGGAGTCGTTGAACTGACGCTCCTCCTCGAACAGATCCGCGCACCGGCTGCAGACATGGAGGTGCGCCAGGACATCCAGGTTGGTCGGGACGTCGAGCTCGTCGTCGAGGAACGGGTAGAGGTGCTGACGCGCTTCGGGGCACTTCATGATTCGATCTGCATTCCTGTACGTTCGGCGTACTCTCTCAGCTTTTCTCGCAGCAGCCTTCGGCCGCGGAAGAGGCGAGACATGACGGTTCCGATCGGACAGCCGATGGCTTCGGCGATCTCGGCGTAGGAGAAGCCCTCGAAGACGGCGAGGTCGACGACGGCTCGGAACTCGGGCGGGATCTCTTGAAGTGCGCGCAGCACTTCGTCGTCGAGCAGCTCCTCGGTGGGGAGACGGTCGGGGGACTCGTGACAGCGGGCCTCCTCGTGGAAGGCCTCGGCGATCTCGAAGTCGGTGCGGCCAGGACGGATCTTCTTCTGCCGGTAGGCGTTTCGAAAGAGGTTGGTCTCGATCTTGACCATCCACGCGCCGAGGTTGGTCCCGAGCTCGAACTTCTCCATGTTGCGGTAAGCTCGAAGGAGCGTGTCCTGAAGGAGATCTTCGGCGTCCTTCTCGTTGCCGGTCAGGCGCCGGCCGACGGCGAAGAGCCGATCGAGGAGCGGCTTCACCATCTCTTCGAACTCCTCGGCGGACGGGAGGTCCTCTCGGCGGGTTCGGATGATCTTGCGGGTCATGCGGTCTCCGAAGGGAGCGTAGCGCTCTCCCGGGAAAGCTCTCGGTCATCCACCGTCCCTTGGGCGGAACGGGCCGGCGGATGACTCGGGTGGGGCAACGGTTTCGAATTGACCGTCATTCCCGCAGAATCTCGAGACGCGTCGTACCGCGTCTGTCTATCTTGTCAGCCGCGCCCGCAGAGCACCACCCGGCCAGATGAGCGCGTCATCTCTCGACTCGAATCGAGGAGCTTCCTTGAAGACAGGACTGAAGATCACTCGCCTCGGCAGGTCGGGATTCCGTCTCGAGACGGAGTGCGGCGTGACGCTCGTCGATCCCCCCGAATGGAGGCAGGCCGACTTGCTTCTGCTGACGGCGAGCGAGCTCCCCGAGTGGATCGAGCTCGTACCGCCGGGCACCGCGGTCATCGGTCCGCCCGCCTTCCGCTCGGCCGCCCGGGTTCGAGGGGTGGAGGCTTTGGCGCTCGACGTGGGGGGAGAGTGGCACGGTGAGCCGGCCCGAGTGCGCATTTGTGACGTCGTGCATCGCGGGGACCGCGGCTTCGGTTACCTGATCCAGTCTGCCGGGACCTGCGTGCTCCACGCGGGCAAGACTTCGCCGACGCACGAGGTGACTTGGCTGGCCGATCTGTATCGGATCGATGGCGCGTGTCTACCGATCGAGGGGCGACAGACGATGGGGCCCCTGGAGGCCGCCCAGGTCGCGGCCTGGCTCCGGGTCTCCTGGGTCTTGCCGTGGGACCCGGAGCGGTCGGTTCCGCTCGAGACGGCTGAGCACGAGCTGGCAGGTCAGCTCGTGCAGCGCACTCGCGCCGATTTGGTCTCGATCGGTGTGGGGAAGAGCTTCGAGTGGCCGCCCCGATCGGGGCGGCCAGAACGGCGCTCGTGAGACATCAGCCCTTGCGGCCGCGGGTGCAACCCAGGCGGCGACGGCGGCGGCGATGCCGGCTGTTGCAGGGGCGGGTTCGGCCGTTGGCCTTTCTGACGAGGCGGCTGTTGCGGCCCATCGAGTCGTTCTCCTCTTGTTTCTGAGACGCCGGTCCGAAGAATGGAGCGGAAGACTAACAGCCAATGGCGAGCTTGTAAATGTCCCAAAAGCCTGTAGCAGCGACCGATCCCGTGAATGGCCTGTCCTTCGACGTGGAGGAGTATTTTCAGGTCGCCAACTTCGTCGAGGCGATCCCTCGCGCGTCGTGGGACGAGATTCCGCGCCGGGCCGCGGACGCCACGCGCGGGATCCTCGATCTCTTGGATCGGCATGAAGCCCGCGCGACCTTTTTCACGCTCGGGTGGCTGGCGGAGAAAGAGCCCGATCTCGTCCGCGAGATCGTCCGTCGCGGTCACGAGCTCGCCTCTCACGGCTGGGAGCATCGGTTGGTCTACGAGCTCGGTCCCGACGGCTTCCGCGACGAGCTTCGGCGCAGCAAGGCCGTCCTCGAGGATCTGAGCGGGCAGCCGGTCGTGGGATACCGGGCGTCCAACTTCTCGATCACCGCCGAGACGCCGTGGGCACTCGAGATCCTCCTCGAAGAAGGATCTCGCTACGACTCGAGCATCTTCCCGGTCAAGCATCCCCGCTACGGGATCCCGGGCGCTCAGCGCTTCCCACATCTGCTCGACGTCGGGGGGGACTCTTTGGTCGAGATCCCGCTGACGACGCTTCGGATCCTGGGGCGCAACGTGCCGGTCGCCGGCGGCGCCTACTTGCGCCTGTTCCCTCTCGGCCTCATCCGAAGAGGACTGGCGGCGGCGAATCGAGCCGGGCAGCCGGGCATCGTGTACCTCCATCCCTGGGAGTTCGATCCCGAGCAGCCGCGGGTGCGGACGAGCGTCACGAGGCGCCTTCGGCATTACACGAACCTGTCGAAGACGGCGATGAAGCTCGGCAGCCTCCTGGCCGAGCGGCGCTTCGTTCCTCTCGGGGAGATCGCCGAGAGCGTTCGTTCGGCAGGAAGCCCGGTGCGATCGATCTGAGAGAGGTCGATCATCGATCGATCGACTCAAAGTAATGGGTCGCCGTCGAACCGATCCGACCGACTTCGCATCATCGCGCTAAGTCGTGGCTGTGACTCGGTTCACGGTGCTCGAGTCGGCCGGGCCCAAAGTTGGCACGGAACATATCCGGCGCGAGATCGTTCCTAAGGACAGGAAAAGGCTCCGTCCAGCGAGGCGCCGCCTGATCCGAGAGCCCGCCAAGCGGTGAGGGCTCGACAACCGGAGGAGGGGCCTGGCGGAACCCGTCGGAAGCCCTCTCAGAACACTCAACGCATTCTCATGAGCTTCCCTGATGACACTCGCTCGGGCGTCGACCTCGGTCGGCGAGCCGCTGGCGAGCTTTCGTCGTTTTCGGGGGGACTCGCCAGGTAAATGTCAGGAGCAGGAGGATGATGCGAATTCTTCTCGGAATGGCCGTGCTGATCGGTCTCGCGACGACGGGCTTCGCCCAGATCGACGACCAGCCGGATCCGATCCTCGAGACGACGACGGTCTTCGACCCCGAGTTCGGCGATCGCGAAGTCATCGCGGGCGAGGTGCTCGTCCAATTCAACGCCATCGGCAACCAGATGGCCTGGGCGGGCATTCACCAGGTCGTGGGCACCGGCGTGCTGGAGAACATCACTCCGAGCCTGCATCGGGTGAAGCTGCCAGCGACCATGCAGATCGAAGACGCGATCGCCCAATATCAGAGCTTTGGTGAGGTCGACTTCGCCGAGCCCAACTGGATCTACTACACCAGCGACACGCCGAACGACCCGCAGTGGAATCAGCAGTGGGGTCCGAAGAAGATCAACGCCGACGATGCCTGGGACACCTTCAAGGGTGATCCCAACTACATCGTCGCCGTCGTCGATACCGGAGTCGACATCGATCACAGCGATCTCGCCGACGACTACGCCTTCGGTTACGACTACTGGTCGAACGACAGCAATCCCAACGACACCTACGGTCACGGGACGCACTGCAGCGGCATCGCGGCGGCCGAGACCAACAACGGCATCGGCATTGCCGGTGTCGCTCGTGACTGTCGTTTTGCCGCGTATCGGACGGGATCGGGCGGTAGCTTGTCCGTCAGCGCGATCGTCAGCTCGATCAATCACGCACGCACCAACGGTGCCCACGTGAACTCGATGTCCTTCGGCGGCGGCTCGAGCCAGTCGATGGCGAATGCCCTCACCCAGGCCTGGAATGCCGGCATGGTGAATGTCGCGGCCGCCGGTAATGCGGGCAACACGCAGCAGCAGTACCCCGCGGCCTACAGCAATGTGATCGCCGTCGCCTCCTCGACGACCAACGACGGTCGCTCCTCGTTCTCGACCTACGGGAGCTGGGTCTCGGTCGCCGCTCCGGGCTCGAACATCCAGGCCACTTGGCTGAGCAATGGCTACACCTCGATCAGTGGTACCTCGATGGCCTGCCCGCACGTGGCTGGCCAGGCGGCACTGCTCTACGCGTACCTCGGCGCCGCGCGGACCACGGGCAACGCCCAGACGATCCGCGATGCGATCCAGGACTCGGCGGTGAACGTCGGCACTTGGGTCCAGCACGGCCGGGTCGATGTCGCGGCGTCCCTCCTCGCCCTCAATCCTCCGGGACCGCCGAGCGTCAACGTCGTCACGCCGAACACCGCGTCGAGCTGCGGTGCCGAGACGATCACCCTGACCGGTACCGACCTCGCCCAGACGACCGACGTCTCCGTCGGCGGCAACTCGGTGAGCTTCACGGTCGTCAACAACCAGACCGTCACGTTCACCTCGCCCTTCAAGGCGACGAATCTCAACTCGGATCAGATCTCGCTGACGACGCCGTTCGGCAACGACAGCAGCAAGTCCCTGGGTTACTTCGCTCAGGCCGAGCCGGACATCCGCGGCACGACGTTCATCTTCAAGCCAGGCGGTGGTAGCTGGACCGAATGCGGCTGCACCCAATCCAACGGATCGGGCTGCGTGTACGTCGAGTTCGTCGGCTCCAACGGTGGCTCGACCCCGCTCGGCAACGGCGTCTCCGTGCCGGTCGGCAACGGCCAGCTCTGGACGGTCTTCAGCCTGAGCGGCGCCGGTACGCACCAGTCGACCTTGCCGGGATACAACGGCAACTTCGTCGGCGCGGCTTACTTCGGCATGGCGACCTTCGACATCGTGCAGGGCAAGTGGACGAGCGCGCGTCCCACGCCCTTCCGTGTCACCATCTTCTGAGCGAGACCCGAGACCTCGAGAACACGCTCTGGCGCCCGCCGCGCACCCCGCGGCGGGCGCCATTTTCGTTGGTTCTCATCGAAGTGGATTCCGGGGGCCTGCTCGTTCCCAATGCTCCGTGAGCGTGCTCTTCCCGGCTGTGCGAGCTCGCTCCGCTCCGAGGAAGCGGGCAGCGAAACCGGTTTGTCGGCCCCGGAGAGTTTTGGTAGCTTGGCGACGCTCCGGTGATCCGCTCGGGTACTCCGAGCTCGAAGCCTACCGGAAGCATCCAGGAAAAATGCGTCACGCGCCGCGAACCAATGCTCGCAGCTCGTCCCGGAGGAGGAGCGTCCTCGCGTGATCGACGCAGATTCAATGGGAGCTCGATACTTCATGACCCGTAAGCTGCTTGGCCTCGTGGCCCTGCTGGCGCTGACGGCGCCTGCCTTCGCTCAAATCGACGACAATCCCGATCCGGTCCTCGAGATGACGACCGTCTTCGATCCCGAGTTCGGTGACCGCGACGTCGTCGCGGGCGAGGTGCTCGTCCAGTTCAACGGCATCGGCAACCAGATGGTCTGGGCGGGAATCCACCAGGTCGTGGGTACCGGCGTGCTCGAGAACATCACCGAGAGCCTACATCGCGTGAAGCTGCCTCTCGGCATGCAGATCGAAGATGCCATCGCGCAGTATCAAAGCTTCGGCGAGGTCGACTTCGCCGAGCCGAACTGGATCTATTACACCCAGGACACCCCGAACGATCCGCGCTGGAATCAGCAGTGGGGTCCGAAGAAGATCAACGCCGACGATGCGTGGG
Source organism: Planctomycetota bacterium (assembly GCA_040219065.1). Classification (GTDB taxonomy): domain Bacteria; phylum Planctomycetota; class OFTM77; order OFTM77; family OFTM77; genus OFTM77. The sequence continues at coordinate 17,637 of JAVJTD010000014.1, forward strand.
ACACCTTCACGGGTGATCCGAATTACGTCGTCGCCGTCGTCGACACCGGTGTCGACATCGATCACACCGACCTCGTGAACGACTTCGCGTGGGGCTGGGACTACTACTCCGGCGACAGCAATCCGAACGACAGCAACGGTCACGGCACGCACTGCAGCGGTGTCTCCGCGGCCGACACGAACAACGGCGTCGGTATCGCCGGCGTCAGCCGCGATTGCCGCTTCGCCGCCTACCGCACGGGTAACAGTGGCCTCAGCGTCAGCGCGATCGTGAGCTCGATCAACGACGCCCGTACTCAGGGTGCCTACGCCATCTCGATGTCGTTCGGTGGTGGCTCGAGCCAGTCGATGGCAGGCGCTCTCACTCAAGCCTGGAACGCGGGTGTCGTGAACGTCGCCGCCGCCGGCAACAACGGCAACACCCAGCAGTTCTACCCGGCCGCCTACAGCAACGTCCTCTCGGTCGCCGCCTCGACGACCAATGACACGCGCGCCTCCTTCTCGACCTACGGTAGCTGGGTCGATGTCGCTGCGCCGGGCGTCAACATCAACTCCACTTGGCTGAGCAACGGCTACGCCGACGCGAGTGGCACGTCCATGGCCTGCCCGCACGTCGCCGGTCAAGCGGTGCTCCTCTACGCCTACCTCGGTGGGCCTCGCACCACGGGCAACGCTCAGATCGTCCGCGACGCGATCCAGAACTCCGCCGTCAACGTCGGCACCTGGGTCATTCACGGCCGCGTCGATGTCGCCGCCTCGCTCATCGCGATCAATCCTCCGGGACCGCCTTCCGTCAACAGCGTCACGCCGAACACGGCCTCGAGCTGCGGCGGGGACACCATCACCCTCAGCGGTGCTGACCTCGCCCAGACCAGCGGCGTCACCGTCGGTGGCAACGCGGTCAACTTCAACGTCGTCGACAACAGCACGGTCACCTTCACTTCGCCGTTCCAGGCCTCGAGCCTCTCGTCGGAGCAGATCGTCCTCACGACGCCGTTCGGTAGCGACAACAGCCAGTCCTTGGGCTACTTCGCCCAGGCCGAGCCGGACATTCGCGGCACGACCTTCATCTTCAAGCCCGGTGGCGGCAACTGGACCGAGTGCGGCTGCACCCAGTCCAATGGCGCCGGTTGCGTCTACGTCGAGTTCGTCGGCGCCAACGGCGGCAGCACGCCGCTCGGCAACGGCGTTTCGGTGCCGGTCGGTGGCGCCCAGCTCTGGACGACCTTCGGCCTGAGCACCGCGGGTACCCATCAGACCAACCTGCCGGGATACAACGGCGCCTTCACCGGTTCGATCTACTTCGGTATGGCGACCTTCGACATCGTGCAGGGCAAGTGGACGGCGGCCCGTCCGACTGCTTTCCGCGTCCAGGTCTTCTGATCTGACCGAACAGCCTTCGAATCATCGAGACGCCCGTCGCGGGTCCCCGCGTCGGGCGTCTCCTTTGGTTCAAGACGATCTTCGAGCTCCGAGTGATACCCCTCGATCGCGCGCTGGCTTCGGTTTAGACTCGGGCGCTTTCGCCCGGTCGACTCGATGGGGGCCGACGGGTGTTGCCCGAAGGACTCTCTTGGGAACCTGGCCGAACATGCCGACGCAAACGACCGTCCCTCTTCTCGACCTGACCGAGCAGTACCGGGACATCGGTCCCGAGCTCGAAGCGGCCGCGCTCGAGGTGCTGCGGAGCGGGCGCTACATCCTCGGAGACACCGTCGAGAGCTTCGAAACGGCGATCGCCGAGCAGATCGGTGTCGAGCATGCCATCGGAGTGTCGTCTGGAACCGACGCCTTGCTCGTCGCCTTGATGGCGCTCGGAGTCGAGCCGGGTGACGAGGTCATCACCACGCCCTTCACCTTCTTCGCCACCGGCGGCTGCCTGTCTCGCCTCGGCGCGAAGCCCGTCTTCGTCGACATCGACCCCGCGACCTACCTGCTCGATATCGATGCAACCGCGGCCGCGATCACCGACCGCACGCGCGGGATCGTACCGGTCCACCTCTTCGGACGCTGCGTCGAGATGGCACCCTTCATCGAGCTCGCCAAGAAGCACGACCTGTGGATCCTCGAGGACGCGGCCCAGGCGATCGGCGCTCGTGACAGCTCGGGGCCGGCCGGGGCGCTCGGCGATCTCGGCGCCTTTTCGTTCTTCCCAGCCAAGAACCTCGGAGCTTGCGGCGACGCCGGACTGATCACCACGAACGACGCAGACCGCGCGGCGAGCGTCAGGAGTTTGCGCGTGCACGGCGAGTCGTCTCGCTACCATCATCAGACGGTCGGCGTGAACGCGCGGATCGATGCTCTCCAAGCGGCGCTGCTCGAGGTGAAGCTCCGCCACCTTCCCGCTTGGAACGAGGCCCGTCGAAAGAACGCGGCGCGCTACGCGCAGCTCTTCCAAGAGGCCGGCCTGACCGAGGACATCACGCTTCCCGAAGGGGATGGCGAAGGACATCAGGTCTTTCACCAGTACGTCATCCGGGCCACGCGTCGCGACGAGCTCAAGGCCCACCTCACGGCCTCGGGCATCGGCTGTGCGGTGTACTATCCGGTCCCGCTCCACGTGCAGCCCTGCTTCGCGCCACTCGGTTATCGCGCCGGGCAGCTTCCCATCGCCGAGAAGGCGGCCGCCGAGGTCCTCGCGCTGCCGATCTATCCGGAGCTGGGAGAGGAGCGCCAGGACCGCGTCGTCTCGGTCATTCGGGAGCTCTATCGGCGTTAGGCTCCATGACCGGCGATCGACTGCGAGTCGCGCTCGAGTACCAGGCCGGAGTGCAGGCGGCGGCCACCGGCATCGGTCAGTACGCCCGTCGCTTGCGAGCCGCGCTCGAGGCCTCGCATCCCGAGATCGACCTCGTCGCGATCGTGCCGCCGCCGCGCTCCGCCCAGAAGCGCTGGACGACACCGAGGCGCCTCTTGTGGGACCAGTTCGGATTCCCGTCGGGTGCGCGGCGCAGCGAGTCGGAGATCTGGCACACGACGGGCTTCTCGCCGCCGCGGCGCGGTGCCCTGAGAGTGCACGCTCTTCACGACCTGATCGGCCTCGAGCACCCCGGCTACGTCCGGGGCCGCTTTGCTCGCTGGTACTGGGGGCGATGGCTGCCGCGCTGCGTTCAAACATGCGATCACATCATCGCTTCTTCTGAGTATACCGCTCGCCAGGCCCGAGACCGTCTCGCCGTTCCGGCAGATCGCTTGACCGTCGTGCCCCTCGCCCCGATCGAGCGGCCAAAGGGGGCGCTCACCCAGCGTTGGCCCGAGCGCTTCGTGCTCTCTCTCGGATCGCTCGAGCCGCGCAAGGACCACGCCCTCGCGATCCGGGCCTGGCGCCATCTGCCGCGCTCCCTTCGGGAGGAGGTGCGTCTCGTCATCTGCGGCCCCGACGCCGGCGACGGCCCGAGGCTGGAGTCCCTGGTCCAGGAGCTGGAGATGCAGGGCGAGGTGCTCTTCTTCGGATACTGCCCCGATGACGAGCTCGGTGCGGCGTTGGCCGCGTGTGATGTCTTCGTCTTTCCCTCGCGCGCCGAGGGTTTCGGGCTTCCGCCGCTCGAGGCGATGCTCGCCGGAGCACCGGTCATCGCACTCGAGGTTTCGTCGATTCCCGAGGTCGCGGGCAAGGGAGCCCGTTTGATCCGAGAGCCAGTGACGCCGGAGGCATTGGCGGATTGCTTGCAAGAGGTGTTGGAGTCGGAGACCGTGCGGCAAGCGCTGCGAGACGCAGGACGGAAGTGGGTCGCGCGATACTCCTGGGAGCGCACGGCGAAGGAGACCGTGAAGGTGTGGCAGCGGGTCTCGGCGCGAGGTCGATCGTGAGCCGCCACTCACTCGTCTATCGCCGCTGGATGGTACGCCTCGGCGCGCGCGCCTTCGACCGAGTCTCGAAGCCTTTGGCCAGTGCCTGGCGGAAGAAGCGCCGCGGGAGCAGCGGAGCCGGAGCGCGAAGGTGGCTGCTGGTGAACTGGAACCACCTCGGGGATGCGGTGCTCACGACTGGAGTCGTGCGGGCGCTCCGCCGGGCGCGTCCTGATGATCACATTGCGCTCCTGATCGGGCCCTGGACTGCCCCGCTGTTCGATTTGGCCGAGGGGCTCGACGAGCGGATCGTCTTGCCCGCGAGCTGGCGAGATCGGAGCGCTGGCCGACGGGCACCCAAGCTCTCGGAGTGGCGCCGGCTGAAGCAGGAGCTCTCCGATCGCACTGACGACGTCCTCGTCGACCTCGCCGGAGACGTCTTCGTCTACTTGCTCGGGGCCGCCGCCGGCTTTCCCGAATGCTGGGGCTTTTCCGGCTACGGCGCGGCCGGCTTCCTCGATCGTTCGGTTCCCGTCAGGATCGGTCACCCGCAGGTCGCCCAGTGGGCCGAGCTGCTCTCGCCGGCCGGTGTCCTTGAGCAGGACATCCGTCCGAAGGTCGTTCTGTCGGATGGCGAGCTGAATGCGGCACGGGCAGCATTGCCAATCGATGATGAGGATGCCCCGCGTGTCGGGCTGCATGTCGGCGGCGGCCGTCCTGAGAAGCTGCTGCCGATCGATTGGCTCGTCCTCTTCGTGGGCGTCGCACAGCGCGCGGGCTGGCGTGTCGACCTCCTCGGCTCAGAGGGCGAGCGCGGCCGAGCGCTGGCGGTGGCCGCTCACACAACAGGCTGTGACCTCTCGGGGATGGGCCTCGATCTGCGTCCCTTGGCGGCCAGAGTCTCCTGTCTTTCCGCGCTCGCCGGTCCCGACTCGGGGCTGGCGCACCTGAGCGCTGCCCTCGATGTGCCGACGTTGGCCGTCTTCCACTCGAGTGACGAGCACGCGCGATTCTCGCCAGCCGGCATGCAAGTTCGCACGCTGCTCCGACCCTCCGCAGAGGAGGCGATGGCCGCGTTTCAGGAGCTCTTGCAAGCCGCGGCGACGCCGGAGCGGCATGAGCCATGAGTCGCTCGGTGCTGATCGATGGGCGCCTCCTGGATCGTGGTGGCATCGGCCGCTACGTGCGGGCTCTGCTCGAGGGGCTCCCGTCTGTCTGGCAGGGCGAGGTGCGGGCGATCGTGCCGGCGAGTGCGGAGCTTCCGCGCGGCGTGGAGGCGTTGCGCCTCGAAGCCGATGTGCCGCTTTTCGGCTGGCGAGGTTTCTTTCGGGACCGGGCCTTTCGGGAGCCGGCCTCGATCATCCACTTTCCGCACTTCCCGCTTCCACGGAGATGGAACGCGACGCACGTCGTCATCACGGTACACGACTTGATCCATCTCGAGGTGGCGGGTGTCGTGAGAAGCCCCCTGGCAAGGCTCTACATCGGCGGGCTGTTGAGTCGCGCGGTGCGACTCGCAGACCGCGTGATCGTTCCGTCGAATGCGACGCGGCAGAGCCTCGAGACGCGATTCCGAGGTGCGGCGGGCAAGACGCGCATGATCCCGATGGGCGTCTCCCTCGAGCGGTTCCGAAGCCGCGAGCCGCGAGGCGAGGATCTCGCCGGTCATTGGCTGAACGTCACCAACGGCAAGTCGCACAAGAACATCCCTCGGCTGCTCGAGGCCTTCTCCCTTTCATCGGCCAGGTGCCTGGTGGTCGCCGGTGACCTGGGTTCGCACGAAGGCGCCGCTCGCCGCAAGGCAGAGGCTCTGAAGCTCGGTGACCGTGTCCTTTGGATGGGGCGCGTTACGGATTCGGAGCTCGTCGACCTGTATCGCATGGCCCGCGCTGTGATCATTCCATCATTGGGGGAGGGCTTCGGGCTGCCGGCGCTCGAGGGCTTCGCGGCGGGAGTGCCCGTGGTCGCGGCTCGTGTCGGTGGCCTCCCGGAAGTCTGCGCCGGGGCAGCGTTGGAGGTGGATCCCGAAGACGTCGCGGCGATGACTCGAGCGATCGACCGGGTCGAGCGGGACACGACGCTTCGCGCGAGCCTGATCGCCGCAGGAAGGGCACGTGCCGCCGAGCTGACCTGGCAGGCGACGGTTACCCGCACCGCGGCGCTCTACGATGAGCTGCTCGAGAGCGGGGCGCGCCAATGAGAGTGGCGCTCGTCCATGATTGGTTGACCGGAATGCGCGGCGGCGAGCGCGTGCTGGAGGTCTTGTGCCGGCTCTTGCCCGAGGCACCGATCTTCACCCTGCTCCACGTCCCGGGCTCGGTGTCCCGAATCATCGAGGACCGAGCGATTCACACCTCGCCGCTGCAGCGGATCCCCGGCATCGCGCGCCGCTATCGCGCTCTCTTGCCCTTGTTTCCTTGGGCCGTGAGCCGGCTGGACGTGCGAGCATTCGACCTCGTCGTGAGCGTGAGCTCCTGCGTGGCGAAGTCGGTCCGCGTCGCCGAAGGAGCCCGCCATATCTGTTACATCAACGCGCCGATGCGATACGCCTGGGACCTGCGCGACGACTACTTCGCTAGCGACGGGCTTGGCCGAGCGAAGGCGGCGCTCGCCGGACCCGTGCTCGATGCCCTGCGCCAATGGGATCGTCGCACCGCGGATCGCGTGCACCGCTACCTCACGAATGCGAAGAACATCGCAGGAAAGGTCGAGCGCTTCTACGGCCGATCGGCAGAGGTGATCCCTCCACCGGTTCGATGGGATCGGTTTCGTCTCGCGCCTGAGAGCGAGCGCAGCGACGCTTATCTGGTCCTCTCGGCACTCGTGCCGTACAAGTGCGTCGATCTCGCCATCGAGGCCTTCCGCGGGTACGGGCGCGTGCTGGAGATCGCAGGGGACGGTCCCGAGCGAGCGCGTCTCCAGAAGAGCGCTCCCGACAACGTGCGCTTTCTCAGCCGCATCAGCGACGAGGAAGCCGCTCACCGATTGGCCCGTTGCCGCGCCCTGATCTTTCCGGGCGAGGAGGACTTCGGGATCGTCCCGCTCGAGGCCCAGGCGGCCGGTCGTCCCGTGATCGCGCTGGGAAGAGGAGGAGCGCTCGAGACGATTCGACCGCTGGACGGAGAAGAGCCCTCCACCGGCCTCTTCTTCGACGAAGCGACACCGGACGCCTTGCGGGCCGCGCTCGCTCGCTTCGAGGCGAGAGAAGGAGCATTCGACCCGCGAGCCTGCCGTGCGAACGCTCTGCGCTTCGACGAGCCGGTCTTCGAAGCCGCCTTGCGCCGCGTCCTCGAGGAAGAAGGCGTCCGCTTCTGAATCGCAGTCGTCCGACATCCTCGGCTCACGAGGTTGGAAGTCAGCGCGACTCGCCCGGTAGAATCAGCGCTCACCTCGATGGGCGAGGCGGTCCGAGGACCTGGCGAAGGAACAGATGTGGGACGTTATGCAGTGATCGGGCTGGGGCGGTTCGGGCAAGAGCTCGTCCGCTACCTCAAGGATCGGCGTCACGAGGTGATTGCCGTCGATCGGAACATCCGTCCCGTCGAGGCGATCAAGGACTACGCCGATCGCGCAGTGCGCCTCGATGCACGGCACATCGAAGCGTTGAAGGAGCAGGGCCTCGAGCGCGTCGATTGTGCCGTCGTCTGCATTGCCGACGACCTCGAGGCCAACGAGCTCGCCGTAATGGCGCTTCGGGAGATGGGAGTGCCGATGGTCGTCTCGCGCGCCGGCACCGAGACCCAAGCGCAGATCCTCCAGGCGATCGGTGCCGACGTCACGGTCGTGCCCCTCGCCGAGAGCGCCCGGGCCGTCGCTTTGCGCGTCACGCTGCCTCCTCAAGTGTGGGCGATCGACATCGGCTTCGATCATGCCCTCGTGCATCTGCCCGTGCCGAGCTGGGTGTCCCCGTTCCGTCTCGAGTCGGTCGAATCCAAGAAGGAAGGAGTGCGCGTGTTGGGCGTCAGACGACCCGAAGCCAGCGGTCGACGGCTGCAGCTCCGTCCGGAGCCCGGAGCCGAAGGAGCTGGCGGGGACCTGTTGATTCTGGGGGGACCGCAGTCTGCGCTGACCGAGGCGATCTGGGAGCGGCACCAGAAGTGGCAAGCCGAGGAGCCCCAGACGGTGACTCCCGAGACTCGAAGCAGCGGAGACGCACGATGAGCGCCAAAGTCGGCAGGCGTGAAGATTGGCAGGGCGAGCATGTTCTGGTAACCGGGGGCGCCGGCTTCATCGGCTCGCATCTGGCATCGGCCCTCGCCGAGGTGGGAGCCCGGGTCACCGTGCTCGACGACCTGTCCACGGGCGACATCGAGAACCTCCTGCCGAGTCTCGCCGACGGGCAGGTTCGCCTCCTGCGTGGCTCGATCCTCGACAACCGAGCCCTCGTCCGAGCGTTCCGCGACGTCGGTCACGTGTTCCACCTCGCCGCCACGGTCGGGGTGCAGCGCGTCCTGGAACGGCCGTTGGAGGCGATTCATGTCAACGTTCACGGCACACAAAGAGTGCTGGCGCAGGCATCGAAGTGTGGCGCCCGCACCCTGATCGCGTCGAGCTCGGAGGTCTACGGCCCTCAGTCGGGTCCCTTGAAGGAGAGCCTGCCGCTCGTCATGGGACCGACGGACACGATCCGCTGGAGCTACGGCTGCGCCAAGGCGCTCTCGGAGTACGAGGCCTTCGAGCACCACCGGCGCTTCGGGCTTCCGGTCACGGTGGCCCGCTTCTTCAATGTGATCGGACCGCGGCAGACGGGGCGCTACGGGATGGTCGTACCCCGATTCGTCTCCGCTGCGCTTCGGGGCGATCCACTCCACGTCGTCGGGGACGGCTCCCAGACGCGATCCTTCTGCGACGTGAGAGACACCGTCGAGGCCATCCTTCGCCTCGCGGAGTCCGAGGAGTCGATCGGGCAGGTCTGCAACGTCGGCTCGGACGACGAGATCTCGATCGCGACCCTCGCCGAGCGCATCGTCGCCTGGACCGGCTCCGCCTCGCCGATCGTCCCGGTGCCGCCCGAGACGGTCTATCCAGGTGGCTTCGCCGACATCGAGCGCCGGTGCCCAAGTCTGGACCGGCTAGAAGCGCTCACCGGCTTCCGGCCGGCCATCTCGCTCGAAGAGTCGATTCGCCACATCGCCGCAGGCATCGCTTCTCGAGGAGAGCTCGAGGAAGGGGCGAGCGGGTGAGGGTCTTCGTCACCTATGCGATTCCGGGACCGGCGCTGGAGCGCGCTGCGCGAGAGCACACCCTCGCCGGGCATCTCGAGAGCACGCTCTGTCCCCGCGAGGAGATCCTCTCGGGGCTGCCGGGCTGCGACGCTCTCCTGTGCACGATCTCCGATCGAATCGACGGCGAGGTGATCGGAGCGGGTGATGATCTGAAGGTGATCTCGAACTACGGCGCGGGCGTCGACCACATCGACCTCGAGGTGGCCCGTCAAAAGGGCATCCTCGTCGGGCACACGCCGGGCGTCCTCACCGAGTCGACAGCCGACTTCACCTTCGCCTTGATCCTGGCTGCCGCTCGGCGCGTGGTTGCGGGTGACGGTGTGATGCGACGGCGAGAGTTCACGGGTTGGCAGCCGGACTACTTCCTGGGGCGCGATGTGCACGGCGCGACCCTGGGCATCGTCGGTCTGGGCTCCATCGGGAAAGCGGTCGCCCGCCGCGCCCGCGCGTTCGACATGACGGTGCTGTACACCGGGCGACGTCGGCTGGAGCCTGCCGAAGAATCCGAGCTCGGCGTCCGCTTCTCGGCGCTGGACGATCTCATCGCGGCGAGCGACTTCGTGAGCTTGCACTGTCCACTCACCGGCGAGACGCGCCATCTGATCGACGAGCGGCGTCTCGGGCTGTTCCGGCCGAGAGCCTTCTTGATCAACACAGCGCGCGGACCGGTGGTCGACGAGAAGGCGCTCGTTCGAGCACTGCAGTCGAAGGCGCTCGCCGGGGCTGCGCTCGATGTCTTCGAGCGTGAGCCCGAGGTCGAGGGCGAGCTCCTCGCTTTGCCCCAGGTCACCTTGGCGCCGCACCTGGGGAGCGCGACCCTGGAGACGCGGTCCCGCATGAGCGAGCTGGCGGTCGACAATCTCCTGGCTGGCCTCAGCGGAGAGGCGCTCCCGCACCGAGTCGCTGAATGAGGACGGTGCTCCGGATCGTCACGCGGCTCAATGTCGGAGGGCCGGCTCGTCAGATCGGGACCCTGACCGCGGCCAGCTCCTCCAGAGGCTGGCGGACGGTCTTGGTGAGCGGCGTGGAGGAGGAGTCCGAGGGCGATCTCTTGGGCGAATTGGCGCTCTCGGGCGTCCTGCCGATCCGGGTGCCGACCTTGTCCCGTGAGGTCCGACTTCGGAGCGACCTGGCCGCCCATCGCGAGCTGAGGCGGATCATTCGCGAGGTGCGTCCCGATCTGGTGCACACGCACACCGCCAAGGCGGGGGCGCTCGGCCGATCCGCGGCGCGCCGGGAGGGCGCTTCGGCGATCGTCCACACCTTTCACGGTCATAGCCTCAAAGGATACTTCTCCCCTTTACGGTCGAAGGTTCATTTGATGATCGAGCGCCACTTGGCCCGGTTCAGTGACCGGCTGATCTGCGTCTCCCAGCAGGATGCCCAGGAGCTCGCCGAGCTCGGGCTCGGGCCCTTGGAGGTGATTCGCTCGGGCGTCGACCTCGCGCCGTTCGGAGACGAGAGCGCACGCGTCCGCGGCGCAGCGATGCGGCGGGACTGGAATGTACCGAGAGAGACTTGCCTCATCGGCTGGGCTGGGCGTCTCGCGCCGGTGAAGCGCGTCGACCGGCTCCTGGCCGCCGTCTCGATCCTCGCCCGCGAGAAAGCACCCGTCGCCGCCGTCATCGCCGGAATCGGACCGGGACAGGCTGCGCTGGAGAGGCAGCTCGCCGATCACCCGGGATTGCCGGCCCGCTTCGTCGGACGGATCGACGACATGCCCGCCTTTTGGTCCGCCGTCGACGTCGCGGCTCTGACCTCGGATCGGGAAGGGCTGCCCCTCGCCTTGATCGAGGCGCAAGCCTCGGGACGCCCCGTCGTCGCGACCCGGGTCGGCGGCGTCTCCGAGATCGTCACGGACGGGGAGACCGGTTTCCTCGTGCCGGCCGGTCAGGCGCCGGCCATCGCGGCGGCCCTTTCCAAGCTGATCCTCTCCGAGGGGCTGCGTCACCGTTATGGAGAAGCCGGGCAGGCGAACGCCAAAGAGCAGTTCTCGGCGGAGCGGCTGGTCCGCGAGACATTCGATCTGTACGAGCGCATCTTGGAGGAGAAGGCCCGATGAGCGTTTGGATCCTGACGGCGGCCGTGGGGCTCTTGGCCGGCATCGCGTCGTTTGCGCTCACGCCGTGGATCCGGAAGGCGGCACACGCCTTCGGCCTGGTCGATCGACCGGGTGCCCACAAGCAGCACGCGGGGAGGCCGGCCCTCTTCGGAGGCGCCGCGATCTTCGCCGCCACGTGGGGCCTCGTGTTCCTGGGGTTGACCGCCACCGGAGTGGCCTGGGTCCTGGGAACGCTCGACCGCTTCCTCGGCGACTTCGCGGGCGACGTCCGAAACATCAGCCGCGTCGGTGTGGCGTTGGCCCTGCTCTTCTTCGGGTCGCTGCTCTCCGCCCTCTGGGGCGCACTCGACGATCTCTGGCCCGGCGGCCTCAGCGCCGCTCCGAAGCTGGCGGGTCAATTCCTCGCGGCGATCGTCACCGTCGCCGGCGGCGCTCACTGCCAGTTCCTGCCGGGCGGATTCTGGATCAACGCGATCGCCTCGGTCGTCTGGATCGTCCTGGTCATCAACGCCTTCAACTTCATCGACAACATGGACGGCCTCTGCGCGGGCGTCGCCTTGGTCTCCTCGGCGGTGCTCCTGTTCTTGGCGCTGCTCCAGCGCCAGTACTTCATGGGGCTGCTCCTGGCGAGCTTCCTCGGTGCGACCGCCGGCTTTCTGCGCTTCAATTTCCCGCCCGCCTCGATCTTCCTCGGGGACCTGGGCAGCCATGTGATCGGCCACTTCCTCGGCGCGGTGACGCTGCTGCTCTCCTACACCGCGGGTGCCGGCGAGGCGACGCTAGCCGTGCTCATGCCACCAGTCGTGCTCGCATTGCCGCTGCTCGACCTGGTGCGCGTATCCGTCATCCGGATCCGTGAGCACCGCCCGATCTGGGTGGGGGATCGAAGGCATCTCTCGCACCGGCTGAGGCGCGATGTCGGCTCGGATCGCGCCGTCGTGATCCGACTCTACCTCCTCGCCTCGTGCCTCGGCGGCAACGCTCTCCTCCTCCAAGGTGCGGCGGCCTGGCAAGGCGCCCTCGTCGGGTTCCAGACACTCTGCCTCGGCGCTCTCGTGTGGCTGCTCCTCGACGGCAGCCGTCCGAAGGCTCACTCGTAGCGGATGGCCGTCGCATAATCGAGGCGATGCGCTTGACGAATGGGAAGCAGCGAAGCGACCAGCGAGACCAGCACGGCGCCGAAGACGCAGCCGATCAAGAGCACGGGCGACAGCTCGAAGGCGACACCCAGTCCGCTGACATTGGCGAGGCCCTTCACCACGATCCACGACACAGGCACGCCGAGAAGGGCCGCCAAGAGGCCACCCAAGATGCCCATGCTGACCGTCTCCAAGAGGAGCACGCCCGAGAGCTGCAGCTTGGTGAGGCCCACGATCCGGAGCAGGGCGATCTCCTTGCGCCGCTCGAGGGCGGCGATGACGAGCGAGTTCAGCATGCCGAGCGCCGACAATCCGACGATCAGCATCAGGATCACGTCGAAGATGAAGAAGTCCCGGCCGATCTCCCGGAGGTGCGTGCGCCGCACCGAGCTGGCGCGCTTGACGGCGAGCCAGGGCGCGTCACTCGCCAGAGCGGCGTGGACCTTCTCCTCGATCTTGTGCTCGGGTCGGTCGGGAGCGATGAAGATCGCGAACTGCGTGATCTGGTCGTTCGAGCGACAGAAGTCGCGCATCATGTCGGCCTCGTGGATGAGACCGTACTTGCGGTTGTCGGGGTAGAACCCGAACGCGTCGCTGATCGCGAGGACCTCATACGGCTTGGGTCCGTCGAAGGTGGGCAAGTTGATGATGGTGCCGACCTCGTAGCCGAAGCTGCGGGCGAGATACTCTGAGAGCACGATGCCGCCGCGCCTGGCCAGCTTCTCGGGGATCTTCCGGTCGGAGGGAGACGCGTAGCGCGCCAGCGCCTCGGGATCGACGCCGCGGATGGTGAAGGGGCTGTTGATCTCGGCGGTGAGCGGGACCACCGAGCGAATACCGTCGATCTTGCGCAGCGCCTCGACCTTCTCCCGAGCGACACCTTCGGTGCGGACGTAGAGGCTGGGTGGCAGCGCGCGCTCGGCCCACTGGCGCGTCTCGTCCTGCAACGAGCTGGTGATGCTCTTGACGCCGAGCAGCGTCGCGAAGACGAGCATCAGCCCGGTCACTGACGTGAACACGCGGTGACCCGAGCCCAGCATCGCGCTCTCGGCGAGTCGGCTTTCCAGTCGGAACAGGGACGCCCAAGGGCGCACCGACCAGCGCGTCGCGCGGGTGAGCACCGAGGGACAGAAGAGCAGGACCCCGAAGACGAGCGCCAGGACGCCGCCGGCTTGGATCAGGATCCAGAGCATGCGCTGGGTGCCACCGATGATGACGTAGCTGACGCCGAAGAAGCAGGCGGGCACCACCAGAACGAGGATCAAGTAGACCCAGAGCCGGGTACTTCGACGCAGGTCCTTGAAGTCGGCCCGACCGGAGCGGAGGGCCTCGGTCACCGACAGCTTCCGCGCCTTGACCAGTGGCCACAGGACGCCGAGCAGCGCGAAGAGCACACCCAGCCCGACGATGGTGGCGACCGACGGGACGGGGATCTCGAACGTGTCGACCCGCTCGCCGGCTCCCAGCGTGGTAATGCGCGCGGCCTTGAGGGCCCAGGCGAGGAGCAGCCCGACGAGGAGGCCGAGCGAGCCGCCCGTGAAGGCGAGGAGGGAGCCTTCTGCGAGGAAGATCTGTGAGATCTGGGCGCGGGTGGTGCCGAGCGCCGAAAGCAGGCCGATCTGCCGAATGCGCTCGGCGAGGGACATCGACATCGAGTTGAAGATGATGAAGAGCCCGAGGAGGAGCGCCATCAATGCGCTCGCCAGGACGCCGTTGCGAAACGCCTTCTCCTCGATCGCCTCGCCGGCGAGCGCGAAGCGGGGCTCGGTGACCGTGAGCTCTTGCCCTTCGAGGAGGCGGCGAATCTCCTCGGCGGTCGTCGACTTGTCGAGCTTCGCCCAGTACACCGGCAGGAAGTGATCGTCGCGGAACAGTTGAACGGAGGACTCGAAGGACGTGATGATCAACGATCGGCGACCTAGCCGCTCGGGGGCCAGGATGCCGACGATCGCGAAGCTGACGGAGCCGTCCTCGGGTCGCGCGGCACCGTTATCGACGGTGACGATCTTGCCGTCGCGGCAGCCGTGGACGGGCGGCCGCCGGCGCCGCAGGGTCAGTCGATCACCGAGCGACACACCGAGTTTCTTCGCGAGCGCCCGCGGCAGCAATGCCGCATCGATCTCGCCCGGATCGAGATCTCGGCCGTCCTCGATCACATAGGCGGAGAACGCCTGGCTCTTCCCCGGCTCGAGCCCGCAGACTTCGAGATCGGCGACCGGTCGACCGTCACGCATGACCGAGGCGGCGTTGAAAAACGCACCCGAGGCTTCGAGCACTCCGGGGATCCGCTCGAGCGACTTGGAGATCTCCAACACGCCCGGCGGGTTCGGCTTCATCGGCGTGATCTCGATGTCCGGCCGCGCCGAGTCGAGAGCGCGACGCCGCTCCTGAGTCAGGCCGGTGTTGTGGTCGATCACGAAGATCGCCACGACGGTGCCGATCCCGACCGCGATGCCGAGCACCGAGGCGAGCGTGCGGAGCTTCCTAGATGTCAAGCTCCTTGAGGCAATCAAGAATGCGAGCTTCATCGACTTGGTCGTCCTCGAGTGTCGCTTGTTCGGCAATTTGGCCATCTTTGAGGAAATGAACACGGTCGGCGTAGGCGGCGTCCCGCGGATTGTGGGTCACGAGCAGGATCGTCTGTTGACGCTCGTTGCGGCAGGCGCGCAGGAGCTCCATGACCTCTTGGCCGGCTTTCGACGAGATGTTGCCCGTCGGCTCGTCCGCCATGATGATCCGCGGCTCGCTCAGGAGCGCGCGCGCGATCGAGACACGCTGCATCTCGCCGCCGGAGACTTGATGCGGGTAGCGCTCGGCTTGCTGGGTCAGCCGAAAGCGCTCCAGGATCTCGGCGAGGATGGGCGGCCGGTCGGAGGGATCGTGGCCGCGGATCATCGCGGGTAGGAGGATGTTCTCGGAGACGGTCAGGTTCGGCACGAGGTTGAAGAACTGGAAGACGAAGCCGATGCGGTCGCGGCGCAGCAGCGTGCGCGCCTTGTCCTTCATCGCATAGACGTCCTGGCCATCGATGTGGACCGTGCCTCGGTCGGGCCGGTCCAGCCCCGAGAGCACGTGCAGGAGCGTCGACTTGCCCGAACCCGAGGGGCCCATGATCGCAACGAAGCGGCCCTCGGGCACCTCGAGGCTGACGTCCTGCAGCACCGGGACCGCGATATCGCCCTGTCCGAAGGTCTTGTGGAGGTGCTCGGCGTACAGGATGGCGCGGGTCTTGGGCTCGGTGATCATCAGGGGCGGCTCCTCGGTGTGCGGTCGGTCGGTCTCAGCGGTTTTCCTCGGAGTCCGGAGTCCGCTCCTTCATCAAGGTATCGACATCGATCATCGCCGCCGTGAGTCGACCTTCGTCCGTCAGCTCGAAGAACTTCCCCGACGGGACGTGGCAATCGCGACACTCGTAGACCTCCTCGCGGCGTGTGGTTCGATGCAGCCAGTCCGGACCCGCGAAGTCCGGGCTCTCCATCATCAGCTCGGCGATCGCACCGGTGCCGTTCCGGTCATAGGTAATGAAGTCGACATGGCAGTGCTCGCATGTCACACCGAACCGGGCTGAGAGCCGCTCCATGCGCGAGATGAGGGCGGCGCGCGCTGGATCGGTCTCGCGGTCGGCCTCGAGAGGGCTCTCGCACGACAAGACCAGAGCCCCGATCGCCAAGGCGATCCCACCGATTCGAAGAAGGGAGACGGGAAGGGACGGCATCTTCGAGCTCCACGCGTGTCCGTTGCTTCGAGCAGTGTTCCAGGGGACTGCCCGATCGAGCCCTCAGAGTCTCCCTGATCCGCGGTATCTCCCGAAACGAGAAAAACATTGCAAGCCCCTCAAAGGAGCTGGCAAGTAGGAGTCACGCAGAAGGTTGACGGGGTACGTCGCGCGGCTGTCCTGGAGGAGGGGCGGGCGCGATGCGGAAGGGCGTCCTCGTCCGTGTGTCCGAGGGCGCCGATTCACTCCAGCGGCCCTTTCTGGAGGGTTACCATGCCTGTCGGACTCGAAGCCTCGAAGAGAGCGGCTCAGATCGCGCTCCAGCATCGCCCGGGGAAGAAGATCGATCCGAAGAAGCTGAAGGCGGCTTGGAATCGAATGTCCCGCCACCCGGGTCTCCCCGGAGCGCCCGGCGCCTCGGCGGCGTCCCCGGTCGCCACCGCCGGTGCTCCCGGGCAGGGGAGCGGCGAGAAGTGGCCCCGAGATGCGGTGCAGCTCCTGCTCGATCGCACCAGCCACGGCTTCCATCTCGGTGAGTACGAGATCGCCAAAACAGTCGGCTATCCGATCTGGTTCGAGTACCAGCTCGCTCATGAGAGCATCGACGATAGCCCGCTCGAGGATCTGCTCGCCGAGATCCTCCCCTCCCTCGCCATGAGCGCGAAGGAGATCTACGACGCTTACTGGACGACGAATCAGCTCGAGATCCCGTTCCTCGAGCTCAAGTTCGCCACGATGTTGCGCGCCGCCTACTCGCCGCGGCAGCTCTACGAGCGCATGGTCGGCTTCTGGAGCGACCACTTCAACATCGATCACGAGGACGACTTCTGCTTACTCCTCAAGACGGTCGACGACCGCGAGGTCATCCGCCCGCACGCGCTGGGGAAGTTCCCAGACCTCCTGCGCGCCTCCGCCGAGAGCGCGGCAATGAACCAGTACCTGGACAACTTCGCCAACGTGAAGGGGCGAGCGCAGGAGAACTATGCGCGCGAGCTCATGGAGCTCCACTCACTGGGAGTGAGTGGCCCATACACAGAGAATGACGTGAAGGAGGTCGCCCGTTGCCTCACGGGCTGGACGTACCAGCGGAAGAACCCGTTCTTCCCCAACTGGGGCGAGTTCCTGTTCGACCCGGGCAAGCACGACACTGGCGCCAAGACCGTCCTCGGGCAGCAGATTCCGGCCGGCGGCGGCAAGTCGGATGGCGACATCGTCCTCGACATCCTCGCCAATCACCCGAGCACGGCGCATTTCGTCGCGACCAAGCTGGTTCGCCACTTCGTCGCCGATGATCCGCCCCAGAGCCTGGTGCAAAGGGTGGCCGC
This sequence comes from Planctomycetota bacterium, assembly GCA_040219065.1. Lineage (GTDB taxonomy): Bacteria > Planctomycetota > OFTM77 > OFTM77 > OFTM77 > OFTM77. Next base: position 34,891 of record JAVJTD010000014.1, read on the forward strand.
GACCTATCTCGCGACGGGCGGCGACATCAAGTCGATGCTCCGAGACATCTTCTCGCCGCAAAGCCCCGCCGCGTTCGTGCGCTTCGCCCAGCCCAAGTTCCGGCGGCCCTTCTTGATGGCGACCTCGCTCTTGCGAGCCTTCGAGATCGGGCTCGCCGATCCGACGGGCATGCTGTACGAGATGATCGTGATGGGGCAGTACCCCTTCGGCTGGCACGCGCCCAACGGGTATCCGGACGTCACCGGCGCCTGGGCCAGCAACCTCCGGCCGCGCTGGAGCTTCGCGTCTCGCCTCTTCGACAACCAGTCCTGGGGCACGCCGATCGATCGCTACGCGATCACTGCTCGCATCAACGATACGGGCATCACCGATCGGGCCGAGGCCATCAACGTCGTGCTGACCGGCGGTCGTCTCGCTCGCCGCGACGTGAACGCGATCCGCGCGCACATCCAGAGTGAGCCGGTCTACACCTGGCGCGTGCTGCGAGAGGCGATCGCCTTGGCCGCCTCGTCGCCCAGCTACCAGACCCATTGAGCCGGAGGTGAGAACGATGACTGATCAAATGAAGAAATCATCCGGCTCGAACGACGTCACGCGCCGCAGCTTCCTGGGAGCCGGTGGCGCGGTGGCCGCCTTGGCAGCCACACCTTGGTGGATGAGGAAGGCCTCGGCATCCCCGCGTGGAGGCAATAGCCGTGACGTCTTCGTGCACGTCTTCCTACGCGGAGGCATGGACGGATTGACGACGTGCGTGCCATACGGCGATCCCGACCTGTATCTGGCGCGTCCGACTCTCGCGATTCCGCAGCCGGGCCAGTCGAATGGCGCCCTCGACCTCGACGGATTCTTCGGGCTGCCGCCGGCGGCTGCGCCACTGTTGACGCCGTGGGCGAACGGTCACTTGGCCTTCGTGCACGCTTCGGGCTCGACGGATCCGACGCGCTCGCACTTCGAGTCGATGCGATTCATGGAGGCCGGCATTCCCAATCAGCCGGCGTTCTCGATCGATAGCGGCTGGCTGGCGAGGCACCTCCAGACGAGCGCGCCGCTGGGGAATGGGCTGCTGCGCGCGGTGAACGTCTCGGACGTCTTGCCGCAGAGCCTGGCGAAGGCGCCCGCGACGGTCTCGGCGCGCGAGCTGTCGACCTTCGAGTTCCCGGGCAATCCGATCTCGCTGTCCTTGCGGCGCAGCACCCTCGAGCGCATGTACTCGCGCGGTCCCGAGCCGGTGCGCTCAGCGGCCTCGAGCAGCCTGGCCACGATCGATCTGTTGCAGTCGGTCGATTACGACGGGTATCAGCCGGCCAATGGCGCGGTTTATCCCGAGGCGGAGCTCGGTGGAGCGCTGCGGCAAACGGCCGCGACCATCAAGGCCGATCTCGGCATCGAGGTCTTCATGATGGAGATGGGTGGCTGGGACCTGCATGAGGGTCTGGGACCGATCGATGGCACGATGGCGGGTTTGCTCGGCGCCTTGTCGAGCTCGCTCGAAGCCTTCTACCTGGACATGTTCGCCGACATCGACCGAGTCACGGTGCTGCTCTTCTCCGAGTTCGGCCGCCGCGTCGCCGAGAACGGCAGTGAAGGCATCGACCACGGCCATGGCAACGTGATGATCGCCATGGGCGGTCACATCGCCGGCGGCCAAGTCATGCGCCAATGGCCCGGCCTCGCCCCGCAGAACCTGGACAATGGCGACCTCGCCATCACCATCGACTACCGCGACATCGTCGCCGAGATCGTCTCCCAAAGGCTGGGCAACCAGAACCTCTCGGAGATCTTCCCGAACTACACCCCGACCTTCCAAGGCATCACGGTCTGATGGACCAGTAGGTCCGTGCGAATCGAACCAGGGCGGTGAGCTTCGGCTCACCGCTCTGTGTTTGTTGTCATCGATACCGTTCGCATCCCCGAGCGAGCTTTGCGTCCGGCCTGGTCTGAAACCAGAGCCTGCACGGGTCCTTGACACCAAGCGCTTGCCATTGGGGCGACGAGGTACATGGCGAAGACCTCATCCGTCCGGTGATGAGTAAGGGTCGATCCGACATGCCGGTCGGGCAGGGCAATGGACGTTCCCTCGCCTCTACCAGCGGGATCCGGTCGCGTCGTCCCTCACGAGGCCCCGGTGAATCGGTGGCGAGCTCTGTGCGCGCGAGCGTGTTCCCAACCCCGCGCCAGGGACCTGTTCGGGCTCTGATCGTTTCTCCCCTGCATGCTCCGGCGCCGCGCCCGGGGGCTCCGTTGACTTGAAACATCATTCGGACCGCCGGCTTCAGCCGGTCTCCGTGTCCTCCATCCGAGCGCCTTGGACAGGACCCAGACCTCAGATCTGAAGCTCCGTGTCCGAAGTCGGCGGCGGCACAACAAGCGCGAGAACGAGTGCAAGCCTTACAGGCTTGGACGGATCACAAGACACCGCCCGGTTTCCCCGGGCGTTGCCCAGGGCGTTGCCCGGGCGTTGCCCGGGGCTAACGAATGGCTGCCCTTCCAGGGCGAAGAACTCCGTTTCGGAATCGCCGCCCCGGCCCAAGCTCGCTCGAGCAGAGCTCTCACCGACAGACTCGGTTGGAAACCACTGGGAACGCTCGTTGCCTCAGTGGCGAGCTGCTTCCACCAATCGTTGAACCCGCTTCGGGTCGACCGGGGCTTCGACGTCGCCGTCGTGCTTGAGGCAAGTGCCGACGATGGCGCCGTCGGCGCTCTGGAGTGTCTTCGCGGCGGATTCGATCGTGACGCCGCTGCCGACCAGGACGGGGTGGTCCGGGACGGCGGCTTTGACGCGCTCGACTTGGGCGAGGTCGGTGGGGCGGCCGGTGCCTTCGCCGGAAAGGATCAAGGCGTCGGCTCCGCCGCGGCCGGCCGTCTCGCGGGCGAGGCCTTCGAGAGGGCGCGTGACGAGCGGGGCGGCGTGCTTGACGTCGACGTCGGCGAGGATGGCGATGCTCTCGGCACCGATCTCGCGGCGGTAGCGGAGCGTCTCGAACGCTCGCCCTTCGATGAGGCCCTGATCGGTGACGGCGGCACCCACATGAACATTCACGCGAATGAAGGAAGCACCACCGGCCAGGGCCGCGGCAAGGGCGGAGCGGGCATCGTTGCGCAGGACGTTGATGCCGAGGGCGAGGCCCGATCCCGTAAGGGCTCGCGCGACGGCGGCCATCAGGGCGGGCACATGGGGTGGCGTCTGATCGGGGAAGAAGGGCGCGTCGCCGAAGTTCTCCAGGATCGCCGCCCGGATCCCGCCGTCCATGAGCGCCTTCGCGTCCGCCTGGGCTCTTTCGAAGATCTCATCGACCGCGGCTTGAGCGCGTGGGCTGCCTGGCAAAGGCGGCAGATGGATCACGCCAATGAGGTGTGGTGCGCCTTGGGGCAGGAACGAAAGCGTGCGAACGGTCGGGCTCATGACGATGTCCTCTACGAGCGATGGGCGACGCCGGACTCTACCGAAACTCGCCGCTCGCCGCATCGGGGGCGATCGGCGATCGACGTTCGGGCTCCAACCGTTGGCGCCGAACGCGTCAGCGCTCGAGCCGGCCGCCGCGGACGATCCACACCAGGATCACTTCGCCACTAGAGCGTCCCCTCTCGAAGGGCGACTCGCCGGCGATCTCGAAAAATGGGCCGCTCGCGGGCATCTCGGGAACGGTGACCTCGACTTCCAATTCCTCAAAGGTGAGTGTCAGCGATGTTCCGCTGCGCTTCGTCCACTCGTGCCGACCCCAGTCGATCTCGAGGTACAGGTCGAGGTCCACGCGATACACACCGGCATCCAGCTCCTCGCCGGCTCGGTAGTAGGCCGGGTCGAACTCGAGACCGCTGCGTCGCCTTTGGTCGTGCTCGAGGGCGTAGTCCTCGGCATCGAGGTCGTCGATGCCGGCCCGTTGCTCGAGGTGATGCCTCAGCTCGTGCGTCAGAGTCTCCCAGAGCTCGGCGTCGACATCGAAGGAGTCGTCGCGCAGGGCGATCGCCTTGAACGACCCATAGAAGAGGACGATCTCGGACGTGACCTCGGCATCCTCGCCGGCATACAGCGACGGAAGGTAGGCCTGGCAATAGCCGAGGGTGAACCAGTCCGGGATCGTCGGATGCCGTTCCGAACCCTCATTGATCGTCAGCGAGACGATGCCGCTCCGGTACTGGGCCGGGATCCGCTCGAACTCGCGGGCGGCGAGGTCTTCGAACTCGCCGAGAGTCGGAAAGACACGGGCCAGGGCTGCGCTCCTCGGCTGGAGATCTCGGGGCCAGGACTCGACGGACCGACAAGCTATCAAATGTCGAGTCGGAAGTTGGCAATCTGTTCCCGGCACAGATGTCCCACTTTCGCTCAGTACCAGATCTCCTGGCGTAGGCCTTTCGCGTCGAGCTGGGGGGCTGCGGGAAGGCGCTTCGCCTGTGCCGCCGCAAAGCGTACGGCCGTCGCAGTGAGGGCGATCGCGTCCAGGACATCGTCGGCCGAGACCACCGCGCGCCGGTGAGCCGCGAGCGCTCGATCGAGCACCGCCTCGGCATTCGAGAATCGTCCCGAGCGGCCAAGGATCTCCAGCGATTCCCGAGCTCCAGGCCTCGACTTCTTCTTCTGGCGCCGGATCTGACCGAGCTGCAAGAACGCCAGCTCGGGGTGCGCCTCGAAGACGCGGCTTTGGTGCTCGGGAGTCATCCAAGCATCGACCTCTCGGATCTTGGGTAGCAAGTGGAACGATTGGATCGTCATGCCGCGGCCGCGGACCTCATCGAAGGTCGTGGCGTGAAGCACCGCGCGGCAGGGAGGGGAGAAGACCGAGCTGGTCTTGCCAGGTAAGAGCCGGCGAGCAGCGATGTCGCAGTCGCGGCCGCCCGGGCGCGGCTCGTCGAGGAGGCCGATCGGCATGTCGACCGCGACAGCCCGGCAATCAGCCGTCATCGCCATCGCCTCAACGAACGACCCGGCGACGAGCAGCTCGCCGGTCAGCCCGGTGCCGATCTCGGCGATGACCACGACCCAACCGCCGCGGCAGCCATCGAGCCCGGCAACGCGTCGAGGCATCCTCTCACTCCTGTTGGTCGTGGCCTGGCGATCGGGTACGTTGATCCGATGACCGACGAGAAAGGAACGACATGACGACCACTTCGACGGAGGCCTTCGAGGGTCTCGAGCTCCGGGAGGCGCGGGACGACGACGCGGCCGATCTCATCGCCTTGATCGGGCGCTGCTTCGCCGAGTATCCGGGCGTGCTGCTGGATGTCGAGGGGGAGATGCCCGAGCTGCTCGCGATCGCGACGACCTTCGCGAAGGCGGATGGCCGATTCTGGGTGGTCGTCGATCCTGCCGACGACCGTGTGATCGGATGCGTCGGCGGCGCCCCGGCCTCTGGCGGCAAGTCGCTGGAGCTCAAGAAGCTCTACGTGTCGCCGACCGCTCGAAGGCGAGGCCTCGGGCGAGCGCTTTGCGGGCTGGTCGAAGAGGAGGCACGCGCGCGCGGGCTCTCCAAGGTGGAGCTGTGGAGCGATACGAAGTTCACCAAGGCGCACCAGCTCTACCGGTCCCTCGGGTACGAGGACACCGGCCAGACGCGTGAGCTCGAGGACATCAGCGATACGGTCGAGTACTACTTCGTCAAGCCGCTGAGCTGAGCCGCCGCGTCGGGGGCAATCGACGTGGCGCTGCAAAGTGGGCCATTTGTGCCGGGAACGGATTGCCAACTTCTCGGCAGGCTCAAAGCTTCGCGCTTCGATCCGTAATGGAGCGGGTGGTCCTCGATATCGCGAGGGTCCCGGCGGGTGCGAGCCGTTCTCGTACCGAAGAAAAATGCAGACAAAGATGCATCCTTTTCCGCTCCTCGATCGCTTGTCTCGCGTGGAAGCCACCACTGAGAAGCGAACCGACTTCGCACGCCTCGTCAGCACGCACCATCGAGCGGTTTGGCGTTACCTCCGACTGCTCGGCTGTGAAGCGACGATGGCGGACGACTTGACGCAGGAGACCTTTTTGAGGCTGCTTCGGCAGCCCATCGAAGGTCTGACTCGTGAGCACGCCGAGGGATACCTCCGACGCGTCGCCAAGCATGTCTTCATCGACGAATGCCGGCGGCGACGCCGGGAAGTGCCCTGCGACCTTCACGAGGCGGACCTCGTGTGGGACGAAGCGGCTCGAGACGACGGCGGCGAGACCTGGCGCCGAGCGCTACGGGATTGCCTGAGTCGCGTCTCGCCTCGGCCCCGGCTGGTCCTGGCTCTTCGGTATCACGAGCAGCTTTCGATCGCCCGGGTCGCCGAGCGCATGAAGATGAAGGAGTCCGGTGTGAAGTCGATACTGCAGCGGGTGAAGGAGCGGCTTCGCGAGTGCATCGAGAGAAGGCTCGAGTCTTCATGACGGATTATCGTGAACGTTGGATCGACATCGTCCTCGAGGAAGAGCTCGGCCGCGCGGTCCCACCCGATGCGGAGCAGCTCTCCCGAGCGATCGCCAAGCGTCGTCATCGGCCGCTGCGGCGACTGCCGAGGCCTCCGAGGCGCCGCCTCTCCGCGCTGCGCCTCGGCCTGGGTGCCGTCGCCGCTCTGGTGATCGGGCTCACCGTTTGGCTCTTCGCGAGCCGGGCGGATCGGGACGAGCCTCGGACTCCGGTCCGCCCGTCGTCCCGGATGTTGGCCGCCGGTCCGCCCGTCTGGGCGCCGAGCTCCTCCGTCACGCGATCCGTCGATGGGCACCCGGTCCTGATCGACGGCTGGCTCTTCGCCGGCCCAACGGCCGAGGCGATCGCCGCCGGCTTCGATCGGGTCGAGCTCTCGGATGCACGAGCGATCGTGAGACGCGGCGGACCGCCGACTCTCTTCGAAGCGGCTCGGATGGCCAGGCTTCTGGAAGACCATCAATTCGTATCGAAGAACGAGGAATTGCAAATGCTGTTCATGAAGAGTCGCTGGGTTCAAGGACTGGGCGCCGCCGTCTTGATCTTCACCGGTCAGGCGATGATCAACGGTGCCGACGCCGAGACGCTCGACGGAAAGGCCGATGTCGGTGCCGTGTTCACGCGCTTCGACCTCGACCGGGATGGCGTCCTGAAGGATCAGGAGCGCATCTGCCCGTGCACGCGGATGGCGGATTTCGATGATGACGGTCAGGTCACGCCAGCGGAGTTCGCCCGCGGTGTCGACAAGTGCCTCGGGTCCGCGGAGCGCCTGTCCGCAGCCGTGCGCGCCTTTGGCGGCGTCGACGGCTTCTACGCCGCCGTGTCCGAGGGACGGTTCCAGCCGAGCGCCGAGCCCGCCACGATGGCGGCCGTCTTCCAAGCGTACGACCGGGACGGCAGCGGTGTCCTCGAGCCGGCCGAGTGTGTCTGCGAGGGCTCTCGCCTCGCCGATGTCGATGGCAACGGGCTCGTCACCCAGGTCGAATTCACCGATCTCATCGAGCGGTACTTCGGCAGTTCGGAGCGCTTCCTGGAGGTCGTCTGGGCCAACGGCGGTGTCGAGAGCTTCTACGAGGACGTGCGCAGCGGACGGCTGTCGGGCGATCATCACCGGATCCCGATCACCTTCGACAACGTCTTCGCTTGCTACGACCGTGACCGCAGCGGCCTGCTCGAGAAGGGCGAGTGCGTTTGCCCCGGCAGCCAGAGCGCGGACGCGAACGGCGACGGCCAGGTGACGTCGGCCGAGCTGCAAGCCGTCGCAGTCGATCACTTCGGGACGACCGAAGACTTCCTGAAGATGGTGCAGTCCTACGGCACCATCGAGGGATTCCGAGCGGCGGCGTCCCGCGGCGCACGCGGACCGTTGACCGTCGAGGTCGTCTTCGGCTTCTACGATCGCGATGGGGACGGCAAGCTGACCCCGACCGAGCAGGTGTGCGAAGGCAGCCGTTGCGCCGACTTCGACCAGAGCGGTGACGTGACGCTCGAAGAGTTCACTCGCATCACGGCCGAGTTCTGCGGCAGCTCCGAGAAGTTCCTCGACATGGTCCGCGGACATGGCGGCCCCCAGGCTTTCTACCTCGCCGCCGCCGGCAACCGCCTCCATTCGAGCACCGCTCCCGAGAAGGTGCGTTGATCGAGAATCCTCTTCGACCCCCTTCAGTCTCCCTCAGACCGATCGAGATGGATCGTTGAAGGAAGAGGGCGGAGGACGTGAGTCCTCCGCCCTCGCTTTCGTGAAGTGGGATTTCTGTTCCCGGCACAGATGTCCCACTTTCGAAGGGCCGCCCGCGCAGAAAGTGGGATATCGGTTCCCGGCACAGATGTCCCACTTTGGCCCCCTGTTCCCGAGCCCCGGTTGCAAAGTGGGCCATTCGTGCCGGGAACAGAGTGCCAACTCTGCCTTGCAAAGTGGGCCATTCGTGCCGGGAACAGAGTGCCAACTCTGCCTTGCAAAGTGGGCCATTCGTGCCGGGAACGGAGTGCTCACTTTTTCGGGCGCTCGATTTCTTGCGTTACCTTCTGGGCGGGCCGGCGATAGTGCCGGCGAAGGAGCGCGTTATCGA
>JAVJTD010000305.1:0-7282 GCA_040219065.1 Planctomycetota bacterium
CTCCAGGAGATCCCGGGGCGCCCCGGTGCGGTCTCCCTCGAAGGAGCCGGCGTCTCGGTCGGTGGACTCGGCAGCCTACGCGGCGCGCCAAGGATTCCAGAGCGAGGCAGACGCCGCCTTCTATGCCCGGGAGCGCTTCGCCGGCGCGCGGCGCTCGCGCTCGGAGCACGAGCTCGGCCGCCTCCTGAGGGCGGTTGGCGGGCTGGGGCCAGTGATGACCGTTCTCGATGTCGCCTGCGGCGCCGGGCGAATCTTGAGAGCCTTCGAAGAGAAGACGCCCGGCCTCGAAATGGTCGGGGTCGACATCTCCTTGAAGATGGTCTCCGAGGCGGCTGGAGCATTGGATGGCAAGGCGTGGTTGGCCGTCGCCGAGGCCGAGCGGCTACCGTTCTCGGACGGGGCCTTCGAAGCGGTCACCTGCATCCGCCTGCTCCATCACGTCCCGAGCGCCCAGGTGCGGAGGCGCATCCTCGCCGAGCTCGCCCGAGTGTCGCGGCGCGGTGTCGTGATCACCTACTTCCGGCGGGGATCGATTCAATCATTGCGCCGCCGCATCAAGAGCTGGCGCGGACGGCCCGTGCGCAGTCGACAGAGCATCTCGCGAAGGGAGCTCGAAGCGGACGCGAATGCCGCCGGGCTAAGGGTCGAGCGGTCACGAGGCATCGCGCCCTTCATCTCCGAGCAATGGATCGTGACCCTCGTGCCGAAGCCGGGCTGTTGAGGCTCGGTGGCTCACTGCCCCAGCTCGAGCTCTCGGTCGATTAGTGGGCGCAGGTCTTCGTGTCGGTCGGCACTGCCTCCGGTCAAGCGCGCGGCGACGCGACCCGAGCGATCGATGATCACGTGTGTCGGCCACGACTGAACGGCGTAGTCAGCCGCGACCTCCGACGATGCGGGGACCACCTGGTAGTCGAAGGGGGACCTCTCGAGGAACGGCTTCAGGGCGTCCTCGGAGTCGGCTGCAAACGCGACGAACACGACATCGTCCCGCTCGGCGTAGCTCGCCACCAGGGTGTTGAGCCCGGGCATCTCCACTCGGCAGGGCGCGCAGCCGATGAACCAGAAGTTCAAGACGACGACCTTTCCGCGAAGAACCGCGAGCGCCACCTCCTCGCCGTCCATCGTTCGGGCGCTGAACGCCGGCGCCGGCTCACGCCCTTGGGCGGACTGGGAGATCTTCTTCGCACGCAAGGATGCCAGGTGCGCCACGAAGCCCGCGTCGTCGCCGTGGCGTGGGATGTAGAGACCCTTCAACGCTGCGGCTGCCTCTTTCGAGCCGGCCGCGTCGGCGTCGACCCATGCCGCTTCGGCGCGTGACCGGTCCCCGATCGCCGTCCAAGCCTTCGCCACCATCTCGTCGTCGTCAGGTCGATCCTGGAACGCGGTCTCCCGCATCGCGAGCGCCGCACCCAGTGCACGTCCGGGCTGATCCGCGGCGAGCAGCGCCTCGGCGAGGATCGCGTAGGCGGAGGGCAGCGTCATGCTCGTTTGCGTGCCCGAGACATCGCGCCGCAAGTGCAGCTCGCCTGAGAGGAGCCTTTCGATCCCTTGCTCGACGAGCGTCGCCGCGCGCAATGGGTCCTCGCCGTGAACGTTCAGGCTTCGGGCGAGGTCGATGTAGGGCTGCGGGTCGAGAGGGTCGCTCTCGATCCAGGGCAGGGCGACGCGCTCGATGTCCTTCCAGGCGAAGTCGTCCTTCGCCGCCAGAAGCCGAATCGCCTCGCGCGCGAGCTCGCTGCCAGGATGCGCGCGCACCAGCGAGCGTCGCAGCTCGTCGACCTCCTGCTTCACTTCCTCGGAGAACGACTTCGAGAATGCCTGATAGTCGTAGTCGGAGAAGGCGCGTTGAGTCAGCGCGTGAGTGGGGTGCTCACGGGCCATCTCGAAGAGCAGCGCCCTTGCTCGTGGCTCCTCGCCGAGGGCGAGCAGGCCGTAGAGATGAGCGTACTGCCAGCCGATGTCGTCAGCGGGTGCGCTGCCTTCGAGCGCCTCGAGGTCCTTTCGAATCATGGCCTCGAAGTCATCGGGCTTGAAGGCGGACGCCGCGAACCACTTCGTCCGATAAGCCGACCAGTGATCCGGGTGCGTCTCCAGCTCGCGCTCCATCTCGGCCTCGAAGCCGTCCGGCCCGGCCTCGAGGATCTTCTGCTGATGCGCGCCCCGCGCCGGAGCCCCCTTCGCATCCCGCGCGAAGATCTGCGCCCTCGCCCGGCGATCCCAAGCATGACGCGTCACGAAGTAGAAGGTGATCGAGGAGACATCGTCCGCGATGGGCAACGCGAGCTCGTAGCGCCCGTCCTTCTTCACCATCGGGGAGTGCTCTTGGCGAGAGTCGTCGCTGCCGTAGATGAACTGCACGCACCAGACGGGATCGGCGCCATCCAGCTCGGCACCTGCCGCTGCAGGGTCGTAGATCACCGTCACCGACTCCCCGTGCCGCGGCTCGGCCTTCGAGACCGAACCGACCTGAGCATGGGCGAGCGGAACCAGGACGAACACCAAGCCGAAGACCATGAGTCGGATCATCGAAGCACTCCACCAGAAGACCGCGCGCAGGTAGGCACGCAGGAACTGACGGATCGAGTCCGACGAATGTCGAAGAAAATAGTGCCCGGACCCCAACCAGAGCCCGAAGGGACTGGAGTGCGCAAGCCGAGCGAGCCAGTCGCTGAAGCGACCGCAACCAGAGCCCGAAGCGACCGAGCGTCGAGGGTTACCCCACGCGATAGTGCCGACCGAGCGTTCGGCAGCTCTACCAGCGAATCAACCTGAGCGAGGGTAGGAAAGCAAAGGAGTGCGCAAGCCGAGCGAGCCAGTCGCCTGTGTCGTCAATGAATCCAAAGCCCGAGCGAGCTTGCGCCTGACCCGAACCAACCCCTCAGATCCACTCCAGCTCATCGACCGTTCGCTCGTTGCGGTCGGCGCCCGTGTTGACGGTCGCAGCCGGCTCGAACAGCAGCACCTGAGCCTCGTCCTTGGCGACCGGGCGATGCTCGACGCCGCGGGGGATGACCACCATTTCGCCCGGCCCCAGCTCGAGCGTCTTGTCCCGCAGCTCCATCGTGAGCTGCCCCTGAATCACGAGGAACAGCTCGTCCTCGTCGTCGTGGTGATGCCAGACGAACTCGCCGCGAAGCTTGGCCAGCCGGACGTGCTGCCCGTTGAGGGCGGCGATGATCTTGGGGCTCCAGGCTTCATCGAAGCTGGCGAGCTTCTCTTCGAGGTTGATGGGCTCGATCGATGGCGACATGAGGTTCTCCAAGGGTGAAGATGGGCCAGTGAGGATACGCCCGGGAGGCCTCCCACCAAAGAATCAGAAAAAGTGCTGCGGCACACTGGCGCTTTTCGTGTTCTCACCGCGGAATGGACGACCGAATGTCCGGACGGGCCCTCCGGAACAGAGAGCGAGTGAGCACCGGAGGTGTGCATTGGACCGAGAGCGTTACCAGCGCCTCAAGCGAATCCTCGGTGAGGTGCTGGACCGACCGGCGTCGGAGCGAGAGGCCTATCTCGACCAGGAGTGCGGCAGCGACCTCGAGCTGCGCGAGGCCGTCTTGGAGATGCTGGAGGACACGGGGCGGGAGACCGAAGCCCTCAGCCCGGTCGGGCCGGTCTTCGACCCGATCGGGGACCTCGTATCCGGCGCGAGGATCGGTCACTACGAGCTGATCGATCGCATCGGCGAGGGCGGGATGGGCTCGGTTTGGCGTGCCAGACAAGAAGTGCCGGTCCGCCGCGAGGTGGCCGTGAAGGTTCTCAGGCAAGGCGCGCGGAGCCACGATCTACTCCGAAGGTTCGAGGACGAGCGTCAGCTCCTCGCCCGGCTCGATCATCCCGGTCTGGCGAGGGTGTTCGATGGTGGCGTCGCGGGCGACAAGCCGTACTTCGTGATGGAGCTCGTTCGCGGGACGACCCTCGATTGCTACTGCCATGAGAATGGGCTGGGGCTGCGCGCGCGGCTCGAGCTGTTCCTGCAGGCTTGCCGCGCCGTGCAGCACGCCCATCAGAAAGGGATCATCCATCGCGACCTCAAGCCCTCGAACGTGCTCGTCTCGGAGATGGAAGGGCAGCCGATCGTCAAGGTGATCGACTTCGGCATCGCCAAGGTGATCGAGGACGACGGCGAGCCCTCGACGCGAATCGACGGCGGCAGCACCATCGTCGGCACGCCCGATTACATGAGCCCCGAGCAAGCGCGCGGGGCCGCCGACATCGACACGCGCACCGATGTCTACTCGCTGGGCGTGGTGCTCTACGCGCTTCTGACCGAGCGCCTGCCCTTCGATCGCTCGTCCGACGGGCTGAACGGCGTCTTCCAGCGCATCCAGGCGTCCGAGCCGACGCGGCCCAGCCTGCGATTGCGCAGCGAGACGGAGCGGCCGAATCTCGAGATCCCGTCCGATCTCGACTGGATCGCGCTCCGCTGCCTGGAGAAGGAGCCCCAAAGGCGCTACGCCACCGCCGACGCCCTCGCCCGCGACGTCGACCGATTCCTCTCTGACCGGCCCGTCGAGGCCGCGCCCCCGAGCGCCTGGTACCGTGCGAAAAAGGCGTATCGCCGCCACCGCGCGGCCGTGCTGACTTCATTCCTGGGAATCATCATTCTGGTGCTCGGTGCTCTCGGCACGACATTCGGTCTCTTGGAAGCGACCCGCGCGAACGAGCTCCTGAAGAAGGCCGTCCGGCTGGCCGAAGACGAAGCCACGCGCGCGACCGCCGCGGAAGGGGTTGCCAAGCAAAGAGCGGACGAGGCGGCGCGCGAGGCACGCATCGCCGAAGCCGTCAACGACTTCCTGAATGAAGACCTGCTCGGAGCGGTCGTTCCGTCGGATGAAGACGGCAAAGGGCGAGACGTCTCGATGCGAACGGTGCTCGACGCCGCCGGCGTGCGCATCGAGCGGGCGGGGCAACCGGGCGGCCGCTTCGCCGAGATGCCCCTGGTCGAGGCGGCCATTCGGATGACGCTCGGGAACACCTACCGGATGCTGGGCGTGTTCGAGCCCGCGCGCGGCCACTTCGAGCGCGCCGTCGAGCTGTATGAAGAGCACCCGGACGCTTCACCCGAGAGACGTTTCTCGGCGTCGAGCGACCTGGCCGTCATCCTCGCCGACCTGGGGGAGGTCGAGGCCGCCGAGCAGCTCCTCGCCGGGATCCTCGAGCGCTACGGCGACGAGGTGAGCTTCGACCACGTGACCTCGGTGATGGGGCGGCTCCGTCTGGGCAATCTCTATCGCAGGCGCGGTGAGTTCGACGCGGCGCTGCGATTGTTCGAGGGATTGCTCCGTCAATGCGAGGAGCGGCTGGGGGAGGGCGACGCGCTCACCCAACACGTGCTCGGCAGCTACGCGCGCGCCCATGTCGAGGCGGGCCATACGGAAAAGGCGGGCGAGTTGTTCCGGCGCAACCTCGAAATGAGTCGCCGATACTTCGGCCCGAAGAATCCGTCCACGCTCGACGCATTGACCAATTACGCGGCGTTCTTGACTGCACAGAGGCGTCACGAGGAAGCAAAGCCCCTATTGTCGGAGAGCCTCGGCCTCAACCGGGACGTGTACGGACCCGAGCACCCCAAGACCCTGGCGACGATGCACAACCTCGGCATCCTCGCCCAGCAAGCGGGCAATCATGAAGAAGCTCGCCAGTACCTCGAAGAGCGGCTGGAGATCCTGAGAAGGACGCTCGGCGAGGAGCACCCGGATACGCTCCAATGCCAGATGAATCTCGGCGAGTCGCTGGACTTCCTGGGGGAGGTGGAAGAGGGCGAGCGGTTGTTGCGCGATGCGTTGGACAAGATCCGAGAGACCCGCGGCGCCAATCACCCGGACTGGTTCTCGGCCGCCAAGCTGCTCCTGCGCTTCCTCTATCGCCACGACCGCCTGGACGACGCGGGTCCGCTCTTCCGAGAGGTGCTCGAGCGCGAAGAGCGAGTCCTCGGCCCGAACCACCCGAACACTCTCAACTCCCTCTTCAACCTGGCGCTGTACCGCCGCCGTCTGGATCAGCACGATGAGGCCATCCGCCTGATACGAGACGCCGTCCGCCGCTCGACCGAGGTGAGAGGAGTCGAAGACCCGGCGACGATCGACTATCGCCTCGAGCTCATCAAGCTGCTGGAAGCAGCCAATCGCAACGAAGCCGCCCTCGAGGAATGCCGCCGCGTCGCCGAGATCACGAGAGACCAATTACCTGAGCTGGCGAAGCTCCACGCCAAGACCCTCCAGCACCTCGGAGCGAACCTCCTGGATCTGGGCGAGAAGGACCCAGCGCGTGCGGTGCTGGAGGAAGCGGTCCAGGTCGCGAGAGATCATCTGAGTAAAGACACAGAGCTTCAAAACGATCTCGAGGAGCTATTGAAGGCGACGGAGTGAGAACCAGAGCCCGATACGGCGATCCACGACGTAGACCTGGCCCTGAGGACATCCGGGCCATCGACGCCTCGCATCAGACACAGAAGCACCCCTGGCCGGCCGACCGGCGGAGCCTACAGGGGCGAAACTGAGCCCGAGTCCGTTGGAGTGCCCAAGCCGAAGCGAGCCAGAGACCGAGCGTGTCAGTGAGAGCCCACACGAGCGAGCTTGGGCCACTTGGAACGTCCAACGGCTCAACGTCCAACTTTCAACCTCCAAGACTCGAGCGGATCAGCCTCTCGGCGAGCCAGGCCTAGCAGAACGTTCAACGGCTCAACGTTCAACTCTCGACTCCCAAGTTGCAACGGCCTTCGGTCGCGCGGGCTCTGGTTTCTTTCGCCGTGAAAGGCACCCAGTCGTCAGCCCCTGGCAACGCCCTCGGAAATCAGGCGAAGTCTCGTCCATCAGCCCAAGCCTGTAGGGCCTGCTCACGTTCTCGAGCTTGTTGTGGAGTCGGCGACTTCGGCCACGAAGCCTCAGATCTGAGGTCTGAGTCCTCTCCAAGGCGCATGGAAGGAGGAACCGGAGACCGGCTGAAGCCGGCGGTCCGTATGCACCGCTGACCGTGTTTCATGTCAGCGGCGCCCCCGCCGGCGGACCGGCGGAGCATACAGTGGTGAAACTGGGCCTGAGGGCGAGGGCGATGGAGTGCCCAAGTCGAGCGAGTCAAAGACCGAGTCTCTTGGTGAGGGCTCTCGCAAGCGAGCTTGGGCCGGGGCGCACCATGCTGGCGAGACAACGCCTTCCGAATGGCCCCTTGCTCGGCACGTCCTGGCTTGATCGTCAGCGATGTCGAGGAAGCGGCTCCCGGCTCAGCAGCCGCTCCCCGTTTCGGTCGCGCGGGCTATGGTTGGCTCGCGCGTCGTGAAGCGGAC
>JAVJTD010000316.1:0-2952 GCA_040219065.1 Planctomycetota bacterium
CGGGAACAAAATGCCAGCCTTCCGAGCAAGGAAGCGCCGCCAAGTGGGCCATTCGTGCCGGGAACAGAATGCTTACTTCGCCAAGTGGGTCATTCGTGCCGGGAACAGAATGCCAACCTTCCGAGCAAGGGTGCGCAGCAATGTGGGCCATCTGTGCCGGGAACAGAATGCTCACTTCGCCAAGTGGGCCATTCGTGCCGGGAACAGAATGCCAACCTTCTCAATGGGCGCCTGGCTTCGCTCGCTCTTGCACCCAGTCGAGCCAGGTCTCGAAGTAGCCCGGCGGCACGCGCATCCAGCGGTGCGGGGGGCCGTCCTTGCTCTCGATCATCAGGTCGTGGTCGGCTTCGGGGAAGACGACGGCCTTCCAATCTTCATTACCGGCTTCCTTCATGAGCTGCTCGAGGCGAGGGACGTTGAGCTCGGGTGGGACGACGAAGTCCTCGGCACCGAAGATCGCGAGCAAGGGCGTCTTCGTCTCCCTCAATGCCTGGACCGAATCGTGCGGGTTGCGGCGGAAGTAGTCGAGCTGCGAGTCCTCGTAGCTCTTCGGGATATCAGCCGTCTCCGCCCAGCGCTGTCCGTCGGCTCCGGCCACCAGCTTCTGGATCTCTTCCCACGTCGCGCCTTCGGCGCACATCTCGACCAGGCGCTTCTGGTAGTCGTAGGCCTTTTGGATCTCGTCCTCCGTGAACTCGGTGTCCGACATCTTCATCAGCTCGCCGACGACATGCGCCTGCTGCTCGGCGAGGTTTTCGGCGGGGCCGGAGTGCAGCACCAGGAACGCGAGCGGGTCGACGCGGCGCCCGACGACCGGGATCACCCAGCCTCCGGCGCTGTGCCCGAACATGCCGACGCGGCTCGCATCGACGCGGGGGTGCGCTCGCAATGTCTTCAGCGCGGCCTCGGCATCGTCGAGCCGATTGGCGAGCGTGTGCTGGCCTCGGATGCCGCCCGTCCCGCCAACCCCGCGTCCGTCGAAGATGATCGCAGCCATCCCTCGCCTCGCCGCAAGCCGGGCGTGGAAGTGGAACTGCGCTCTCGAGCCGTAGCTGCGTCCTTGGACGAACACGATGCCCGGCAGGCCCTTCCCGTCAGCAGGCAAGAGCATCGTGCCGGCGATCGTCACGCCGTCGGCGCTCTCAAAGGTCACCTCGCGGGACTCGACAGGTGGGGCGGGCGGCTCGATGGTGCGCGTCAGCTCGGCGATGACCGGCGGCGCACCGGGGTTCGGCTGCCGGCTCACGAGGCGGCCGCGCATCGAGCCCGAGTCGGCGTCCACCTCGAGGCGAAGGCGGTCGCGTCCGAAGGGCAGGTCGATGTTCGGCGGATCGTACGTCGCCGGCTGGCTCGGAAGGATCCAGCCGCAGCTCGGGACCTCGAAGGCGGCCTGCAGCGTGCCGTTCACTCGCGAGAGCCGCAGCTCGATCGGAAGGACTCCGCCCGCATCGCGCACGACGGCACCTTGCCAGTAGCCTTCGATCGAGGAGGGCTCTTCCTGGCCGAGGACAGGAGATGAAGCGATACCGATGCAAATGGAGAGGGACAGTACGATCCGGTTCATCACCCAAGCTCCAGATGGAAGGTCTTCGAAAGAATGCGCCACTCGCCCTGACAGCGGGTGAGGTGGAGATGATCGACGTAAGCTCGTGAGGTGAAGCGGAAGCTGACGACCGCGCTGGCGACATCGCCGTCGACACGCACGGTCTCCACCTCCTTGCGGCTGGTCTCTTGGAGGATCGGGTGGCTCGGATCCGAGCGGATCGCCTCGAGGCGCGCTCGCCACTCGGAGAGGCTCAGCATGACGAGCTCGCCGTCTTGAATGAACGCCAGTCGCGCTTCGGGATGAAAGCAGGGCTCGAACACCTCGAACGACACCTCGTCCATGCCGCGGAAGTACGGTCCTTCGAGCAGGGTTTTGATCCGGGAGGAATCGTCTGTCAGACTCGACGACATCGCGGTCCTTTCGAGGAATGGTCGGGCGGGCTGGCCTGATCGGGTGTACGTGCTGGCGAGACCTGGGTCGAGAATAAAATCCACTATGGTGGAATCGCGTAGAAAGAAGGCCCAAGGGCCAGAACGAGCGTTGGCCGAGCGGATCCGCAGCTTGCGGAAAGAGCGCTCGTGGACGTTGGAGGAGCTCTCGAGCCGCTCGGAGGTGAGCCGGGCGATGCTCTCGAAGATCGAGCGCGGCGAGGCGAGCCCGACGGTGGTGGTCGCGGCCAGGATCGCGTCCGCGTTCGGGATCGGGCTATCGGATCTCGTGGAGGCGCCGCATGACCGGCAGACCGCCCAGGTCACGCCACGGAAGGAGCGGCGTCGCTTCATCGACTCGAAGACGGGCTTCGTCCGCGAGCTGGTCTCGCCGCCATTCGAGAACCGGCGCTTCGAGCTCGTCGAGCACATCTTGCCCGAAGGGCAGAGCACAGGACGGCTGCCCGCGTATCCCAAGGGCGTCGAGAAGCAGCTCGTCGTACACCGCGGCAAGCTGCGCGTGCGGATCGGCGACACGTCCCACGAGTTGTCCTTGGGGGACGGGCTCTACTTCGAGGCCGACATCGAGCACGAGTTCGAGAACCGCGGCCGTGGCGAGTGCCGTTATTACCTCGTCGTCGTCGCCGCCAAGTGAAGCGATTGCCGAGTCAGCGGAGCCCCCGGGCGCGGCCCGGGCGCGGCCCCCCCGGAGCATACAAGT
This sequence comes from Planctomycetota bacterium, assembly GCA_040219065.1. GTDB lineage: Bacteria > Planctomycetota > OFTM77 > OFTM77 > OFTM77 > OFTM77. Next base: position 2,696 of record JAVJTD010000316.1, read on the forward strand.
GGTGAAACGTGCTCGGTGCATTGGCGTGCCCAAGCCGAGCGAGTCATAGTCCGAGTCTGTCGGTGAGAGCTCTGCTCCAGCGAGCTTGGGCCGGGCTGTATCGTCGCGACGAGACGGCGCACTCCGAGCGGCCCCTTGCTCGGCACCTCCTGGCTTGACCGTCAGCGATGTCGAGGAAGCGGCTCCAGCTCAGCAGCCGCTTTCCGTTTCGGTCGCGCGGGCTCTGGTTGGTTGGCGCGTCGTGAAGCCGACACTCC
>JAVJTD010000317.1:0-14324 GCA_040219065.1 Planctomycetota bacterium
CTTCGGAGACCCGCACCGATCCAGGGTGGCCAGTCCGGTTTCCGGTCCGGCGGACGGTAAGGTTGAAATGGTGAGGTAAGAGCTCACCGCGGAGATGGTGACATCTCTGGCAGTGCAAACCCCACCCGGAGAAAGATCAAATAGGGGGGGAAGTGCCTTGGCGCGCGAGGCGGCCCGTCTCGTTCGAACCCCCGGGTAGTTCGTTAGAGGCGACCGGCAACGGCCGCCCTAGATAAATGGTCATCCACGACAGAACACGGCTTACTGTCGACTTCCTTGCCGAGGAGGCGCCGGAGCGCCTCCTCTTCTTTTCTCATCGCGACGGGTAGCCGGGACGATGACCTCGGGTGACCGGCCGAGACCTTGTCCGATTCGACGTGCGGCACCGCGCGATCTCGATCGTCTCGTCGACCTCGACGAATCCGTGTTCGGCCTCGAGTCCCTCACGCGCTCGCAGCTCTACCACTACGTCACGAGATCGCCGAGCCTCCTCTGGGTCGCCGTCACCCCGTCGGATCTGGTCGTCGGCATGACCCTCGTCGGACTGCGACGTGGACGATCCTTCGCCCGGATCGACTCCCTCCTCGTCGATGTCGCCTTTCGGCGCCGCGGCATCGCCCGAGCCTTGCTTCACCGGGCCATCCAGACCGCCGAGCAAGAGCGTCTGAAGGCCGTCATCCTCGAGGTGGAGCCGAAGAACCGGAACGCTATCGAGCTCTACCACGACGAAGGCTTCGAAGCCCTCGAGCTCGTCGCCGACTACTACGGCTCCGGCCGCCCCGCCCTCCGCATGCGTCTGGAGCTGTGAGTCAGCGGATTGCCGAGCGTGAGCACTGATATCACCTGATCACAAATCACGAGACCACCACGGCACCAAGGCACCCACTCAACGCCGTTCCGCCTTCAAACCCTCGAGGTGAGCGGCGACGCAGTCGCCCAGGTGGTCGAGGCTGTAGCCGCCTTCGAGTAGCGAGACCACTCGCCCTTTGGCCACGTCTCTGGCAACCCCGAGGACGGCATCGGTCAAGCTTCGGAAGTCCTCGGGCTCCAGGCCCAGTCCTCCGATCGGATCGCCTCGAAACGTATCGAAGCCCGCAGAGACCAGGATCAGCTCGGGGCGGAATGGCGCGACCACCTCGTCGAGCACCTTCTGGAGCTCGTCGCGGTAGACCTCCCGGCGCGTCGATGCCGGAAGCGGCACGTTGTGCGTCGTCCCTTCGCCCGGCCCCTCTCCTCGCTCGTCTTGGTGTCCCGTCCCCGGGTAGAACGGCCAACGATGCAAGGACGTGAACAGCACACGACCATCTTCCCAGAAGACATCCTGGGTACCGTTGCCGTGATGCACGTCCCAATCGACGATCGCCACTCGGTCGAGGCCCGTGACCTCGATCGCGTGGCGAGCAGCGATGGCGATGTTGTTCAGCAGGCAAAAGCCCATGCCGCCGCGCGGACGGGCGTGGTGCCCCGGAGGTCGGACGAGACAGAGCGCGTTATTCGCCTCTCCTGAGACGACGACCTCCACTGCGGCGACTGCGGCACCGGCTGCGCGGGACGCCGCCTCGAAGCTCTTCCGAGAGACCACGGTATCGCCGTCGAGATGCCCGCCCCCCTGCTCGGCGAAGCGGCGCAACGCTGGCGCGTAGCCTTCGGCATGGACCCGCGCGATGTCGTCAGCCGAGACAGCGGGAATCACGCTCTCCGGCTCCCAGCCCCCGCTCGCCTCGAGCGTCTCCCGAATCGCGACCAGCCGTTGCGCGGTCTCGGGATGGGCGCCGGTGTCGTGATCCAGGAAGATCGGATCGTAGTAGATTCGCGTTGCCATCGGAGCTTCGCGCCTCACCTCAGCCAACAGTCCGCGGCGCCGGTCGCGTCGTGCTCGGCTCCGTGCGCGTACGCGTGCAGCACGTAGAGACCGCTCCGAACGCCACCCGGCACGACCAGCTCGGCTTCGAACCGTCCGCCGGTGATCTCGACCTCGAGGGAGAACACCTCGGTGTCGTTCACGCGGCGCCACGTCTCCAGCCGTCGCTCTCGTGAAGCCACCTCGTCGTCATCGGACCTCGGTCCCGGTCCCGCCCCTTGGTCCGACGGCCGACCACGTCGGCGATGCAAGGCGAGCTTCACGGATCCGCCCTCGATCCCAGGCACCTCACCGCGAACGTGCACCGTTCTTCCGTTCACCTCGGTGATCATCGAGACTCGTCCTCGCGGAAGACCGAACGTCATTCCCGGATCACCCAGCAGCGTGTAGATCGCGAGCTCATAACCCGGCAGCTCCCGCATCTCCTGCTCGCTCACCTCACCGCTGGCACGAGCCAGTACCTCTACCAGGCCCGCAAACCAGTCCGGGCTTGCCAGTGCCCGTTTCCCGGCGAGGAAGAGGTCGCCGAGTCGCCGCTCACCGCTCTCGCCCAGGACACGGCACATGCATCGTCCGAGCTGGATGTCGGCGAACGGGTGCGACAGATGCGAGGCACCGATCACTGCCACCGGGCCGGTCTCGTGGAGGACCAGTCGCTCGGCGAAGCTGGCCTCCGGCTCGTCGAAGGCGGTCGTACTACAGGCGAAGAGGAAGAACACGCTGCCGCCTTCTTCGATCTTCAGGTTGCCGACCTGACCGCCATCGAAGATCGGCCGCGACCGCCGCCCCGTCCACACTCGGCCCAGTCCTCGCTCGTTTCCGTGCCCCGCGTAGATGGTCGCCACGTTGCCGCGGTGGATCGACTCGATCAGCGCATCGTGAAAGTCGGCCGGGTCGGGAAAGAACGGCGAGCCCGGCAGCTCGACGGTCGCCTCGATCTGCAGCGTCTGCGGGACCAAGAGATCGAGAGCGACCCGCACGCCGTTCTCGATGATCGCGTCCGCCCGAGCGCCGAAGCCTCCGCGCTCACCGAACAATGCGATCCGGTGACGCCACGCTCCCGGGCTCCGGTCGTCATCCCGCTCGCGGATCCGCCGCACGAGCCCGCGCGCCTCGGCGAGGTCCGAGACGGGCAATCGACCGACGGCGAGCATCGGCCAGCTCCCTCCGAGAGGACAAGCGTAGGGATGATCGCTCGCGATCGGCCCCTTCCACTTTCGCGTGCCCGGCACCCGAAAGGTCGGAACCCCCGCGTATCCCGAGCTCGGCGTGTCGCCCATCAGCAGCAAGTAGCGCAGCTCTTCGCCGTCCCACTCCGTCACCGCGCGACGAAGGAAGCCGAGGATCGCCTCGGGCCCCGTACCGTAGACCGTCTCGATCTGCGACAGCGACACCCAGCTCGCCCGCAGCCCGTGCCGCTCCCGATGGGCAGCCAGCGCTGCAGCCGCAGGTCCCAGCTCGTCGGGGCAGACGATCAAGTACTCGGTGCCCCCTTCCGGTCCATCCAAACTGGACAGCCGAAGAGCATCGACGTCCGAGAGCATGAGACACAAGAACAGCGTCGAGATCATTCCGGGCTCCAGATCCAACGGGCGGCGAAGAGCCCAGCTTGCCACGGGAAGACGGCAGGAAAAAGTCAAAGGCCACCGGCTGAGAACTCGCAAGCGGCGGAGTCATTACGACGCTCGCGCGGGGGAGGAGCGATCACAACCCTCGTCGTCCCTCATTCACGCATCGGCAGGCCACTCGCACTCGACTCAATCGCTCTTGCCGCGCGCGAAGATGCGGGTCCAGAGCTGCTCGAAGGTGATGCTACCGAGCGAGGGGTAGGTTCGCTGGAACTCGTGAAAGGCCCTTCGGAGCAGGCGATGGTCGGGGCCTTCGAGGTTCCGGTAGAACTCTCGGAGCATCGCGGTGAGGTCGTCGTCCCCCGAGATGCGATACGTCTCGCGGAACGCTTCCCACCGATCCTCTCCATCCTCGAGCCGCTTCAGATAGCCCTGGAGCAGCTCTCGCCCGACACGGTCTCCTGCCGGATGGTTGAACGCGAAGTAGGCGAGGGCCCAAGATCCGAAGTGGAACATGGGGTTGCTCTTCTCGTTGACCATTTGCCGGTAGTCGTCGTCATTGAATCGGACGACCTTCTCCCAGCTCAAAGGCGCATCGTCGAGCAGATCGGGTGAGAAGAGGATCAGCACGGTGACGAAGTAGAGCTTGGGATCCGGCGAGCGAAAGATGCCCGACAACCCGCGACGCTCGTCGTGCGTCAATCGCTCGAAGCACTGCGCGAAGCCCTCGTCGATCCACTGGCAGTCCAGCCCGATCCAGTTCCGGTAGTAGGCATGGAACATCTCGTGGAACAGGTACGAGTCGTCGTTGCGGATGACGACCTCGTTCCGGTTCGGCATGTAGAAGCTGGCCGGTGTGCGCTCCCGACCACCCGCATCTCGTGCGTACTCGAGATAGCGATCCTCATTGGCGAAGAGCGTGATCAGGATCTTGCGCTCTTTCGGATCGGCACGGTAGCCGAAGAAGTCGACGAAGTAGTCGATGGACCACTCGGCGAGGTGCGCGACCTCGAAGACCCGAATCGGCTCGAGGGCCGAGCGCACGACGCAATGGCGCATCGGGATCCGGACCTCATCCTCCCAGCCCCAGCCGGGCTCGAGCCGGTTGTCGGTCGACCGACAGCTCGCCATCGTCGCGATCAGCAGCAAAGCGGCGAAGAGCCCGCGGCTCCGGCCGATGCAGGTGACGATCACGACGGCTCGATTCGGTTTCACGTGGATCTCCTGAGTCCACCGAGCCGTCGGCTCGGACGGGCGCCCGCCTATTTGATCGTCAAAACGGTCGCGATCACCTTACGGTAATGATATCCCAGCGCCCCGAGGAGCAGCGCCAGGCTGGTCCAGGGGAAGCGGTAGCAGAGCACGAGCACCGCCGAGTACACGACGAACGTGATCGCGAAGGACAGCCCGTACCGGAGGCGCAGTGACCGCTTCATGTCAGGACATCCTCATCGAGCTGGTTCTCGTAGACGACGCGCCCTCGCTTGATCACCACTCGGACGTGATCTTGCCCGAAGTGGTAGGCGAGGTGGCGGTGGTTGGGAACACCCCAGATCACGACATCGGCTTGGAGGCCTTCTGCGATGCGACCGATGCGATCGCCGAGCCCGAGCGAGCAAGCCGCATTGACCGTCGCCGCGCTGATCGCTTCAGCGACACCGAGTCGATACTGAAGACACGCCAAGGTCAGGATCATCGGCATCGACTGCGTCGGGCAAGAGCCGGGGTTGAAGTCCGTCGCCAGACACGGTGCGGTTCCTGCGGCGATCAGCTCACGCGCCGGCGCATGCTTCGGCAGCCGCAGAAAGAACGACGTGCCGGGCAACAGCACCGGGTGGACCGACTTCTCGGCGAGGGCCTGGATACCCTTCGGCGAGATGGCTCCGAGATGGTCGGCCGTCTTCGCCCCCAGCTCGGCGGCGAGCTCGGCGCCACCGAGCGGCTCGATCTCGTCGACGTGCAGACGGAGCTCGAGGCCTCGCGCCAGTGCGGCCTCACCGATGCGACGCGTCTCCTCGAGGCCGAAGACGTGCGCCTCGCAGAAGACGTCGCAGTACCTGGCCAGCCCGGACTCCGCGACCGCCGGGATCATCTCCTCGATCACCAGGTCGACGTAGTCGCCTCGCCGCTCGCGGTACTCCGGCGGGATCTCATGGGCGCCGAGGAACGTCGGCACCACGTCGAGCGGATGCTCCCGGGCGAGGCGATCGATCACCCGCAGCATCTTGAGCTCGGCCTCGGTCGAGAGACCGTAGCCGCTCTTGGCCTCGATCGTCGTCGTCCCGCAGCGCAAGAACCCGTCGGCGCGCTGCCGCGCCCTCTGCGCCAGGGACTCCTCGTCCATGTCGCGTACGGCCTGTACCGAGGAGTTGATGCCACCGCCGGCGAGCGCGATCTCGACGTAGCTCTTGCCTTGCAGCCGCATCTCGAATTCGTGCTCGCGCGTGACGGCGAACACCGGGTGCGTATGCGGATCCACGAAGCCCGGAGAGACCGTGCCGCCATGCGCGTCGATGCGCGTGGTGGCCATCCACTCGCGGTTCACCTCGTGGGCGGGACCCGCCGCGACGATCTCCTCGCCCAGGATCGCGACCGCGGCGTTCGGAACGATCGAGAGCTCCTGGAGCGAAGCACCGGTCCGCGGCAAGCCGCCCTCGGCCAGCGTCACGAGCTCACCGATCCTGTCGATCAGGATATCCGCACGTGGCAAGTGCCTGTACTCCCGCCTTTGACCGCCTTTGAAGCTCGCCACCAGCCAGGTCTCTCGGCCCAGCCCTGCAAGCGTATCCTCCGCCTCCGCTCCGTGCAACCGATGCAATGCCTCCTCCCCGGTTCAAGGGTCGCGTCACCTGTCCGTTACAACGGAGTAACGAGTTCGCTCCCACACGGTGACCCGCCGCCTCGCATCGGGCGGACCGACGGCCACAAATGTAAGGACTTACGTACTTCTCGCGGTATCCTCGCCCTGGCCTCCGTTTTGCCAAGGAGGCTCACACCGGGTCCCGAGGACGTCCAGCGCCAGACGTCTCTCCACACCGTCTGTTCCCACCTCTTGGAGCCACCCGATGAAGATCAGAGCCTACCGTCACCTCCTCCTCGGCAGCGCCAGCCTCCTTCTGACCTCTGCCGCACTCGGGCAGTCGCTCGACATCGACAGAGTCGTTCGCGAGCCATTCGCCTTCGAAGGAGCGCACCGATCCTTTCCCCTGGAGGCCAACCCGTATGGCCTGCCTCGTATCCGCAGCTTCGGCGTCTCGTCGATCGACTTCGATGCCGACGGAGATCCCGACCTGGCCCAGGTCACCGAGATCGGCACGCTCGATCTCGTCGAGAATCGAGGCGGCTCACTCGTCTTGAGACAGCGCGTGTCCTTGGCAAGTTCGGGCTTCGGCGACCGCGAGCTGCGAACCGGCGACTTCAACGGCGACGGTCATCCCGACATCGCCGTCGGTCAAGCGGACCTCGAGGTGTTCCTCGGCGAAGGCCGAGGAGAGTTCAGGGCGCTCCCCCCAATCCCTCTCCCGGCTCTTCAGAGTCATTTGGCCAAAGGAGACTTCGATGGCGATGGCCGCGACGACCTCGCGATCGGTTACTTCGATGCCCAGCACGTCGACCTGATCTTCGGGAACGGAACGCGCAGCACGCTGCCGATCGGCTTCGAGACCTGGACCTTGGCCGCCGGTGACCTGAACGGCGATCAACGTCCGGACCTCGTCGGTCTGCGAGGCAAGGGGGGCCACGACCGCTGGGTCCACGTCCGATTGAACGATGGCAGCGGCGGCTTCACTGCGCCCGGCATCGAGTATGGCCCGTGGACCGATGCCCAAGAGCTCGCGCTCGTCGATGGGGATGGCGACGGGAACCTCGACGTCGTGATCTGTGACATCGATCCCAGGGCGGCCACCGAGAGGACGGACTTGATCTTCTTGCCGGGCAACGGCACGGGAAGCCTCGGCAGTCCGGTCATCTCGCAGATCAGCGTGCGAGCCTGGATCGCCAAGGACTTCGAGATCGACGACCTCGATGGAGACGGCGTCCCGGACCTGGCGGTGTTCCTGCAGATCACGCGGAACGTCCAACCGAGCGCGATCATCGCGTGCTTGAAGGGTGACGCGGCTGGCGGCTTTTCGATGATTCGCAGTGCCAATGCCGATGTCGAGGACTTCGAGATTCTCGATCTCGACGGAGACGGGCGCCATGAGCTCGTCGGCGGCGAGTCGCAGATCATCCCGCTCGAGAACGACGGCGGTCCCGCAGGGATCGACCTCGGCTTCCAGTTCCCGCCGGGCTCGCCGATCGAGCTCGTCAGCCTGGACGCCAACGGCGACGGACTCTCGGATCTCCTCGCCGTCGAACAAGCCTCGGGAAACCGGGTCGAGCTTCGACTCTCCGATGGTGAAGGAGGCTTCGAAACGCGCCTGTTCTTCCCCGGATTCCTGACGTCCGGGAGTCGTCCCATCGTCGCGGAGCTCGATGGCAACGGGGCACCCGACATCGTTCTCGTCGGCTCCGATGCCGTCACGACCCTCCTCAACGATGGCCAGGGCAACTTCGCCTCGGCGCAGCAAGCCACCCTGCAGTACTGCTCGATCTGTCAGGCCTGGCTGTTCACCGCCGGCGACTTCACTGGCGACGGCCTGACCGACATCCTCATCGGGGACCGGCGACGGCGCGACGGCTTGCTCCTCGCTTCTCTGGGCAACGGGCAGTTCGTCCAAGGACCGATCAGTTGGCCCGCGACCCCGAGCGTCCCCGCGACCGGGGACCTCACCGGTGACGGCATCGCCGATGTCGTCTGGGCGAGCCGAGAGGTGACCAACGAGCTGATCCTGTGGCCCGGCAATGGCAACGGGACGTTCCAACCGGCGCGCGTCACCACCTTGCCCTTCGCGCTGGGGAGCTACGGAATCGACCTGGGCGACACCGATCACGACGGGGATCTCGACGTCGTCGTGACTCGCAACTTCGGCTACGCGCATCTTCGCAACGACGGCCAAGGCAACCTCTCCCTCGCCGACACTTTCGAGCGCCCTTCCCTACCGTTCGGTGAGATGCAGCTCATCGACATCGACGGTGATGGTGACCTCGACCTCTCGACGAGGACTCGATATTCGCGATCGGCTCTGTGGACGTTCGAGAACCGCCGCGGCGTCCTCCGCCCGACGACCCCGGTCTGGGAGGTGGGCGCGGATGGACTGTTCGAGGTCTTCGACTCGCACTTCGTCGACCTCGACGCCGACGGACGGCCCGATCTGGTCCTGGCCCAGTGGGAGGTCGATCCCTCGGCTCCGAGGGGACGACTCTACTTCGGCCGACCGAATCTGCGCTCCCTGGGGACGCCCGTCGCCGGTGCGACGATCCGGCTCGATCTGCGGATGCCAGAAGCTCGCCGGCAGCCTTACCAGCTCCTCGCCTCGCTCCAAGGGACCTATCCCGGCGTGGTGCTCCCATCGGGCGAGCGGTTCCCGTTGCGGAATGATCCCATCCTCTATCCACTGATCCTCGGCGGAGGAGGCGGCATCTTCAGTGACTTCCAGGGCACACTCGACGACCTCGGACTGGCGAGGGCTTCGATCGACATCCCGCAAGTGCTTCCGATTGCCGCGCCCTTCTCGATCGACCTCGCGTACCTCACCAATGAGAGTGCGTCTCCGTTCGCGCTCCGGGCCTCGAACGCACTCCGCTTGATCGTTCGATGAAGCCGCCTTTTTGATGGGAGGCCGGCCCGCGCCGGCCCTCTCACTTGCCCACGCTGCCGGGATCGTCTCCTTCGGTCACGTTCTCGGCGGAGGGTGCGTTGGACGAGCTCCTGCTTGGATCTTCCTTCTTTGCTTCGGGAGCGGGCTCCTGTTCCTCCTCGATCTCCGCGGGTCTTTGTTGGGATCGCACGTGCAGAGGAGGCGCACTGCCGTCCTTGAGCTCGCCCCAATAGATCGTGCGGTGCGGGAAGGGGATCTCGATGCCGCGTGCATCGAACAGCTTCTTCATGCGGCGATTGAACTCTCGCCCCGTCCGCCACTGCTCGCCGGGCTTCGTCGTCAGGCGCGCGCGGATGACGACGGCCGAGTCGCCGAATCGATCGAGGCCGAGGATCTCGATCGGTTGGGTGATGACCCGCTTGAAGCCGTCGTCGTTGCGCATCTCTTCGTCGAGCTCTTTGAGGAGCTCGACGACCTCATCGGTGTCCTCGCGATAGGTGATATTGATCTCGAGCAGGTACCGGCTGAAGTCTTTCGTCATGTTGGTGATCGTGCCGATCTCGCTGTAGGGGATCGTGTGCACGTTCGCCGACAGATCGCGTAGGCGCATGGTGCGGATGTTGATCGCCTCGACGACGCCGCCTGTCCCATTGACGACCGCGACGTCCCCGACCGCCACCGTGTCCTCGATCAGCATGAACACGCCGGTGATGATGTCCTTGACCAATGCTTGAGCGCCGAAGCCGATCGCCAAGCCGAGCACTCCGACACCGGCGAGGAGTGGACCGATGTTCACGCCCGCCTCGCTGAGCACCATGATCGCGGCCAGGACGATGACGATCGTGCGGATCGCCTTCTGCGCGAGTGGCAGGATGGTACGAGTCTTCGCCGTGGCGCGGCCGCGCTTCTCCTTCGACTCGAGGTAACGCTGAATGAGCACCGTCGCGGCGTCGATCGTCGCCGCGGCCAGGAAGAGGATCACGAGGATCGTGGTGATGACCGAGAACAGCGCGCGGACGGTCCCCGAGGTCAGCACCGAGAGACCGTCCAGGCCCCAAGCCTCCAGGACGAAGCAGAACGAGAGCACGCCGACCGTGATGTTCACCAGCAGGCGCAGACCGGATTCGTATCGTGACAACGATGTGCCGAGCTCGGGGAACTGCTGACGCAGCGGCTTCATCAGACCGATCACCTTGCCGACCAGCCAACGGCCGAGCGCCGCCACGGCGAGTCCCGCGAGCACGGCGAGGAGCGTGAGGCCGGTGGCGCGGAAGACGACGGTCGGACCTCGCTCGACTCCAGACGCCCAGATCACGAACAGTCCGACGAGATACAGGATCGCCAGGATCCACCACAGGTTCAGGAGCGAGAGCGCGGCCGAGCGCCAACCTCCCTTGCCTTCGTCCTTCTTCGACTCGAGCCGCTTCTTCAGGGCCTCACGAGCCGTATCGCGGTGCTTGAGGATCATCGCGATCCCCGAGACGACCAGCACCAGGCCGAGCAGGCGGCTCAGTGCCTCGATCAAGAGCGGCTCGACTCCGAGCGCGTCGAATGCGACCAGGCCGTAGAAGCCGTAGAAGCCGAGCGTCGCGATCCGCCGCACCCAGCCATCGAGCCGCTGGGCGGTCTCGTCGGACATCGGAAGCGGACGAATCTCGCTCGCATCCGGTGCCAGGAAGGCGCGGACCAACACCACGACGAGATGCTTGAAGGCGATCGCGCTCACCACTGCCAAAACGACCCGGCTGGTCCCCGGCGGAGGATCCAGGATTGCGACACCCGAGAATCCCGTCACCAGGACGAGGACCGGAGGCACGGCGTCGATCACCGTCATGAGGACGGGTCGCCAGATCTTTGCGGCCAGGCGGGCCTTGCCCTGCGATCGCTCGACGAGCCGCCGGTGGAAGCGCCGAGACAGCAGCCAAGCCAGGATGCCGACCACGATGGCGGCGAGCACGATGCCGCCACCGATGGCGAGCTGCGTCAGGAGCTCATTGCGATACTCGACATCGTCCAGCTCACTCCACCAGCCCCTCAGCGCGGACGGCACGCGGCTGAGCTGCTCGATCAGATCGGCGACCGTCGCCCTCGCCTGATCGGAGACGTTGCGAAAGAAATCGGAGATGCCGTCCGCCACCACCGGCGCCGAGGACTCCTCCTTCTCCGACTCGCTGCGCCGAAGCTCGACCAGCGCCCGAAGATCCTCGACGAGCAGCTTCCGCCTTTCGGGATCCTCCAGCCGATTCGCCAAGTCCTCGAGCTGATCGATCGAGATGGGCTCATTCTCCGTCGTCTCCGCATTCTGCGGGCTGGGGCTCATCGGCTGCTGCGCCGAGACGACTGGACAGACCGCGAGGAACGAGAGGACGAGAACGAGAAGCTGACGGCCCATGCTGGTGCGACTCCGTGCGGTCAGAGTTTCCGTGGGGTTCCTGGATCCCGGTGGCGATTAGCGGATCTGGCGGATCGAGGTCGATTCCGCAACCGGGGGCTGCGTCCTAACGGAGCTTGTCGGGGTCCTGCGATCATAAGATCATACCTTCACGTGAGCTTTTGATCACGCGCCCTCACGATTCCGGCGAGAGCTGGGCCAAGATCTCGGGCTCGCGGTCCTCGAGGAGCCTGGCGCCGACGCGGAGTGAGAAGCCGTAGGCAATGACGATGATCAGGGTCAGCGCGGGGATGACGGCGGCGTAGTAGAAGAGCAGTGCGCGCGGGGGCAGGCGATCGGCGAAGAGCGGCGGGAGGAGGATGGCAGCGGCGAAGGGAGCGACCAGCATCAGCGTACCGGCCCACAGCGCCAAGCGCAGCAGCGTCGTCGCACAGCCCGAGCGACCCGCGCTCGCCTGGGACGTCATGCGTCGGCTGCGCGTCACGAGACGGATCGGCACCCACGGCGAGGTCAAGTTGCCGGCGGCGAGGAAGATGGTCAACGCGAAGACGTGCACCATCGAGTAGCGAGGCAGCCGCTCGAAGAGCTGAGTCTCGAGAGAGGTTCCCGTGAAGAAGTGCTCGAGGACGAGCAACGATGTCGTGACCAAGATGTTGAGCGGCAAGAAGAGCACGAGGTGGGCGAGGTTCTTGCCGGCGAGGACGTGCCTTCGCGAGACGGGATAGAGAGCGATCTGTCGAAAGGCGGCTCCCTCGATACCCAGGTTGTTGAGGAGCAGCGTCGCCTCGGCGGAGTACAGCAGCCACAGGGCGAAGGTGACGACCGGGAAGCCGGGTCTCCCCATGCTCGCGTCGCTCTTCGTCAGGAACGGGATCAAGACCGGCAAGAACACCACGGTCATCTGCTGGATCAGCGTGGTCCTTACCATCGGCTCTCGCCGCAGCGTCCGCAGCTCCTTGGAGTAGAAGGCGCGTACGGTCTCTGGCAGCAGCCGACTCGCCCGGCGACGCCGAACCTGCATCGCACGCGTCGGCCGAGGCGTCCGCCCCAGGAAGACCTCCCCGAAGCAGGCCTCGCGTTGCAGGCGGGTACCCAAGGCGAGGAGCGCGAAGAGGAGCGTCGCGGCGAGGGCGCCGACGAGCGCTTGCTCGACGGGGGGTGTGCCGGGTAGCAAGAGCTTGGCGAACCAAGCCGTCGGTAGGAAGTCGACCTGCTCGGCAAACCGGCTCTGCTCGAGCTCGGCCAAGAGATCGCCGCGGACGTTGGCGTCGATGATCTGACGGGTGGCGAGGTAGATCGCGATACCGACCAACGGGCTGATGACGATCATCAGGTCCGAGAAGCGCCGGCTCCGCAGCACGTTGAGGAGGAGCAGCACGACGACCTGCGCCGCGGCCAGGAGCGTGAGCTGGAACAGGATGACGACGAGGATCCCCCAGGCGAAGCCCGCTGGGCTCTCGGCGACCTGGCTCACCATCGCGAACATCGGCGGTAGCAAGAGGAGCTGCTGAAAGCCGATCAAGCCTCCCAACCAGGAGGACAGGTAGATCGTCGTCGGTGAGACGGGATAGGAAAGCAGGCGAGCGGGATCCAGGTGCTCGCTGGCTCGGAACCCGAGCAAGGGAGCGGTCAGGATCCACACGCCAAGCGCCAGGAAGCAGAAGTGGATCGCCTCGGATTGACCGTGCGGTCCCAGGCGACGCATCGAGTCGTAGGCGCCGACCGACAGACCGAAGCTCGCGAACGAGACGAGCAGCACGACGATGATCATCATCCAGCGCCGCCGACCGCCAGCATGCAAGCGCAGGAGGACGCGGAACCGCAAGCCGAGGAGCAGCAGGAGCTGGCGAATCGAGGTCGTCAAGGCGAGCGCAGCCAATCGAGGTCGTCGTCTCGCTCGCGAGCTCCGACCAATCGCACGAAGATCTCCTCGAGTGGGTCGTCGGCGCCCAAGCCTGCCTGGGCGCGCAGGGACTCCAGGTCACCCACCCCGACGAGTCGGCCCCGATCGATCACCGCGACCCGGTCGCAAAGCTTCTCGACGATCTCCAGGACGTGCGAGGAGAAGAAGATGGTCACGCCCGTGCTGGCGAGCTGCTTGAGCACTTGGCGAATGCTGCGAGCGACGATGGTATCGATGCCGTTGAACGGCTCGTCGAGGAACAGCACCGCCGGGCGGTGGATCAGCGCGCAGGCGAGGGCGATCTTCTTGCGCATGCCCATCGAGTAGTCGACCACCAAGCGGTGTCGCAGAGCGTCATCCAGCTCCAGGAGATCCAGCAGCTTCGACGCCCGGTCATACAGCTCTTCGCCGGACAGCCCATACATGCGGCCCGAGAAGAGGAGCAGCTCCCAGCCGGTCAACCGCTCGAAGGTCTGGACCTCCTCGGGAAGCACGCCGATCCTCGCCTTGACGGCCAACGGCTGCCTCGCCACGTCATGACCCAGGACCCAGGCCCGGCCCTCGCTCGGCCGCAACAGCCCGCAGAGCATCTTGATCGTCGTCGACTTCCCGGCGCCATTCGGCCCCAAGAACCCGAAGAACTCCCCTCGCTCGACCCGCAGATCGAGCGGCGCGACGGCCAGATTGTCACCGTAGGACTTCGTCAGCCCCTCACAGATCACACTCGCTTCCTGAGCCGCCCCGTCAATCATGCCGCGGATCTTATCACGCAGGAACCGCAGCGACACGGGGGTGGGTGCTTGGGTGCTTGGGTGCTTGGGTGCTTGGGTGCTTGGGTGACTGGGTGACTGGGTGCTTGGGTGCTTGGGTGCTTGGGTGCTTGGGTGCTTGGGTGCTTGGG
>JAVJTD010000330.1:0-8248 GCA_040219065.1 Planctomycetota bacterium
CTTCGCTCGATCGCCGGGTACGTCGAGGAAGCGGCTCCCAGCTCAGCAGCCGCTCCCCGTTTCGGTCGCGCGGGCTCTGCTTTCGGTCGCGCGGGCCCTAGTTTCAGATCAGCGGCGGAAGTCATTGCCAAATGTCGTTAGACGGACCGCGCTCTTTCGCCGGGTAGATCATCGAGGGAGGCTTCCACGCGACCGAGCTTCTGAGGCAAGATCAATCACGTTCGAGTCGGCCCCTGGAATCGAGGACATCACTCATGTCGAGCGCCAGCATGCGGCGGCGGATCACTCTGGCCCTTCTCGCGATCATCGGGCCAATCCTCCTCTGGGGCTGTGCGACCATCGAAGGGGAGCTTCGGCCCGCAGAGCCGAGACCGAAGCCCGACCAGCTACTCGCCGGGGCCGCCAAGGCTGACCTGACTCCGCCGCCCGGTTATCCGATGGGCGGCTACTCCGTCGCCGGTAAGATCGGGCGAGGCTTCTGGACGCGGCTCTGGGCCAGAGCGATCTATCTCGAAGACTCGGAAGGTCGCAGCGCACTCCTGGTCAGTTGTGATCTCTGGGCGATCCCCGGAGGATTGCGTGATCGAGTGGTGGAGGAGCTGCAGAATCGACCCGAGACCGCGCATCTCGCCAGCGAAGAGGTGATGATCGCAGCGACCCACACGCACCACTCGCCGGGCAACTTCTCGACGCATGACATCTACAACGAGAACGCCTCTCCCCGGGTCGGCTTTTCCGAGGAGCTCTTCGACTTCCTGGTCGCGCGGATCGCGGATGCCGGATGGCGCGCGGTCCAAGCGGCGCGTCCCGCGCGTGCCAAGTGGGCAGAGGCGTCGCTGACGGGCGTTGGCCGCAATCGCAGCATCGAGGCCTTTCGACTCAACGGCGACCGGAGCGAGATCCTCGGCCGTGCCTACGGCTCCGATCCGAATGCAGAGGTCCCTGAGGAGCTCCGGGCGGTCGACCGCCGGCTGACTGGCCTGGTTCTCGAGGACATCGACGACGAAGCGCTGATCGGAATCGCCGCGGTGCTCGCCGTTCACAACACCGCGCTGGATGTCAGCACCGAGGTGTATCACGGCGACTTGTTCGGGCTCACCAGCGACCGGCTCGAGACAGACCTGGCCGAAGAGGGTAGCTCCAGGGCGCCAGTCGTCGCGATCTTCAACGGCGCTGAAGGCGACGTGTCACCCGACACGAGGGCGCGCGATCGCGGCGACGTCCTGCGCTTGGTCGAGCGAATCGCGACCGGCATCGAAGAGCTCCGTGAAACCGCCGTGGTAGTCGAAAACGTCGAGATCGATGCACGCCTCGACATTGTCGATCTCCGAGACCAGGAGCTCGAGGATGCCGAAGGCCGGAGATGGCGAACCGACGATCGTCCTTTGCCGGGTGTCGCTCAGCTCGGGGGAGCCGAGGACGGCCGGAGCTTTCTCTACGAGCTCGGCTTCCAGGAGGGCATTCGGAGCGATCGGCGCTCCGAGACGCAAGGTGCCAAGCACGGTGCTCTCGATGTGCGATTCGATCCGGATCAGCTCGGTCTGCTGCGTCACGGCCTGAGGTTCGTCCAATGGCTGGTCTACCCCGGCAAGAGCGACGTCCCCAATGAAGTGCCGGTCGCGTGGATCCGAATCGGACCAATGGTCTGGGTCGGCTTGCCGGGAGAGCCGACGACGATGGTCGGGCATCGAGTCGAGCGAGCGGTGGAGAAGGCTCTGGGCGACCTCCCGGTTTGCTCGATTCGCACGATCGGGCTGGCCAACGAGTATGTCAGCTACCTCACGACGCCCGAGGAATACGATGCTCAGCACTACGAAGGTGCCTCCACGCTCTACGGGCCGGCCACCGCACCGCTGCTCTTCGAGAAGGCACGCAAGCTGACCGAGTCATCCAAGCCGGACATTCGCGACTTCTGCTATTCGCCGGGCACCACTCGATCCTTCTCACCGATGGAAGCCGGTATCAGCCTGAACGATCCCTTCGCCGGTCTCGACGCCATTCTCGAGACGGTGACCAGCGCTGTGCATCCATCCCGATTGCCACGCTTCACGTGGCGCGACGCGGTGCCTGACCTCGAGCAACTGCCCAGCGTCACCTTGCTCGGCCTCGATGCTCCGGGCGGCAACTGGAAGACCATCGCCGACGACGCCGGACCCGAGCTGCTTCTCGTGCTCCTCGGCTGCGATGACGAAGAGTCCCTCTGGACGGCGATCTGGGTCACGGCTCCGATCGGGGCCATGCCCTGGCTCGCCTTGGAGGTGGAAGTGCAAACGGCTTCCGGTGAGGTGAGACGCTTGCGACCCGAGGAGGTCGGCCGGTGAGCAGCCGCCATTAGCGCAATGCCGCATAGCCGTACAGCACCGTCAGTCCGGTGAAGAGCACGGTCAGCACGTGGTAGCCGGCGTGTAGCCACCACTTCGCGATGTGATCCTTCACGTCGAAGACGAATTGCAGCACGATGCGGATGCCCCAGAAGACGGACACGTACCCGCAAAAGGCGCGGGCGAGGCCACTGCCGCGGGCGATCTCTTCGCTGTTGAACAGGCTGATCAGCGCAAAGGCGACGATCGCGACTACGACGTAGCCGCCATACACCCAGTACATCTGCCGGTGCAGGGTGGAGAGGCCCGCGAGCTCCTTCTTCCAATCGAGCTGGAACGGGGTCAGCGCGGACGCGATCAAGATGCTGAGGTGCGCCCAGCCGCCGAGGAAGATCAGGTCACCGAGCATGGGTCAGGCCTCCGATCGCTTCGAGGAACGGCAAGATGATTCGGTGGACGAAAGGCGGATGGAAGAGCAGGGGAGCGGGCAACGCCAACATCGCGAGCGTCAGGAGGTGGGCGAGCGCGGGTCTCGGCTTCACGTGCCTTGCCCAGACCCGAGAGCGCTCGAATCGGATCGCGAGCGCTTGGCCGAGGAAGTAGAGCGTCGGGCCACCATAGCCGCCGCCGGCCGGTATCGAGATCACGGCGTCGTGGATGACACCGCTGAAGGCGAAGCCGATGAAGGCTGCTTTCGATGCCCCCCAAGGGCGCGCCAATGGACCGAACAGGAAGCGATGCGTGAGATCACGAAACGCGCGGTTCCAGCGCCGGCCCCAGAACTCGCTCGGGCTCCTGGCGAGCAAAGGAGCGTTCATCAAGGGCAGCGCGCGCACGCCGCGGCTACGCCAGAAGCACGAGAGGAGATGGAAGCTCCCGAAGTGGAGCGTCATCACGATGCCGATCATTCCGAGCCAGCCGCGCCAGTATCCTTGCTCCTTCGGCACCAGCCGGGCCAGCCCGTAGACGAAGACCAGGCCGATGCCGAGCTTCACCGCAGCGAGCGCCCATTCGCCCATCGTCGGCTGATCGTCGTCACGAACCTCGCCGTGCAAGAAGGCCTCGAGATCCAGGCCGGGCCAGCCGAGCAGGTAGGCCATCAGCCGCGGCAGCTCCTTCGGCCGCGGCACATGGAAGGTGATCGTCAGCCACTTGCAGCCGAGGAAGATCACGAACGCCACCGCCCACATGGTCGCCCAGGCTGGCAGCTCTCCTCGACACAGGAGGAAGGTCAGCGGAGGGAGGGCGATCAAAGGCGCGAGACCGATAGCCCAGCGCATCGCGCTCGCCGACTCCGGCCGGATCGTGGTTGGCTGGTCGCGCATGCTCAGCTCGCGCGCCGGATGTCGGGAACGTAGGTCGGTCGCACGGGGTCTCTCCTTCGAATGCCCCTCTTGGCATCCGGCCCCTTCGATCACAAGGGAACGCCGGTCTCCCCTTCGTGCCACTCTCGCGTCAGGTCGAGCCAGAGCGCCAGGCCCAGCCACGGGCCGAACGGCTGATAGCGCTTCAAAATGGCCGCGTCGTTCTTGGCACGCCGCGCTCCGTACAGCTCTTGGAACCGCGCTCGGCACCAGGAGTCGAGCGCCGCCTGAGAATAATGTCCGAGCAGCCGCTGCAGCGTGCCCGCGGCGTACGGGCCGATGCCCGGTAGGGCGGTCAGCTCACGGTACAGGTCGTCGTCGGCGCGGGGCTCGCGTCGCCACGATTCGGGATCGAGATCACCCGAAGCGACCCTTACGGCGAGGGCTCTCACGTGCGGCGCGCGATAGCCACAGCGAATGCGCTCGCGCAGGAAGGCCTCGTCGCATTCAGCGACGCGCTCGGGAGCGGGAAAGGTCTTGCCGCCGCCCGGTGCGTCTTCGCCGAGCTCGCTGATGAGTCGCGTCACCATCACTTTGGTGAGTGCCCACGAGCAATTCGTCGTGAACAGCACCTTGATCAAGTCCTCGAACACCGTCGGTGAGCGGAGCATTCGACCGGCGCCGCGCCGGGCGGCCCAGGCGAGGGCGGTATCGCCTTCGGCGACGGCGTGGAACGTCGTGAGGTCTTCGTCTAGCCGCAGGCAAGAGCGGATCACTCCCTTGATGTGGCTGCGCTGCCGTGAATCGAGAGGCCGAGTCGCCGTCACCCGAGCCAGCAGCGTCTGGCTCCTCTGCCGCACCTCGACATGGGCCGCGTTGCCTGACCCCAGGCGAAACGACCAGGCGAGCGCTTGGCGATCCGGATCCCAAGCGAAGGGCGCGAGGTCGTACCAGCCGTGACTGAGCGCGACGAGACGCAGCTCGAACGGGCTTGGCAGAGGAAGGGTGAGTCGGCTCGAGCTCGTCATCTCGAGCGCTCTCGAGCGCTTCGAGTGAGCATCGCGCTTCGCTGCTCGAGCCGACATCCTCCGCACATCGGCCGGGGCTTACTTCTCGGCCAGGCAGTAGAGCGCGTCGTGGCCTCGCAGGAGGAGCTTGTTGCCGATGGCGACCGGCGAGGCGTCGATCTCGTCGGGTAGCTCGTTGGTCGCGAGGATCTTGAATTCCTTGCCGGCCTGCAGCACGACGGTCGTGCCGGCACGCCCGGGGATGTACACGCGACCGGCTGCACCGATCGGGGACGCATAAACTTCGGCCAGCGCCTCGAGCCTCTCGGGACCGTAGTGAACGGCGCCAGTCTTCGCATCGTGGCAAGAGATCATGCCGCGGAAGTGCGACAGGAAGTAGAGGTTGCCCTCATAGAGCAACGGCGAAGGCACGTAGGGCGTGTGCCGATCGAAGGTCCAGACGACGTGGTCGGTCTCGGTGATGTCACCCTCGGCCCCTTTGGGATCGATGGCTTGCAGCATGTTGCCGCGGTAGCCACTCATGACGTAGACGAGGCCGTTCCACTCGATGGGAGAAGGAATGCAGTTGGTCGTCAGGCCCGAGCAGCGCCAGATCTCCTTGCCCGTCTCGAGCTCGTAGGCGCGCGTGAAGTTGGTGGCCGGCACGATGACTTGCGTCTGATCGCCGACCGGCAGGATGAGCGGCGTCGCCCAGGAGGTCACCTCGTCGCGCGACTTCCGCCACTTCTCTTCACCGGTGTGCCGATCGAAGGCCACGATGAAGGAGTCGCCTTCGTGATCCCAGTTCTGGACGATCCAATCGCCGTACACCGCGGGCGTGCTGCCTTCGCCGAACTGGTTTCGCGTCTGCATCTTGCCGAGGTCTTTGCTCCAGACGATCTCGCCGTCGAGGCTGAGGCAATGCAATCCGCGCGATCCGAAGGGGACGTAGAGCTTGTCGCCCGCGATCACTGGTGAGGCCGACGCCTGGGAGTTGGTGGGGTGACCGCCTTCATGGGGCTTCTCGGTGACGAGCGTCTTGCGCCAGATCTCCTTGCCCGTCTCGAGGTCGAGGCACATGGCCATGAACTCGTGCGGGACCGCCGGTGCGCCACCTCGGCCCCGACCCCGGCCGCGTCCGCCGCGCACGAGGCCAGCCGCGCCGCCCGTCTCCTCTTCTTCCTTCTCTGCCTCGCCGCTCGGCTGAGGCATCGCGGTGGTCAGATAGATGCGGCCATCCGCGATGATGGGGGTGCCGTGTCCGAGGCCGGGGACGTCGACCTTCCAATGGACGTTCTTGGACGCGCTCCATTCGACCGGCGGGTTGGCGCCCGGCGCTTCGCCGGTCGCGAGCGGGCCGCGCCAGTGGCGCCAGTCGTTCTGGTCTTCGAAGGCGATCGGGACCGTCAGCGTCATGATGAGCAACAGCGAAAGCATCGAGAGTTCTCCCGTGGGTGAGGTGCTTTGCGAGTCCGAGCGAAGGGCCCGCGCGCTCGGTGAATTGTGGGACGATTTCGAAGCGAGAGTCGCAGACGCGGGTCAGTCTTGCACCGAAACCCGAGAGCCGGGCACGATGTCGAGCCGACCATCGTCGAACCGAACGAAGCACTTGCGCCCGCCATCATAGTCGCGGGCATTCACGATCAGCTCGGCGGAGTGCCCGGCCGCCTGACAGCGTCGACCGTCGGCTTCATCGAGGCCGCGCCAGTTGCGGATGAAGGGGTTGGTCTTCCACTCCTCCTCGATGGTCGAGTCCTCCATGTGACCGGGATGCACGATGGTCTCTGAGGGCAGCTTCATCAGGACCTCGAGGATCGAATGGCGCAGGTCCTCGAACGTCGTGTGCCCGGGACCGCGCGTGCCGCCGACGCTGCCGCGGAACAGCGTGTCCCCCGTGAAGACATGGGTGTCGTCGATGAGGAATCCGAGCTGACCCAAGGTATGTCCCGGGATATGGAGCGCGCGGATGTGGAGGTCGCCGCTGCGGAGCTCCACGCCGTCACCGAGCTCGATGTCGAGATCACCGAACAGCGAGCGCTCGTCGGGGTGGCCGCAGACCGGGCAGCCGTAGCGCTTCTGGTAGTCGGCGTTGTGGGCGATGTGATCGTAATGGTGATGGGTGCAGAGCAGGTGAGTCAGCGTGAGGCGGTGCTCCTCGATCTGGGCGGTGATCGGCTCGAAGGGACCGCCCGAGTCGATTACGACCGCGTGGCCGCCCGGCTGGTCGAACACCAAGAAGGTGTTCGAGAGCCAGCCGGGATGACGGGATGATACGATGTTCATCGCACGCTCAGAACTGGATCACGGAGCGGATGCCGTCCTGCTTCTCCATCAGCTCGAAGGCCTCGTTGACCTGATCCAGCTTGATCCGGTGAGAGACGAAGCCGTCGAGGTCGAGCTTGCCTTGCACGTACATGTCGACGAGCTGCGGCACGTGAGTTCGGCCCTTGGCGCCACCGAAGCTGCCGCCCTGCACCTTGCGACCGGTGATCAGGAAGCGGGGGATGATCTCGAGCTTCTCGCCCTTGCCCGCCACGCCGAGGATCGTGCAGAGGCCCCAGCCCATGCGCGCCGCTTCGACGGCCTGACCCATCACGTCGACTCGGCCCGTCGCCTCGAAGGTGTAGTCGGCACCGAATCCTTCGGTCATGTTCAGGATCTGCTGGACCGGGTCCTCGTTCGCCAAGATCGTGTGGGTCGCACCGTACTTCTTGGCCAGTTCGAGCCGCTTCGGAGAGAGGTCGACCGCGATGATCCGCTCGGCGCCTTGCAGCTTGCAGCCGAGCAGGGCACCCAATCCCACCATGCCGGCACCGAACACCGCGCACGTCGAGCCCTTCTGGACCTCCGCCTTCCACAGGGCAGCCGCGATGCCCGTCGTGGCGCCGCAGGCGAGGAGGCAGGTCGCTTCGAGAGAGGCGTCGTCATGGATCTTGGCGAGAGCGATCTCGGGCATCACCGTGTACTCGGCGAAGGTGCTCGTCCCCATGAAATGGCGGATCGGCTCGCCATTGCGGGACAGGCGCGGTGTACCGTCGGGCAGGTAGCCCTTGCCTTGCTGCTCGCGAATCGCGAGGCAGATGTTCGTCTTGCCACTGAGGCAATGGATGCACTTGCCGCACTCGGGAGAGAAGAGCGTGACGACGTGGTCGCCGACCTTCACCGACTTGACGCCCTCGCCGACCTCTTCCACGACACCCGCACCTTCATGGCCGAGCACGCAGGGCGCATACCCGCTGGGATCGGCACCGCTCGCCGTGTAGAGGTCGGTGTGACAAACCCCGCAGGCTTTGACCTTCACCAGGACCTCGCCTGCCTTGGGCGAGGCGATGTCCACGTCCTGGATGACGAGGGGCTCTCCGAACTTCTCCAGCACGGCGGCGCGCATCTTCATGGATCGGCTCTCCGGTTCTCGACTCACGGTTCACTTCAGGCTGAGCCGTGCAGTATAGACAACCGGCTCCCCGGAGGCCCGAGCGAACCGGAGCGGAGGGCGCGGCTGACTTGAAACCACTGGGAACGCGGGCGTCCCGCCCGCTTGGATCGCGGAACAGGCTCGCTGCTCCAGTAGGTTCACGGCGTCCCCCGGCCCAAGCTCGCTTGCGCAGCGCCCTCG
>JAVJTD010000332.1:0-11628 GCA_040219065.1 Planctomycetota bacterium
CGACCGAAACGGGAAGTGACCGCGGAGCGATGAGCCACTTTCTCGACCGTGCCACCGATCGAATTGGGAGGCGCAGAGCAAGGGGCCATTCGGAGTGCGCTGTCGTTGCAGCGGTCTGCCCGGCCCAAGCTCGCTTGCACAGAGCCCTCGTCGACAGACTCGGTCTTTGACCCGCTCGGCTTGGGCACTCCATCGCCCTCGCCCTCAGGCCCAGTTTCACCCCTGTATGCTCCGGGCGCCGCGCCCGGGGGCTCCGCTGAATTGAAAGCAACTGTCGGCGAGCGGCGCTGAGATGGACGCGGGCGAGGCTTGGATCTCGCTGTCCTGGCTGCTTCAATGAGGCTTCGGCCGGACTGGCCCCACACTCTGGAGAAGATGATGCTCTGTCGGTTGACCTTCGCCCTTCTGACGCTCGCGGGCGCCGCATTCGCCCAGCTCGGTGGCATCGAGCCGGGCAAGCCCTTCCCGGATCGCGTCTTGCCCGACCTCGACGGTCTGCCGCGGTCCCTCGCCGATTTTCGCGGGAAGCCCGTCCTGCTGCACGTCTTCGCCTCCTGGTGAGCAGGCTGTCGACGCGTCGTGCCCGGGTGGCACGACACCGTGAAAGCTCTTCCTCGAGACAGCGACCTCCAGGTCGTCGGCATCATCCAAGAGCAGCATCCTGACCGCTGTCGCCTCTTCATGCAGTGGAAGGAGATGGACTTTCCCATCCTGGTCGATTCATTGAACCTGCTCGGCGTGGCGGCCGTGCCGATCACGGTGGGCATCGACGCGCATGGCATCGTGCGTCGTCTCATGCGCCGGCCGACTGAGCTCGCGAGCTTCCTCGGTGAGGACTATCCGGCACCGCGTGATGAGGCTCCGCGACCCGCTCGCCTGGACCCCGACGTCGCCCTGGCGCACGCCCGGGAGGCTGACACCGCCGAGGCTTGGCACGCGGCGGCTCGCGCCGTCTTCCTCTGGGGCGGCGACCGGCGACTCGACGAGGCGTGCCGCTCGTTCGAGAAGGCCGCTCAGCTCTCGGAGGATCCGGTGTACCTCTTTCAGCTCGGCGTGGCGCTGAGACGCAAGTGGGAGTCGGAGCAGAGAGAGCCGGGAGATTTTCAGGCAGCCATTGCCGCGTGGCAAGCGGCGCTCGATACGAGACCGAGCCAGTACATCTGGAGGCGGCGCATCCAGCAGTACGGTCCCCGGCTGAAGAAGCCCTACCCGTTCTACGACTGGGTCCGTCAGGCGCGGCTCGATCTCAGAGCTCGCGGCGAGGATCCGGCGCTGCTGCGGGTCGAGCCGCGCGGAACGGAACTGGCCGAGCCTGCCGAGACCTTCGAAAGCGCGGCCGAGGTCAAGAACCCCGACCCGGACCGCAAGATCGATCGAGACGTCGATCTTCTGGCGCGCATCGAGGCCACGGTCGTGCCCCGGCGCGTGGCACCGGGCTCGACGGCTCGTGTGCATCTCACGCTGCGGGTCGGCGAGGAGGTTCCGGCGCATTGGAACAACGAGATCGACGAGCTCCTGGTATGGATCGAGCCGCCCGACGGCGTCCAGGTCTCGGATCGCCGCCTCACCTGGCCCAACCCGAAGGAGCCCGAGAGCGACGAGATCCGCGAGCTCGAGCTCGAGATCCAGGTCCCAAAGAAGGCCGGCCGGTACTCACTCGAAGGCTATGCCCTCTACGCCGTGTGCCGCGACGACGACGGGACTTGCCTCTATCGCCGCCAGGAATTCACGGTCTCGATCGAGGTCAGCGAGACGGACTTCTGAGGGAGGATGTTCTCGAAGCGAGCCATCGTCTTCTCCCAAGAAGGGGCGGACCCAGGGTGGACTGCGACCAGCGAAGCGAGCCCACGCGAGCACACCCCGGTCGAGGCCTCGATGTGGGGAACACGGAATCGGCCGATGCACCGCAGTATCGATGCACCTTCAAGAGCGAACGTGAATCTTCGGTTGTCGCTCCATGAGGGCGGATGTCTCACGAGACATCGTTGCGAGGCGTCGAAGATCCCATGGATGCAAGGAAAGCGACCGAGCACGCCGCAGTCGACCTCTCTGCAGGTCGTCGAGGCGGCGCAGGGAGCTTGACGCAGCAGGCATGGGTAGATTCGGCGCCGCAGTAGATGGCTCGTGAGATATCCGGGCTAGGGCGGACGACCTCGGTCGTCGACCTCTCGAGGCGCTAGATCGGGAGTCCGAGTCGGCTACTCGGAGCGTACCTTGCTCCAATCGTAGGGGATCTCCTCGTGGGTCTCAGGATCCCAGTTGCTTCGATCGGTGGTGAAGAGATCGCCTCCGTACGCGTGCAGGACGAGGAGCGGCGAGTCGAGCGGGTTGTGGATCGCGTGAATGACGTCGGCGGCATTCGCCAGCACGCCGGGCGCGATCACGGAGGCTTCACCGGTCGGCTTCAGCCCGGCGCTGTCCCGCTCGAAGAACCGATTGTCCTCTCGACCGGCACACACGCTCACCACCGACCAGAGATTGTGGTTGTGTGGGGCGGCGCTGAAGCCGGGTGGCAGCGCGCCCGCGAGGAGGGTGAGACGCTCGCTCCGATGAATGGCCAAGTCCGCGAGGCTGGCAAAATCGGTCCGCTTGGCGATGGCCTGAGTGAGCTTCGGGTCCTTCGCGGCTTCCAACAAGATGTCCGCCACCGCGCCCTGGGGATCGGCAGCCTCCAGCGCCGCATGGCATCGTTCGATCACCTCAGCGAATACATCGTTCATTCTCGGTCTCCTGAAGTCGGCCCATGATGCCATCGGCGAGGTCGTCGATCTTGCATGACGATGAGTCGACCTTACATCGCACGAAGCGAGGAGTCGACTGAATGAAGGTAGCTCACTCCTCCTCGGGAGCCTGACCGAACCACTCGATCCGGCTGCACGCGGTGCAGATCAGAATGTGGGCCGACTTGTTCGCCCAATCGAGTCCCAGGAAGCTCATCCCTGCCGTGTTGAGCTGGCTCTTGCTCGCCTCGAACTCGTCGTGGCCACAATGAGGGCACACGACTTGCCTCCCGGCGACGACGTAGCGGCCCGTTTGCTCTTTGCTGTGTCGACCCATCGTTCGTCCTCGCTTTCTCGGTTGATCGAATGGAAGTGTGAAGTGCCACAGGGCTGACGAGCTTGCCCGTCAGCGCTTCGTTGCCGGCTTCTTCTTCGAGGCCGGTGAGCGCTTCTTGGGGTCGCTTGCGGCAAGGGCGTAGGATTCCTTCAGCCACCTTTCCCAGATCGATTTGGGGAGCGCCTTCTCGGCCGTGAAGCGGGTCGTGACCCAGCCTTGGGCTCCGACCTGGAAGCGATCGGGTTCCTGGGCCGCCCGCTCACTTGCTTGGGGGAGGGAGCGCTCGAGCTTGAACATCGCCTTGAATCCTGGACCCTTGGCCCCGGGGCCGATGTACAGGAACGCTTTGCTGCCGACCTTGAAGGAGGATTGATTGCAGGAGGTGCCGACGACGACGTCCGACTGGCTCTCGGCCGCCAAACGGATCGCCTCGGTCGGGTCGGAAGAACGAGCCATGAAGAGTGCTCCTGATCGAGAGAAAGCAAGTATCGAGCTGCTGGAATCTACCTGGATCCGAGTGGGCAATAACGCTCAGGATTGCCGTTCCCCCGGTTTGATCCTGCCTTGGGCCTGATTGAAGGATCTCGAATACAGGATCGAGGACTTCCGGCCCGTTGCCGCCGACCCTCCTCGGACGGCCACCGCCGCTTGGTCCGCTGCGCGCCCGAGTGCACACGGCTTCGATTGACGAGGAGGTCGCCGGCCGATTCGCGACGCTGCTCCGCTTCCGCATTCCCGGCGGAGGAGCTCGCCAGGCTCGGGTCTCGTCGAGGGCGCCCGATCGGTTCCAGGTGTCGCTTCGGGCCGCGAACGGAGAGCCCGTCTGGGGGGCTTTCTCGACGCGATCCGCAGGCTCCGAGGCGGGCTTGGCGCAGCAGGAGCTGCGAATTCCCGTCGAGACCCTTCCAGCCGGCGACTACGCGCTCCTCATCGAGTCGAGTCGATCGGATGCGGAGTGGGCGATCGAGCCGGGGGAGAGCGTTCGAGGCAAGTGACCCCGAAGTCGCCGTCGCCGTCTCACCGCCAGGCTGGCAAGCCGCGGCGCATGGCTTTGGTGGTGGCTTCGGCGTCGAAGGCGTTGGGGTCGAAGCGACCTCTCCAATCGTAGAAGTACCGATGCTCGGGATGGTCTCGGTCGGCCAGGGCTTCGAGGTATCGCTCGTAGCTCTGCACGCCACCGACGTCCTCGGGTGGACAGGCGTACTCGCCCTCGAGGCAGATCGGATAGCGTTGGCCCGCCTCGGCGCCGAGGCAACCTTCGAAGAGCACCTCGTGCCGCCAGTCGTCTCCGAAGTCGTAGTGGTAAGCGAACCGGAATCGGCTTCCGTCCTCGGGGACGATCGCCTCGATCTTCGTCTCGAGCGAATCGTGGCCGGTGAATGGCTCGGCGACATCGAGGAGCATGGGGTCCCCATACTGCTCTTCCGAGATCCAGAACTCGTGCAGGTGGGAGTTGGTCCAGCCCATGGCCGTCTGGATGTAGGCATGCAAGCGGTCGAGGCTGCAGCTCCGAGTCTGAAAGCGCCGCCAAATGATCCGCTTCGGCGTCTCCAGCGAGACGCGGAACTGATAGATGCGCCTCCCGCGCGGGATCGCGCCGATGCCCTGGGAGTCCTCGAGCGTTCGCTCCGCTGCGTCGGCGAGGTGGCGGAGTGAGTTTCGGATCATGCCGCTGGCCGCTTGCGTCATCCTGGCTCGGGCCATGTCACGGATCGACGTGAGCTCCTCCCGCGTGAGAAGAATCTTTCGGCCGCCCCGCTCTTCGAGCTTCAGCCGCTCGGCGAGGTCCGGGCGCAGATCGGCGAGCACCTTGCGCTGCGCATCGGTCAATTGACAGCCATACTTGGGGGATACTTGCGGGTCTCGACTCATGGATGGCTTCTTCGAGAGGGACATCGTCCAACCATCGGCCCCGGCGCGGCCGCCCGGGCGAAGCCTGACACAAGCCGACTATCGGTTCAACTCCGTGCACACTGCTTCGTGCGCCTCACCAGCGGAAGGTGGCGGCGACGGGTGACTTGCTCGGCATCGCCGACGGCTCGAGAGTGAAGACCTCTCCGCCGCGTAAGATCACCATCTCGGCCAGGTCGTCGAGGATGTCGTCGTCGTGATCGTCTCGCTGCTCGTCGCGCAACCGGATCTCGCCGCTCTGGCGATCCAAGTCACCCCACTCGTGGCGACCTTCGGCCAGCAGCAAGGTGTCGATGCGTCCTTCGATGGTCGCGCGCGCGACGGCGCCCAGCTCGTCGCTCGAGCGGCCCTTCGAGATCCGATTGCCGTACTTCTCCAAGGCGAGATCGCGGGAGGTCGAGAGCGTCTTCTCCACGATCGGCCAGGCGCGCTCGTGTAGCTCATCGGTGTGGGCCGTCTCGAAGTTTCCGCGAATGCCCTCTTCCATCAGGTGGGGATAGCGGGCCACCGATCGGAAGGCGGGATGGTATCGCTCGGGACAGCAGAGGATGAGCGGCACTTTCTCCTCGTGGAGGGTGTCGAACAGAGCGGCGTCGACAGCGCGGAGGTAACGGAGCACGTCCTCTTCACTCGGCAGGTCCGCTTCGTGTCCATGGAACACCGTCCCTTCGCCGACCGTGTTCTCTCCGGCGGTGACGGAGCGTCCACCGGTGTGCTGCTGGAGCTGGGGCTCGCCGCGCTCGGGACCGAGCGCATCCACCAACGAGGCCGGCAGCCCCGGGATGTCCTCGGCTCGCAGGCCGTGGGCGCTGCCACGGCAGAAGCGGGTGTGCTTCTCGCTCAGTTCGAGGAGGAAATACTGCCGATCGGCTTGGAGGCTCCGGAGCAACGGACGGACGTGGAAGCTGTCGGCGACGACGACGAGCTCGGGCAGGGTGTGGGGGAGCCGGTACTCGCGGACCCCTTCGGCCGAGCCGAAGACCGCCAGCCCTTCGAGCTGGTGGTTCCAGAACTCCTTCGAGGACAGCGCCGAGATCTGATCGAGCAGCGGACCCACCTCCCGCGCGGGACGCTTCTCGAGCAGCTCACCGGCTCGGCGGATCAGGTTGTCGAAGCGGATGCGCGCTTCCTCGGAGCCGGAGGGCGTGCGAGTCGTCGGTTGATACAGGGAAACGCAAGGGCCCTGAGGCTTTCTTTGGATCAGCTCGCGTAGGTCGGGCACCGTCAACAAGGACATGAAGGATCCTCCTTTCTCGATTCTCGAGTCCCTGCGAGCATCGCCACCGTGATGAAGCTCGCCAGGACCGGGGCTTCGAGATCTGCGCGAAGCCACGCTCCCGTGGGAGGGACACCTCCATTGACCTGGATGCAAGACGGCGCTCGACCGTTCGCTCCATCCCGAGCGGGACGGTCCATCGGGCAATCGCGGCTCTCCGTCAATAGCAGTCGCCAGTCTTCGCTGCTTCCAATCGTGGGATTGTGCCCGAGCGTTCTCAGCATCGCAAGGTCGTCCCTGGGCTGCCATCTGCCGGGGCCCTTCGGTCCCAGGGCCTTCGGCCCTGGGCACCCAGGCCTTCGGCCTGGGCGATGGCTTCCAAATGGCCAAACTCCGGCCCGAAGGGCCGAGCCTTCGGACCTCGAAGATCAGGAAGCCGCCTTCGAGGCATCTTGGAGAAGCTTCAAATACTCAAAGCAACCCGGTGCGAGCCTCGGAGTCTTCGTGTTCATCGCTTCTGAAGCCGCTCTTGTAGCGCCTTTAGCTTCTCGCTCTCGCCGCGATCTCGGTAGAGCTCTTCGAGCAGCTCACCGGCTCGAGAGCGGAGGTCGGCTCCTTCGTCGTCGTCGACTGATTCGGCCCAGTCCAAGACGGCGAGCAGGTGGGTCTCGGCGTCGGTGGTCTCATCGAGTCCGAGGTGGGCGCGGGCGAGTGCGAGACGGAGAGAGGAGATCTCCAGTGAGGCGCGGCCGCGCCGTCGGGCCAACCGGTCCATGAGCGGCGGCAGGAGCAGGTCACGGGCGGCCTCGAGCTCCCCGGTGTCGATGAGTCGGCGGGCGGTCTCTTGGACGAGTCGACCGACGGCGGGGTGCGAGCTGGGGAGATCGTCTCGGGCGATCTTCAGACCCGTCTCCAGCGTTTCACGAGCACCGGGCAGGTCGCCATGCTCGGCTTGGATGTCGGCCAGTTGAACGATGGCGTCGATCGTCTTCGGCTCACTCGGGCCGAAGTGGGCGAGCAGCGCCTCATGAGCCTGGCGACCCAACCTCTCGGCCTCGTCCAATCGCCCTTGCTCGAGCGCGGTTCGCGACTCTTCCAATCGCCAATCGGCCAAGGACAGTGAGTTCTCTTCCCAGACGTCTTCGGCAACGCGGTACGCCTCGTACCGGACGCCGGCGGCAGCAGAGTCCAGGTCCTGCAGCTCGAGCCAGTCGGCGTAGCGCATGAAGCACGTCGGAACTTGCGGTCCCCAGAATGGGTCGTCGATCGTGCCTTGGGTCCGGTCTCGCATGATGAGGGAGACCTCGTCCAATCGGCCCGCCTCCCACGCCCGGGCGACCCGTCCGGGCAATGTGCTCAGCCATTCCCGAATCTCGTCCTTCGGGATCCGTCCGTAATTGACCCCGTAGACCAGATCGACCCCGGCCTCGAAGGTCTTTTGGATGTCCGAGTCGATGGTCACCCCCAGCCGGGCCATCAGCGCGGCCCGGGTCCCGACTCCTTCGACGACCAATTCGGAGAGCTCCCCGCCGAGGCGCTCGGCGATGGCGATTCCCTCATTGACGAGCCGAAGGTCCGCCTCGAGCTCGTCTTCGGCTCGCTCGAGGGTCGCGCCGCCGTCGGCCACCTCGATCATCAGTCGCGCCAGCAAGGCGTCGTCCTCGGGCAATAGGCCGCGATAGAGCTCGAGGGCCCGGCGGCGGTGACGGACCGATGCCTCCATCAGGTCCAGGCCTCGGTAGGCATTCGCGAAGACGAGATGCAGCTCGGCGCCGACCTCGGGCTGCTCGATGAGCTCGACCTCCTGTTCCATCTGGGCCAGGACGTCTCGCACCATGATGTCGGCCCGGTTGCCTTTGGAGGGATTGGCCGAGGACAGCATGTCGACGACGAAGCTCTGGATGGCCGTTGCCTTGTCGCGCTCACGCGCCGCCCGATCGCGTTGCTCGGCCAGGGTGTCGTTCTTCTGGCTGAGCGTCTCGGCGGCGCGGGACTCGATGTAGGAGGACGCACCCAATCCGGCGAGCACACTCGTCAGGAGCAGGGAACCGAGCACCGCGATGGAGCGGTTGCGGAGGACCCACTTCTTCGCTTCGGCCCAGGCGCCTGCCTCGTAGGCGGAGACGACGCGCTGCTCGAGGAACGCGCGCAGGTCCTCGGCCATGGCGCCCATCTCGGGGTAGCGATCGGACGGATCACGCGCCATGGCTCGCTCGCAGATGGCGATCAGCTCCGCGGGAGCCTCGGGTGCTAGCCGGGAGATCGGCACCGGGGGACCCGACATGAGCTTCTCGAGCATGGCATGGGTCGAGATCGGGCGATCGGGCGAGAGGTAGGGCATTCGGCCGGTCAAGAGCTGATACAGGATCGCACCGACCGAGTACACGTCCGAGTGGGGTCCCAGATCGTCGCGATCGCCCGTGGCTTGCTCGGGAGGCATGTAGGCCGGTGTCCCGATGATGGTGCCCGACCGCGATATCAGCGGCGAGTCCTGAGCGTCGTGATCATCGGAGATCGCTTCGGGAGCCACGCGGACGTCACACGTCTCTTCGTGAGGGACCTTGGCGACGCCCCAATCCATGACGTAGACCTCGCCGAAGCGTCCGACCATGATGTTGGTCGGCTTGAGGTCGCGATGGAGCACACCGCGAGCGTGCGCAAAGCTCATCGCCTCGCAGACGCGCTGGAGCAAGCCCAAGAGGCGAGTGCGTGGCCAGTCGGCCGAGCCGTCTCGGGCGAGCCGGAAGACGGACTCCAGGTCGAGCCCGTCGACGTAGCGCATGGCGAAGAAGACTTGGCCGTTGGAGTCGATGCCCAGGTCGTGAACCGGAACGATGCCCGGGTGCTCAAGGCTCGCGGTGATGCGAGCTTCCTGGAGGAATCGCTCCAGAGCTTGCACGGGTGGTCCGGTGCCCTGGGAGTCGCGCCGGCGGAGCGACTTGAGGGCGAGCTCTCGGCGCAGGACACAGTCCCAGCTCTTCCTGACGAGGCCCATCGCCCCGCGTCCGACCTCGACGCCGGACTCGTAACGGTCGGCGCGCGCCGTCTCGTTCCGGAGGGACTGCAGCGTCGCCTCCGCATCGGAGGTCACGGGCGCTCCGAGCGCGTCTTCCACCGAGGCGGTCGGGATGGGACCGAGGCTCGGCTCCTTTGGAAGCTTGCCTTGCTTCTCGTCGGCGTCGAGTAGCTCCCGAACCTCTCGGGCGATCTCCGGGTGCGTTTGGGCGAGCTCGACCAGGAACCGCTTCTGCGCTTCGGGCTCGAGCTCGCAAGCCTTCTGGAAGAGCTCGAACAGATCGGGCTCAGGGCCCGTCATCGATCCGTGTCCCGATCTCCGAGTGAGCGATTGAGCCAGGCCCGGGCGAATCGCCAATCGAGCTTGATGGTGTCCCGGCTCACCTCCAGTATCTCGGCCGTCTCCTCGAGGCTCAGGCCTCCGAAGAAGCGCAGCTCGATGACGCGCGCTTGCCTGGGCTGCTTCTTCGCTAGCTCCTCGAGGGCCTCATCGAGGGCGATCAGCTCGGTGGGGTCCTGCCAATCCGCAGGCTGATCGGGATCGAGCTCCCGGCGGCGTTGGGCACCGCCTCGTTTCTTGGCCCCTCGGGATCGGGCATGGTCGACGAGGACCCGGCGCATCGTCGTGGCCGCGACCGCGAGGAAGTGCGTGCGTCCCTGCCAATCCACACGGTCCTGGGAGATGAGGCGGAGAAAGGCCTCATGGACCAAGGCGGTCGGCTGCAGGGTGTGATGCGCCCCTTCGGAGCGCATGCGCGCCGTCGCCATCTGACGAAGGTCGTCGTAGAGCAGAGACGCGAGTCGCGCCTGTGCCTTGCGATCGCCACTCAGTGAATCTTGAAGGCTCTTCTGCGCTTCCGATTCTCGATCCATAGCGCCGGTACGCTCTTCGATGTTCCCGCCCGCTCTCTCCACCGCCTTCCCAGGCTGGGCATGCTAGCAAGCGCTCTGGATGCCATCAAGCGCACACGGTGGTGAGGTGGTGGATGGGCAGAGGTGCCAACGCGGTGGCCGGGAGGCGGCTGAAGCTCACGTCCCGGTCAGGCTGTCTCAGCCGCCGCTTGTCTTGCGCGGGGGCGCGGTCTTGGGCAGGACGCCGATCTCGATGTTCTTCGGGCCGAGGGTGTCGGCGCGGAGGACACCAGGGCTGTTGAAGTAGACGCCCAGGTCGACCTGGACATCCTCGGGTGCAGCTTCGGCCTCGATCCAGAAGCTG
This sequence comes from Planctomycetota bacterium, assembly GCA_040219065.1. Lineage (GTDB taxonomy): Bacteria > Planctomycetota > OFTM77 > OFTM77 > OFTM77 > OFTM77. Next base: position 10,416 of record JAVJTD010000332.1, read on the forward strand.
AATGCCGTCGCGTAGGTGAGGAGGTTCAGGTTCGGCTTCGGCGGCGAGGTCCAGCTCAGGACGCCGTTCTCGATGGAGGCGGTCCAGTCGTTGCCCGCATCCTGATCGGTGTCGTGGAAGCCGAAGGCTCGGACACCGGCGCCGCGGACCGGGATCGACAAGTGCTTCAGCCCCGGGTCGAGGTCGAAGTTGAAGACGGCATAGTCGTAGCGATAGTTGCCGTTCGGCAGCTCGGTCGTCTGCACCGACATGTGCACGTCGCCGATGTCGAGCGGCATTGCGAGCGACTGCTTCTCGCCGAAGCTCCGGATCGCGGGGCCGCCGATGAGGCCGGAGTCGTCGGTGAAGCGCCAGGTCTGATCCGTGCTGCGGAAGGTGGGGCGCACGAACTTGTGAACGATGTTGTTCGCGCGCAGGTCGTCCTCGTGGTCGATGTAGTAGGCCTCGTACAGGAACGTGGCGCCGGGGCGGTTCAGGTCCTGGTCGAGGACGGCGATTCGGAGCTCCACGGGGCCGTCGACGTCACCGTTGTTACGCCGCTGACAGTCCGGCTTGCCGCCGGAGAAGAACGAGCCCTCGCATTGCCAGGTGCCCTTGAAGGCACTCACCTCCGACCGGGGGCCCAGCCAGTTGCGATCGCCATTGTTGCCGACGCCGTAGGTGTCCGAGCAATTCGGCCCCAGGAGGGAGCTCGTGCCCGGATGATCGCAGGGGCCGCAGGACTGGTTCGTGGCGAAGAAGCCGTGCTTGACCCCGGACACGCCGATGTGCTCGAAGCGCCCTTCCTCGATGCGAAAGACGTTCATGACGATCATCGGATGACGCGTGTCCATCGGCGCGAACCACTCGGCGTCCTTCGTGCCGACATTGCAGATCGTGGTCGACATCGAGAGTCCATTGACCCCATTCGGGAAGCTGCCTTCGCGACCCAATGCGGTCAAAAGGCCGATATTGGTCAGCTCCAGATCGACGAAGCCGTCTTCGAGCGGGTCTCGCCAGTCGTCGTCGTCACCGGCCTGCCACAACGCGGTCTCGGCGACCAGCGTCATGATCCCGATCAGCTCGCCCTCGAGCTCGGGCCTCTGGATCTTCAGAGCGAAGTCTCTCGAGATCAGGATGTCCATGCAGCCGATGTGCTGGAGCTGCTCCGACCGATCGAACTGGTTCATCGGCATTCTCAGGTCGAAGAGCTGGGCCGGCGCGGCGCTGGTGG
>JAVJTD010000339.1:0-25146 GCA_040219065.1 Planctomycetota bacterium
CTCTTCCGATCTCGGGACGTGAAGCCTTCGAACATCCTGATCCGACACGACGGCCGTGCCCTGCTCTTCGACTTCGGGCTCGCCCGCACCGACGACGATCAGAGCTTGACGGTCTCCGGCGAGTTCATGGGGACTCCCAGCTACGTCGCACCCGAGCAGGCGGCCGGCCGGACCGATCAGATCGACGCGCGCGCCGACGTGTACTCGCTCGGTGTGACGCTCTTCGAGCTCCTGACGCTCCAGCTCCCGTTCCGGGCGCCGAGCTCGCAAGAGCTGCTACGACGCATTCAGACCCAGCAGCCACAGGCGCCGCGTCGGCTCAACTCACAGGTTCCGCGCGACCTCGAGACCGTTTGCCTCGCGGCGATCGAGCGGGATCTCTCACGGCGCTATGGCTCGACGGCGGAGCTCGCGGCAGATCTCCGTCGCTTCCTCGAGTTCCGACCGGTCCACGCGCGGGCGGCCACGACGTGGGTGCGGGTCACGCGCTTCGTGCGGCGACATCGTGCCGCGACGACGGTGGTCGCCTTGAGCTTGCTGCTGTTCTTCGGGGCCCCGACCGCGCTCTGGCTGCAGCAACGCCGGGCCAATGCCGAGGTCCAGAAGGCCTTGACCGAGTCGCGAGCGCAAGAGCGCGAAGCGCGGCGGCAGGAGCGCTTGGCGACGGAGGCCCGTGACGCGGCTGAAGATTCCGAGCGCCGGGCCGTGGACGAGCGAGACCGGGCAGAGCGCGAGCGCGAGAAGGCCACGCGCATCAACGACTTCCTGGATCGGATGCTCTCATCGGTCCGACCGGGAGAAGACGGCTCGAAGGTCCGCGTGGCCCAGATCCTCGATCGCTCTGCCGAGGAGATCGAAGGGGCGTTTCCCGATATGCCGCTCGTCGAGGCGGCACTCCGGCAGACCATCGGCAGCTCGTACGCATCGCTCGGAATCTACGCTTCGGCGCGCGAGCAGCTCGAGCGCGCGCGGGAGCTGCAGGAGGGTCACGCGTCGACTGACGGCGACATCGTGACGACGCTCGAGGTGCTGACCTTCGTGCTCGCGCAGGTCGGGCAATGGGAGCTCGCCGAGCAGGCGGGGGAGCAATCGATCGAGAGAGCACGGCTCGCCTTTGGGGACTTGGACGAGAGGACGCTTCAGCAGCGTTCGAACTACGCGCAGCTCCTGGCGCATGAAGGTCGCTTCGAGAAGGCCTTGGAGCAGTTTCCCGAGCTGGAGGCGCTCTGCCGGCGCTCGCTCGGCGATGAGCACCCGATCACCCTGACGATCCTTCACAACCAGGCCTTGGCGCTGATGAGCGCCGGCGAGCTCGAAGCGGGCGTCCAGATGATCGAGCAGGCGCTCGAGCTCCGAGAGAGGACCCTCGGCCCCGAAGATCCCGAGACGTTGTTCTCGATGGCCAACTACGCCCAGGGGTTGAAGGAGCTGGGTCGCTTGGATGAGGCCGAGCCGCTCCTCATGGAGAGCATTCGACTCAACGAGAAGGTCTTCGGGGAGACCCACCCGTACTCCTTCGCGGCGCGCCACAACTGGATCGGCATCCTGGTCGCCCGTGGCGACAACGCTCGTGCCCTGGGGCTGGAGCAGGAGCTCTACCAAGAGCAGCTCGAGTTCCACGGCGGCCAAGAGACCGCCGACAGCCTCCGCTCACTCAACACGATCGCGGCCGTGACCTTCTTGGAGGGCGATGCCGAGGAAGCGGCACGCAAGATCCGGAAGGCCTACGACGCTCGGCTCGAGATCCTGGGCCCGGATCATCCCGACACTCTGGAGTCGGCGATCAACCTCACCTTCCTCGAAGCCCAGTGCGGTCGCTTCCCGGAAGCCGAAGCAGCGGCTGAAGGTTACCTCGCGCTCCTCGATGCCCTCGAGGATCCGCCGCGACCGGCGCTGGTCGAGATCTTGCAGCTCCTTCAGCAGCTCTATCAGCAACGCGGAAGCGCGGAGAAGGCCGCCGAGGTCCAGCAGCGCCTCGAGTCGCTTCGCTGACGGGGCCTCCGCGTGAATGCTCAAATACTCAAAGGATCGCTCGGGTAGCGGGCGTCGTCAACAAGGGATCCGAGTGAGGTTCTCCTGGCAGATCCGGCGGTGGGGGTGATCGGCAGCGACGGTCGCTTCGAAGATCTCGAGGGCGGTCGCGAATTGCACTCTCGCGTCGGCCGGGCGTCCGAGGACCACGAGCAACGAAGCGAAGTTGTTCCGAGTCAGCGCGACGTCGGGGTGTCGCTCGCCCAGCGCTTCGCACTTGATCATGATCGCTTCGAGGTACCGCGTCTCGGCGAGCTCCATCTCTCCCTTCGATTGCGCGAGGTGTGCCAGGTTGGCGAGCGTGACTCCGACCTCGTAGTGACCGGAGCCGATCGTGCGCTCGAAGATGTCCCGCGCCCGGAGATAGAGGGCCTCGGCTTCGTCGTATCGGCCGAGACCCGCGACGATCGCCGCCAAGGCCCCGAGATCCGCCGCGACCTCGGGGTGATCGGGGCCGCAAGCGGCTTCGCGAATCCGGACCGCCTCACGCGCCCAGGGCTCACCTGCCGCGAAACGACCGGCCGCGTGCTCGATGCCTCCGAGGTTGTGATACAGGCTCGCCAGGTCGCGATTGGCGGTGCCCGATTGCGCGAGTAAAAGGTCCTTCGCGCGCGAGTACACGCGCCGCGCCTCGTCGTAGCGGCCCATGAACTTGTACAGCACACCCTGATCGTTGAGGATCGCGCCGAGCTCCGGGTCGTGGGTGCCGAATCGCGACTCACAGAAGGCGGAGACGCGCCGGTAGAGCGCCTCCGCCTCCTCGTAAGCGCCCGACGAGCGGACGGTGCCGGCCAGTCGTCGCATCGACTGCACCCAGATTCGATCGATCACGTCGTGCCCTGTGAACTTTTTGCGCGCCGACTCGATGATCTCGAGGGCGCGACGTCGGACGAGAAGCGCTCCTGAGAGATCACCGAGATACTCGAGAAGATCTCCTTCGGTGCCGAGCACGTTCGCGACGTCGGGATGATCGTCGCCGAGCTCGGCCCGAAGGATCTCGATGGCCACTTGCAGAGGGCCTCGTGCCTCATCGGCGTCACCGCGAGCCAGATGGTCCACGGCGAGGTCGTGAAGCGCACAGGCGTAATCGATGCGGTCCATGGGGCAGCTCAGACCATTTGGACCGACTCGTTGGCATTCCAACGAAGGCCGCCGGCCTTGACGCTCGACCGGACGCGAATCGCGAGCTCGTCGTTCTTGTGATCGCCGGCTGCCCGAACGACGACGGGCGACTCGCTGGCATTCCAACGATAGCCACCGGCCTTGACGCTCGACCGAATCGAGAGGACCGGCTGGTTGTCATTGAAGCGGAATCCACCGGCGCGGAGGCCAGTGCGAACGACGATTTCGTTGTGATTGAGCCGCATGCCGCCGGCGCGGAGGCCAGTGCGAACGACGACATCGTTGTGGTTCATGCGGATGCCGCCGGCGCGGAGCGAGGTCCGGGTCGTGAGTGCGGACGGCGGGGTGGTCTTCGGGCCCCGGACTTGACGGGAGGAGGAGGTCTTCATGGTTTCTCTTCAGATGGGGGGACAAAGTGAATCGTGCGGTCTCGATCGACCGCTCGCCCCTGTCAGCGCGGAACCGGCTCGCTTCTGTCCAAGGTCTTCAAAAAAAAGGGAAAGCCCGACCGGCTGAGGATCCGCACCCGGATTCATGCGCCATTTCTCCTCCATCGTCGCGCTGAGAGAGAGGGGAGCTCTCTTGAATCACACTCGGTGGAGCACGATGTCCGCGACGTTCTCACGCACTCTTCGAAGCCTCGACGCCGGTCACGGTCGACGGCGCACGCTTTTCTCTCTCGCCGCTACGACTCTCCTCGCCGGCTGGCTCGTCTGGTTCTTCTGGGCCGAGATACCCGTGCATCTCGTCACCGATCGAGGCCGCTTGGAAGTCGAACAGGCCTCGCATCCGATCGTCGCATCGGTCGCCGGCACGATCGTGGCGAGTAGGCTGTCACTCGGCGCGAGGGTCCGGACGGGAGACGTGCTCGTGCAGCTCGACGATCGGCTCGCGCGTCTGTCTCTCGAAGAGGCGAGGGTGAACCTTGAAGATCGCGAGCGCCGGTTGGAGGCTCTCGAGACTCAGATGCGGGCCGAGGAGTCGAGTGCTTCGGCTGAGCGAGAGGCGACGCGAGCGGCTCTGGCGGAGGCCGAGGCGAGCGTGGCCGAGGCGCGGCAAGGCCTCGAGACCGTCGAGCATGAGCTCGAAGTCCTGGAGCGCCTCGCCCAGAACGCCGTGGCTAGGGAGTCGCTCGTGAACAAAAGAGCCGAGCTCGCCGCCGCGCGAGCGGCCCTCGCCTCGAGAGAGTCCTCGGTGCTTCGGGTTCGGCAAGACCGCTCGGTCGTGGAGCGCGACCGCGAGGTGCGGCTCGCCGAGCTCCGGCGAGAAGCCACCGTGCTCGAAGGCGAGGCTCGGACAGCGGAAGCGGCCCGCCGGCGACTCGAGGTCGCGGTCGAGCTCCATGCCGTTCGGGCGGCGATCGACGGGCGTATCGAGGAGGCGAAGGAAGGTCCCGTCGGCGCCATGGTCGAGGCGGGCGGCCGGCTGGGGGCGATCGTGCCACCGGGAGAGCCTCGGGTGGTGGCCTGGTTCCCGAGCACGGCGCTCGGTCGCGTGCGTCCCGGACAGGCGGTGCGCTTGAGATCGAGCGGTTTTCCTTGGACGCGCTTCGGGACGATTCCCGCCCGAGTGGTCCGCATGGCGGCCGAGTCGAGTGACGGGAAGCTCCGGGCCGAGATCGCGATCGAGCCGAGCACGGTGACGCAGATCCCGTTGCAGCACGGGTTGCCCTGCACCGTCGAGGTCGAGGTGGAGCGACTCGCGCCGTTCGAGCTGGTCATCCGCAGGATCGGACGCCTCCTGACGACGAGTGGTCTCGAGGAGGACGCGCGATGAGCCGGCGACGATGGCTCGCGCCCGAGGTGGTTCAGACCTCGGCGATGGACTGCGGTCCGGCCGCGCTCAAGTGCCTGCTCGAAGGTCACGGCCGAAGCGCGAGCTACGGCCGACTGCGCGAGGCGTGTCGGACTGACGTCGATGGGACGTCGATCGACTCCCTCGAGGACATCGCTCGCTCTCTCGGATTGGAAGCGGACCAGGTGATGGCTCCTCTCGATCACCTCCTGATGAGAGAGTCGGAGTCCCTGCCGGCGATCGTCGTCATCCGTCAGAGTGACGGACTGCTCCACTTCGTGGTGGTCTGGAGGGCGCACGGCCCGTGGGTTCAGCTCATGGATCCGGCCGTGGGTCGCCGGTGGGTCTCACGGCACCGCTTCCTCGAGCAGGTCTACGTCCATGAGCATCCGGTCTCGCAGGAGCAGTGGTGCGTCTATGCGGATTCGGATCTCTTCCGTCGGCCGTTGCGACTTAGGCTGAAGAAGCTGGTGGGCGCGGGTGCGAGCGAGCGCCTCGAGAAGGAGCTGGACGACGCTGCCGCTTTGGAAGCGGCGGTCCGACTCGCCGAGTCTCTAGTCGAGGCGAAGAGCCTTCGTCGTGGATCGGAGGCCCACATCGTCGTGCGGGCCCTGCTCGCGGAGACCGAGAAGATCCCCGATGTATTCTGGAGCGCGCGGGCGATCGACGGTGAGTGCGTCGAGATGCGTGGGGCCGTTATCGTGCGAGCACGCGGAGCCCATGCTGCTGGCGTGGAGCGTCGGGAGGAGCTCTGTCCGGAGCTGACGGCCGCGCTCACGGAGCCGGAGCCTCGGCCACTTCGAGGGCTCACCCGGTTCTTGGGTCTCGGTGCGCTCGGTCTCTTCTCTCTGGCTTCGATGATCGTGTTCGCCTCGATCGTCGTCGTGATCGAGGCCTTGCTGTTTCGCGGGGCGCTGGAGATCGGAATCGAGCTCGAGCGCGTGACGGACCGCCTGAGTGCGATGAGCTTGCTGATCTCGTTCGGGGTCGCGTTGACCCTCGTCGAGCTGGGCGTGGCGGGAGGCGTTCGAAGCTTGGGACGACAGCTCGAGCTCCGCTTGCGGATGGCGATCGCACACAGGGTCCCGCGCCTGGCCGACCAGTACTTTCGCAGCCGACCGATCTCCGACATGGCGGAGCGCAGCCACGCGTTGCACTCGCTCCGGGCACTGCCTCGAGTCAGCGCCAGCTTGCTCGGGAGCGGAGTGAGCATCGTCGTCACGGCGGTGGCCATCGCTTGGATCCATCCACCGGGTGCGCTCATCGCGCTCGTCGCCGCGCTGCTGGCGATCGGCCTGCCGCTGTCGTTCCTGCCGGTGCTCGGCGAGATCGACCTGAGGCTGCGCACGCACAATGGCGCCCTCAGTCGCTTCCTCCTCGATTCGTTGCTCGGCGCGACGGCGGTGCGCGCCCACGCCGGTGAGCGTGCGATGCTCCGTCAACAAGAGGGGCTCTTGACCGAGTGGTGGACCTCGTGCCGGGAGCGCGTCCTGTGGGTCGTACGCCTCGAGGTGCTCCAAGCGGTCACCGGATTCGGCGCCGCGTTCGGGCTGCTCGCCTCGTACTCGGCGTCGAGCAACGATCCGACCCGGGCGCTCTTGCTGGCTTATTGGGCGTTGAGCCTGCCCGTGCTCGGTGAGGAGATGGCCGCTCGGCTGAGGAGCTTGCCCCTGTACCGCAATCTGGCGGGACGGCTCTTCGAGCCCTTGTCGGCTCCGGAGGCGGAGGCGGTCGAGAGCCATGCCGAGGGCGCCGAACCGGCCGAGGCCAGCTCAGAAGGCGGCGTGCACATCCGCTTCGACGGAGTGACCGTGCGAGCGTCGGGACACACGATCCTCGAAGCGGTCGACCTCGAGATCGCTTCGGGAGAGCATGTCGCCATCGTCGGCGGATCGGGTGCGGGCAAGTCGTCTTTGGTCGGCTCTCTCCTCGGCTGGCATCGCTGTCACGCGGGACGCTTGCTGATCGACGGCCACCTGCTCGATGAGGATCGGCTGATCGCGCTGCGCTCCGAGACCGCATGGGTCGATCCCGCGGTGCTGCTCTGGAACCGGTCTCTGCTCGAGAACCTCTCCTACGGCTCGCGCGCTGGGCGGCTGTTGCTCGACGACGTGCTGGAGTCCTCGGGCCTCCTGTCCGTCCTCGAGCACCTACCGAAGGGGCTCCAGACCTCGCTCGGTGAGAGCGGCCGCTGCGTCTCCGGTGGCCAAGGACAGAAGGTGCGCCACGCCCGAGCACTCGCCCGCGAGAACCCGCGTCTGGTCGTGCTGGACGAGCCGTTCCGAGGCCTCGATCGCGATCAGCGCCGTGAGCTGCTCGCCTCCGCGAGATCGCGCTGGTCTGATGCGACGCTCCTCTTCGTCACCCACGACATCGAGCTCGCCACTCGCTTCGACCGGGTCCTCGTCATCGAGGGCGGCCGACTCGTCGAGGAGGGTCGCCCTGCGGTGTTGAGCGTCGACCCGGGCTCCCGCCTGTCACGTCTCCTCGATGCGGAGAAGCGGCTGCACTCGGCGTTGTTCGAGCAGAGCGAATGGCGGCGGTGGCGCATCGAAGACCGCACCTTGACCGAGATCCCGCGAGGCGAGTCATGAAGTGCCTTCGAGAGCTGCGTTGGCCGATCGCGCGCTCAACCGAGCTCGCATTGGCACTGGCCGAGCGAGCCGGCCTGCATCACGTTGCGTCGACTTCGATCTGGGAGCCGATAGGGTGTGGCCGGGAGGAGGTACTGGCCGGGCTGATGCGCTGGGTGGAGGCGTCGGGCTTCGAGGCCGAGCCGGTGGCTCTCTCCTTGGGTGAGCTGGATCGGCTTCTCGATTCGGGTCCTCCCTTGCTGCACATCGTGGCCGACGGTCAGTCGGTCCTGGGGATCTCGCGCTGTCAGGGAAAGCGCCTCGAGATCCTGACGCCCGGCCTCGAGCGAGTGGTGGTGAGTCGAGACGAGGTCCGCGAGGCGCTTCGTCCCGCACCGACCGAGGATGCTGATGTCGGGCTGGAGACCTTACTGGAGGGCAGTGGCCTCTCGGAGCGGCGGCGACGACGAGCGCTGACGGCCCTTCGAGACGGCTTGGCCTCTCACGATGTCCTCTCGGGCGTCGTGCTGCTACGGCAGTCGGTCACCGCGCCGCGCGCCGCGATCTGGCGAACGTCCGGCCTCCGTCGCTCGGCATCGATGCTGCTCGTCTCGCAAGTGCTGCTCATCGGAGTCTGGGTGCTGTCCTGGGGCCTGCTCGGCGAGCAGGTCCTGGAGGGACGCATCGATCGCGGGTGGCTGTTCGCCTGGGGCCTACTGCTGTGTACCTTGATCGTCCTGCGCGGGTGCGGCGTGTTCGCCAGCCTGGCCCTCTCGTGGCGCTTGGGCACGTGGCTTCGCAGAAGGCTGCTGCGCGGCGTGCTGAAGAGTGAGCCGTCCGAGATTCGACATCGCGGCGTCGGCCAGTGGATGGGCCGCCTCCTCGAGACCGAGAACCTCGAGGCCTCGGTGAGCGAGGGAAGCTTGGGCACGTTTCAGGGTCTCCTGGAGCTGGCTGCGGCTTGCCTGATCCTCTCCCTCGGGGTCACGCCCGGTCTCCCGCTCGCCGTGCTCGGGTGCTGGGCCCTCGGCACCTGGCAGCTCTGGAGGCGTTACGCGGCAAGGCGTCAGGTCTGGTCGGACGAGCGGCTCGCAATGACCGACGATCTCGTCGAGAAGATGATCGGTCATCGCACTCGGGCCATTCAGGAGCGACCCGCTGACTGGCACACGCGAGAGGACGCGCGATTCGAGAGCTACCATCGCGAATCGCGGCGCATCGATCGGCTGAGCACCCTGATCGAGGTCTTCGTGGCGAGGGGCTGGCTGGCCGCGGGGCTTTGCTCACTGGCGCCGGCGTTCGTCTTCCGAAGTGGCTCGGTGGTCGACTGGGCGATCAGCTTGGGCGGCGTCCTACTGGCATACCGCGCCTGGGGACATCTGGCGGGTGGCCTCGAGGCGCTGGCGAACGCACGGGATGCCTGGCGCCGGGTCGAGCCTCTCTGGCGAGCGGCCGCTCGCCCGGTCGAGACGGGAGAGCCCACGATGCGGTGGGGAAGCGGCGAGACGGTCTTGTCGGCGCATGAGGTGAGCTTCGCGTACGACCAGGCACCCGAGCCGGTTCTGGCGGGGGCGTCCTGCCGGATCGCGGCGGGTGACCGCATCCTCCTCGAGAGCGCTTCGGGGAGCGGCAAGTCGACCTTCGCCAAGCTGCTGAACGGCAGCGCGACGCCGCGCTCGGGCCTCTTGCTCCTCCAAGGGGGCGACCGATCGACCTTGGGCTCGGAGCCTTGGCGTCGCCGCGTCGCGCTCTCGCCGCAGTTCCACGAGAACCATGTGCTGCTCGAATCGTTCGCGTTCAACGCGCTGCTCGGGCGCAGGTGGCCACCGACGGAGGAAGACGTCATGCTCCTCGGTGAGCTCTGCGAGGCGTTGGGCCTGGGCGACCTGATCGACCGAATGCCGAGCGGCCTCTTCCAGCCGATCGGTGAGACGGGATGGCAGCTCAGCCACGGCGAGCAGAGCCGGCTGTTCATCCTCAGAGCGCTGCTTCAGGACGCGGATCTCTTGATCGTCGACGAGGGCTTCGCGGCCCTCGATCCCGAGTCGATGGAGCGGGCCCTCGAGGTCGTGAAGCAACGATCAAAAGCGCTGATGATCATCGCTCATGCGTGAGTGCTCGTGTGTTCACGTGCTCGTGTCACGTGAGCACGTGGCCACCTGAGCACCTGGCCACGATGCTGCCGGGTGCGATCGTTCCCAGCCCGACCGGTCCCTCACCGAAAAAAGAACCGTGCCGCCTTGCCGAGCCCCGCCCGGCTGCACATGGAGATGAATGCTTATGGCTGCTCCCTTCCGGGCCTGACCAGATTCACATCTCCCCATTGCAGAGGCAAAGGCTCAGACAAGGAGCACGGTCATCTCGATGAAGTATTGGCGGAGAGGGCGGGATTCGAACCCGCGAGGCAGTTGCCCACCTACACGCTTTCCAAGCGTGCTCCTTCGGCCACTCGGACACCTCTCCGTATTGGTGCACTCGGTCACGACGTCATTGGAACCGGTCGATCCGAGGGCGAAGCCCCCGAAGCGGACCGTCCTTCGAACGCGCTGAGACCGGATGGTTGGCGGAGAGAGAGGGATTCGAACCCCCGGTACCCGTGAAGGTACAGCGGTTTTCGAAACCGCCCCGTTCGACCACTCCGGCATCTCTCCACGTCGTCGTCTCAGCGACGCTCGAGTCGGACGTCCCGGGCCGTGGCCCGAGTGCGAGTCGGACAAACTAGCGACTCGTTCGTCGATTTTCTACCCGTCAGGACTTTTCGTTTTTCGGCGGCGCCGGAAGAACTCCTGGAGGAGCTGCCGGCATTCCTCTTCGCGGACGCCCCAGGCGAGCTCGATCCGGTGATTGAGGGCGGGATGGGAGATCACGTCGAGCACCGTGCCACAGGCGCCGACCTTCACGTCGGGCGCCCCGATCACGACGCGCTGGACGCGCGCATGGACGAGTGCGCCCGCGCACATCACGCACGGCTCTTTGGTGACGAAGACCGTCACGTCGTTGAGCCTCGGGTAGCCGAGCGATTCGGCGGCTTGGGTGATCACCAGCATCTCGGCGTGCGCGGTCGGATCTCGCAGCCGCTCGCACTGGTTGTACGCCCGGGCGATCACTCGTCCTTCGTGCACCGCGACCGCACCGACGGGGACCTCGTCCTCATCGAAGGCCGTGATCGCTTCTCGGAGCGCCAGGGCCATCCAGTCTTCGTCGGCGAAGCCGCCGAGCTCGGGATGGAGGTAAGAGATCCCGGTCATCATTCCTGCCCAGGGGACCCGTCGGCGGCGCTCGGGAAGGAAGTGGTGGTGTGCCCAGGAGGAGTCGAACCCCCAACCTCCTGATCCGTAGTCAGGTGCTCTATCCAATTGAGCTATGGGCACACGTCACATCATCGATCTCACGGGTCGCCCCGCGAGGGGAGGGAACTATACCGGATGCCTCGTCCGAGTGTCAACGTGACTTTCACACGAGACTCCACTGGGAATCCAAAGACCTCAGAGAACACGCAAACGCCCGGCAGCCAGGGCCTTGACGCTTATCGGCGCCTGCCGTAACGTCCGGCGGATCGCGATTCCCTTTCCTTTCCCTCCGAGGTGCCGGTGCCCAAGCGAGACTTTCTCTCGATCCAGGACTTCCAGGCCGAAGAGCTCGAGAACCTTCTCGCCTTGGCGGCACGCATGAAGGTCCGCAACAACGCGTCGCTGCCGCTCACCGGCAAGACGCTCGGGCTGATCTTCTACAACAAGTCCCTCCGGACCCGAGTCTCGTTCGAGGTCGCGATGGAGCAGCTCGGCGGGCAGAGCGTCAACCTCAGCGTGGGCCTCGACCTGTGGCAGACCGAGGCGGAGGAAGGCGTCGCGATGGACGGGATCGCCGCCGAGCACGTCAAGGACGCCGCCAAGGTGATGTCGAGGTACCTCGACGCCATCGCGGTGCGGCGCTTTCCCCAGTGGCGCAGCTTCGAGCAGGATCGTGCCGATCGCACTCTGCGCGCCTATGCCCGTTACGCGGACGTGCCCGTCATCAACCTCGAGTCCTGCACCGAGCATCCTTGCCAGGCCCTTGGCGACTTGTTGACGCTGCGTGAGATGGAGGGCTCCCTGCGAGGCAAGCCTCTCACCCTGACTTGGACCTTTCACCCCGTCCCGCTCTCGATGGCCGTCTCCAACTCTCTGCTCCTCGCCGCGACTCGCTTCGGCCTGAACGTCACCCTCGCCCACCCCGAGGGATACCCGTTGCCGGACGAGGTGCTCGAGCAGGGCCGAGCGAATGCCCACGAGTCGGGCGGCCGGCTCGAGATCTGCCACGACCTGCCCGAGGCGCTCGAGGGCGCGCGCTTCGTCTACGCCGATAGCTGGGCCTCGATCCCGCACTACGGGACCGATCGCGACATCGAGCTCCGGGAGCGCTACCGGAGCTGGTGCCTGAGCGAGCAGCTCATGCAGCACACCGCGGGCGCTCAGCTCCTGCATCCCTTGCCGGTGCGCCGCAACGTCGCCGTCACCGACGAGGTGCTCGATGGCCCACGCTCCCTCATCTACCAGCAGGCCGAGAACCGTCTCCACGCCCAGAAGGCGCTCCTGACGACGCTCATTCGGTAGAGGTCTCTGGGTGACCCGGTGAACCCTCTGGCCCCCCTCGCGCCGGGGCACTAACCTGGTGAGTCTCGTCGCCGGCGATGCCGGTGCCGCCGGCTCAACCGCGTTCCGGAGCATCCCGTGTCTTATCTCGTCCTCGCCAGGAAGTATCGTCCCAAGCGCTTCGACGATGTGGTCGGACAGCAGCGCATCGCGCAGACGCTGAAGAACTCGATCGAGCAGGATCGCGTCGCTCACGCCTACATCTTCTCGGGACCTCGGGGAGTGGGGAAGACGTCGCTGGCACGCATCCTCGCGGCGGTGCTCAACTGCAAGGCCGGCTCGCCGATCGAGGCTTGCGGGGAATGCGACTCGTGCCGAGGCGTTGCGGCGGGGACCGACATCGACGTCATCGAGATCGACGGGGCGTCGAACAACCGCGTCGACGAGATTCGCGATCTGCGCGAGAACGTGAAGTACGTCTCCGCCCGCGGTGGATACAAGATCTACATCATCGACGAAGTCCACATGCTCACGACGGCGGCGTTCAACGCGCTGCTCAAGACGCTCGAAGAGCCGCCCGGTCACGTGAAGTTCCTCTTCGCGACGACCGAGCCCCAGAAGCTGCCCGACACGATCAAGTCGCGTTGCCAGTTCTTCGAGTTCCGCCGGATCTCCGAAGCCGACATCGCCGCGCGGCTGCGGGAGATCGCCGAGCTCGAGGGACTGACGCTCGACGATGACGTGCTGCTGACGATCGCGCGCTCGGCGAGGGGTGGGTTGCGAGATGCGCTCTCGGCCCTCGATCAGTTGATCGCTTACCGCGGTGCCGAAGGGGACGCGCCGAGCGAAGAGGCGCTGCGCGAGATCCTGGGGCTGGTCTCTCGAGGTGCGCTGCTCGATCTGGTCGATCGCGTCCTCGAGCGTGACGTCGCCAGCGCGTTGATCGGTGTCGACGAGATGCTGGGCACTGGTCGACAGACCTCGGACGTCGTCGATGTCCTGCTCCAGACATTGCGGGACGTGATGATCGTGGCGAGCTGCGGTGACAAGGGCGGCAAACTGATCGAGGAGACTGCTGAAGGGCTAGCCCGGCTCGAAGAGGTCGCCGCCCGACTGGACGTCGCGACGATCCTCTACTGGATCCGCACGTTCAGTGACGTGCGTGAGCGCGCCACGCGCTTCGGTCAGGGCCGGCTGTTCTTCGAGACCGCGATCGTGAAGCTGGCGAGCCAGCCCGAGATCATCCCGCTCGAGAAGATCCTCTCGGCTCTCGACAAGCTGGAGTCGGGCGCGTTCCCGTCGGTGCCTTCCGGTGCCGCCCAATCAGGTGGCGGTACTGCGCCACGAGCAGCGGCACCGTCGCCCTCGACTCCGCCGCGTCGCATCGGCCCTCAATCGTCCGCACAGCATCGTCCCGCTGCCGAGCCGAAGAAAGCGGTACCGACGGCTGCTGCGAACGACCCGTGGAGCCAGTTGCTCGATCTGGTTCAGAGCAAGAGCCTCTCTCTCAACGTGGCGCTCCGCTCGGCGACCTTCGCCGGCGTCGAGGGCAGCTCACTGCGGCTCACCTTGCCGGGTGACGGCCGCTTCCAACGCTCGCAGATCCAGCAGAATGCGGCCGAGCTCGATGAGTGCGTCCAGGCGGTGTTCGGCAAGCCCCTGAAAGTGGTCTTCGATGGTGCCGAGGCCGAAGCCGAGGCGTCCGCCAGCGGTGAAGCCACACCGGCTCCTTCTGTGCCGCCGGCCCGGCCGGCCGCGAAGCCAAGACGCGGTGCGGCCGTCGGTCCGCGAAGAGACGACGGCGACCAGGGACCGAGCAAGGCGCCCGAGCCGAAGTCTGCGTACTCGAAGAAGGTGATCGACTCGCTCGACGGCGAGCTGATGGACGACTGAGTGCCAATCGGCGAGGTGCTCAGGCGAGAGGTGCGCGGCCCGAATGCTCCCGTCGTCGTCCCGGCTCACCGAACTTCAGGGGGGCGATCGACCACTGATCACTTACCGACCAAGCGCCTACTTACCGGGTCCTGGGGCGGTTGCTATAATCGGCTACTCAAATTGAGTGCCGTTCCTGCCGAAATTGAAGGGTGGTGCCCCGAAGGCAGCGTGCTCCAGCACGCTGCAGCGCTGTGGCGAGGGGTCAGCTCGAGGGAATCACAGAGGTCTTGAACGATGGATTTCGGACAGCTCTTCAAGCAAGCCCAAGACATGCAACGCAAGCTCGAGCGCATCGAGAGCGAGCTCAAGGACCGCGTGGTCGAGGGAACGGCCAGTGGTGGCCTGGTCAAGGTCTACGTCAGCGGCACGCTGCAAGTGAAGGGGATCGAGATCGACAAGGAAGCCGTGGATCCCGAGGATGTCGAAGCTCTCGAGGATCTGGTGCTCGTCGCCGTACGCGACGCCGTGAAGCAGGCCCAGGAGATGGCCGAGGAATCCAAGAAGGCGGTGACCGGCGGCTTGGCCGGACCGCTCGGCGGACTCCTCTGAGGAAGACGGGGACGGCTTGGGAGCATACACCGAAAGCGTCGAGCGCCTGATGGCCGAGTTCGCCCGCATGCCGGGCATCGGTCCGAAGACGGCCGAGCGACTCGCCTACTACGTCCTGCGTGCCGACCGCGACCAGGCGATGGCATTGGCGTATGCGATCCGAGACGTGAAGAAAAATGTCCGCCACTGCTCGACCTGCTACAACCTCGCTGAGCAGGACCCGTGCCCGATCTGTGCCGACGAGCGGCGAGATCAGGCGACCCTGTGCGTCGTCGAGCAACCGAAGGACGTCATCGCCTTCGAGCGTACTGGCCGGTTCACCGGCGTCTACCACGTCCTACTCGGACGGCTCGCGCCACTCGACGGCGTCGAGCCGGAACACCTGACGATCGACCCCTTGCTCGAGCGAGTCCGGGCCGGTCGCATCCGCGAGGTCATCCTCGCCCTCAATCCCGATCTCGAAGGAGACGGTACGGCTCTCCTCCTCGCCGAGAAGCTGTCGGGTCTCTCCGTACAGGTCAGTCGACTCGCTCGTGGCATTCCGACCGGTGGCAGCATCGAGTTCGCCAACGCCGCCGTCCTCTCGGATGCCCTCAGCGAGCGGCGTCGATTCGCGGGCCAAGAGCCCGATCCGGGCCCGTCTCGGCCGGACCCGGATCAAAATACGCCGAGTTCCGGAGTCGAGTCTCTGGGGTCGGCAGCCGAAAAGAAGCAGTAGGCGTCGCGCAGCCGCGACGGTATCCCCCCGAAAGCCAGATCGAATGACCCGCTTGGGCCACACAACACCATGAGACTCGAAACCTCACTCTCTCACCGGCTGGAGCTCCAGCAGAAGCTGGCCCCGCAGCTCATCCAGTCGATCGAGATCCTTCAGCTTCCAGCACTCGATCTCCAAGAGCTGATTCAGCAGGAGCTCATGGAGAACGAGGTTCTCGAGGTCCAAGAGACCCGGGAGACCGAGAAGGAAGAGCCCCTTCCCGAGCCGCCGGCCACCGAGAGCGACAAGGAGTTCGAGCGCCTCGAGAGCCTCCTCTCGAACATCGAGGAGTGGAACGACTCGGCTTACCGGCCGGGGCCCAGCGCCGGCAGCAGCGATCCCGACAAGGATCGCAAGATGGAGGCGATGAACAACACGACCTCCAAGCCCGCGACCCTGCACGACCACCTTTACCAGCAGCTTCGGCTCACCGATGCTCCTTTTCGGCTGAAGGCCCTCGCCGAGCAGATCATCTACAACCTCGACGAGAATGGCTTCTTGCGCGTCGGCCTCGAAGAGCTGCTCGTGAACTTGCAGCAGCAGCTCGAGCTCGACCAAGCGCGCCGCGACCTCGCCGAGCCGCCACCGCCGCCTCCCATTCGGCCCGATAGCTCCCCGCACGGCGACACACTCGGGGAAAGCCACTCACACGGCGACTCTCCCAACGGGAGCACCTCGTCGCCCAGCGTCTTCACCGAGCGCCCTCGCGAGGACGAGTCCTCGCAGAGTCGACCGGTCTTCACGAATGGCCAGCCCCCATCCACGCATCGAATCCGCCCCGTCTTCGAGCCAGACTCTGACCCGACGCTCGATGAGGACGAAGACGAGGACGTCCTCGCCAGCGAGGAGATCACCGAGGAAGTGGGCGCCCTCGATCTGGCCGAGGTCGACGAGGATGACGAGGACCTCGAGTCCGATCTCGAAGCCAACTTCTTCACCCTCGCCGAGGCCGAGCAGGCTCTGCGCATGGTGCAGAACCTCGATCCCAGAGGCGTCGGCGCTCGAGACATCTCCGAGTGTCTGACCTTGCAGATCAACCAGTCGGATCCGGACGCGTCGCTCCTCCGACGCCTGATCGAGGGTCACTTCCAGGACATCTGCAAGAACCGGATCCCCAAGGTCGCCAAGGAGATGGGGGAGGACATCGAGGTCATCAAGATGCTGATCGACCGTGTCCGCCATCTGAACTTCCGGCCGGGCGCCGAGTTCACCATGACGCCGGTGCCCTACGTGCGGCCGGATGTCATCCTCGAGTACGTCGATGGCAACTACGAGATCCGCCTCGAAGACGACTACTACCCCAAGCTGCGGCTCAGCCCGCGCTACCGGAAGATGTACGAGGAGAAGAAGAACGACCCGAAGGTGCGCGAGTACATCAAGCGCAAGATCGAGTCGGCGCGCTGGCTGATCGACGCGATCGAGCAGCGCCAGAACACGCTTTTCCGCGTCGTCTCCTCGATCGTGCGACGTCAGCGCGACTTCCTCGATCACGGTCCGCAGCACCTCCATCCGCTCAAGATGCAGGAGGTCGCCGACGAGCTGGGCATCCACGTCTCCACCGTCTCGCGCGCCATCTCGGAGAAGTACGTGCAGTGCCACCGCGGTATCTATCCGCTGAAGTTCTTCTTCACCGGTGGTACCGAGACGGCCGATGGAGACATGGTCTCGAGACTCGACGTGAAGCAGCGCGTGCAGCAGATCGTCGATCAAGAGAACAAGGAGAGCCCACTCTCGGACGAGGAGATCGCCGAGAAGCTGCAGGAGCAGGGTCTCAACATCGCACGGCGCACGGTCACGAAGTATCGCAAGGCGCTGCGCATCCCGTCCTCGCGTCAGCGCCGCCAGTTCTGAGACGCCGATGACGAGCGGGGCCCAAGCGAAGCGGTTCCGTCTCGTCGTCGAGTACGACGGCACGGCGTACGGCGGCTGGCAGGTCCAGCCCAACGCGCCCTCGATCCAGCAAAGCCTGATCGATGCCGCCCGGCCACTGTCCTCGAGCGATGTCGATGTTCAGGGCTCGGGGCGCACGGACGCGGGAGTTCACGCGTGCGGCCAGGTCGCGCACCTGGCGCTCGTGACCCGACTGGAGGCCGGAGACGTCGAGCGGGCGCTCAACGCTCGCCTTCCGCGCGACATCCGTGTTCTCGAGGTCGCCCGGGCTTCCGACAGCTTTCACGCGCGATTCTCCGCCCGCGGGAAGCGTTATCTCTACGCGCTCGAGACGGCTCGCCGCCTGTCGGTGTTCGATCGCGGCCGAGTTTGGCATGTGCCAGGGGCGCTCTCGATCGAGGCGATGCGAGCCGGCGCGAAAGAGCTCGTCGGACGACACGACTTCTCGGCGTTCAGCTCCAAGGCGGGCGAGCGGCCCGACAACGTGCGCCGGGTGACGGCGATCCGGATTCGGCCCGCCCGACGCACGAAGCTGCTCGTCTTCGTCGCCGGCGAAGGGTTCCTCTACAACATGGTTCGCACGATGGTCGCGGCTCTAGTGGCGGTCGGACGCTCGGAGCTGGATCCCGCTGATCTGAAGGCCGCGTTGACGCATCGAGATCGGGCGCGGCTCCCGGCGACGGCGCCACCTCAAGGGCTGTATCTGTGGCGAGTGCGGTATGGGCCGAAGGCGGATCGGGGGGATGGTCGATAGAGGGGAAGAGGCTTGCAAGTCGTGGGCGTTACCGTGGTTTGCGCGCCTCCGAGCCGCAGGGTACAATCCTCGCGCCTTCCGGTCCGGCCGGGCCTGGCCGCCCTTTCGTCGGATCGGGTCACCGCCTTCCTGCAACAAGGAGAAGCCCTTGAACTTCGATCTGACCGTGCGACACACCGAGGTGCCGGACGCGCTGAAGCGATACGCGGAGGAGAAGGGTTCCAAGCTGCTCAAGTTCTACGACCGCATCGAGACGCTGCACGTGGTCGTGGACATCCAGAAGCCGAACTACATCGTCGAGATGGAAGCCAACGTCGGCAACAAGGTGCCCTTGGTCGCGAAGGACTCCAACGAGGACATGTTCGCTGCTGTCGATGCCGCCGAGTCGAAGCTGGAGCGCCAGCTCAAGAAGTTCAAGGAAAAGCTCGTCGACCATCGGGCCGAGAAGGCGTCGCGAATCGAGCCGCCGACGAGCGAGGATGAATGAGCGCCGATCCGGCCCCGAAGCGCCGAGCGTCCGGGCAGTTGACAGCCCGGAGCGTTCGGTGTTGACTGACCGCCAGGGGGCAATGGAGCGAGCATTCTGGGTGGGCCATCGCACCACCTGCTGAGCCGAGATCGGAGCCGAGAGATCATGGCTGTTTCCGAGTACCTGTCCGATCAGACGGTCTTCCTCCAGCTCGAGAGTCGAGAGAAAGTAGGCGCCCTTCGAGAGATGCTCGCCGCCGTCTCCACGGCCGGTGCTTTCGCGGAGTCCGAGGTCAGTGCCTTCCTCGACCAGTTCATGGAGCGCGAGAAGCTGGGAAGTACCGGGATTGGCCGTGGGATGGCCATTCCCCACATCAAGAGCGACAAGATCGAAGCCGACCCGACGGTCGCCATCGGCGTCTCGGAAGCGGGCATCGAGTTCAGCTCGATCGACGGTGAGCCGGTCCATACCTTGTTCATGATCCTCTCACCGACCGAGCGGGCGGCCCAGCATCTGGAGATCCTCAAGGGGATCTCGGCCCTCGCCCGCGACCGCGACTTCTGCCGCTTGGTCCGTCGGATGAACACTGCCGAGGACATCCGGCTCCTGATTCGCGACCTCGAAGAAGGGAACGACGGCTGAGCCGCCCCGACTCATCGCGCTCTCGATCGATCGCTCGCCGCGATCTCAGAGCTCCTTCTCCATCGCTCGAGCGATTCGTCGTGAGAGCCCAACCCCTCCGTGAGCGATGCCCGTCGTCGAGCGCTGCGTCGTCCTGAAGAACCGCTACGGCCTTCACGCCCGGCCGATCAACAAGTTCGTGAACATCACGAACCGCTACGAGTCGAAGGTGACCGTCATCAAGGATGACGTCGAGGTCGACGGCAAGAGCGTGCTCGGCATGATGCTCCTCGCCGCCAACCAGGGCAACCGGCTCACGATCCGAGCCGAAGGCGACGACGCCGAAGCCGTGGTCCAAGAGCTCGAAGCCCTGATCGAGGCCCGCTTCGACGAAGATTGATCGATCACAGTTTCGACGGTGCCGGCCATCGAGCTGAGACGCACCGAGCCAAGGTGGCATCGGAGTGACCCGTTCGCCGACGTATAGCGCCCCCGGCCGAAGCTCTTTCGTGAGAGGTCTCTCACTGACGGCTCGGCACTGGGCGCTCTCGAGTCAGGCGGTCCATTGGACCGCCGCGTGATCGGCATATTCGGCCTGGGATGCGCCAGGTGGACAGACGGCGCGGCATCGACTCTCGCCAGAGGCTGCGTCATCCCCTCCTTCACCCAAGGCGAGATCCCCTTTCGGCTAAAGAGCGGCGCACTCGCCTCTCGATGAGTCACCGAGACATCGGAGCTCGTTCGGCCAAAGGGGCTGGGCGTCGGATGTCGCGAACCTCCGGGAAGAGGCTCGATGAAAAGACGCGAAAAGCGAGTGCTGGGCTTGGACATCGGCAGCCACAGCATCCGGGCCCTCGAGGTCACCCGCGACAAGAAGGACTTCGTGATCACGGGCTACGGCCACGTGGAGGTCAGCTCGGAGGCGACGGTTCCCGAGGCGATTCGCGAGCTCTTGGCTCACCATCGCTTCCGGGCGCGGAAAGTGGTCTCGTCGGTCTCCGGAAAGTCGGTGATCGTGCGCTACATCGACATCCTGAAGATGGACGACTCGTCGCTCAAGAACGCGATCAAGTTCGAGCTCGAGAAGTACATCCCCTTCGATGTCGACGAGGTCGTCTACGACTGCCAGCGCCTGGAAGGCGACTGGTCGGACGGCGAGCGCTCGAGTGAAGAGATGAAGGTTCTGCTGGTTGCGGTCAAGCGCAGCTTGATCGAGGACCACGTGGCCGTCCTGCAGGCGGCCAATCTTCAGCCGTACGTCGTGGACACCGAGGCGTTCGCGCTCGGCAACGCGTTCGAGCTGAACAGCAGCCTCTCGTCCTGGGGCGATGGACAAGAGAAGGTCATCGCGCTGGTCGACATCGGCGGGAACAAGACGAACATCAACATCCTCAAGGGAGCGACGTCCTGCTTCACCCGTGAGGTGTACATGGGCGGTGAGGACTTCACGAGCGCGATTGCTCGGAAGCTGTGCATCGAGCAGTACGAGGCCGAGATCCTCAAGCGCGACCCGAAGGACAGCTACGAGGACGTGCGCGAAGCGGTCTTGCCGTGTCTCGACGACCTCGGGAGCGAGATCAACCTCTCGTTCGAGTACTTCGAGAACCAGTTCGAGCGCCCCGTGGACGAGGTGTACATCTCGGGCGGCGGCTCACGGCTCGTCTTCCTCGAGGAAGCTTTCGAGAAGATCTTCGAGAAGACGATCAAGACCTGGAATCCGCTCGAGGGCCTGAAGGTCAAGGCCGAGTCGGTCGACCTGTCTTCGCTCAACGAGCACGCTCCGCAGCTCGCCGTCTCGGTCGGGCTCGCGGCTCGCATGACCCAGAGGGACTGACGCCATGATCCGGATCAATCTGCTTCCCGATGAGCTCCGGCGAGCAGACCGTACCTCGCCGCAGGTCTTCGTCACGCTGCTGGTCGGCGTGACGCTCGTCTGCTCGGCGGGAGCGTTCTTCGCCAAGATGCGCTTCGGCACCCTCGAGCAGGCCTTGGCCGAAAAGGACCAGGTCAACCTGCAGTGGAACCAGGTGAAGGGTCACGCCCAGCACGCAGACAACCTCACCGCCGAGATGCAGGACTACAACCGTCGGCACGACACCATCCAGAAGATCGGGAACTCCCGCATCCTGTGGACGCGCAAGCTCGATCAGCTCGTGTCGATCGTCGACAACCACGGCGACACCGACCGCCACTGGATCTGGCTCGACAGCCTGCGGGCGACGGCCGGGACCGACAAGGGAGGCGGCAGCCTGGTGCTCGCTGGCTTCTCGGGGACCTCCGAGCTCTCTCGCCTGTCGAACTTCCACGAGGATCTCCTCGGCGGCGATTTCTTCGGCGACTTCGTCTCGATCGACAACCCGGGTGGCTCCGTGCAGAAGTTCCCCGGGCTCTATCCCGATGCCGCCTGGCAGTTCAATTACACCCTTCATTTGAAGAACCCGGAAGCCAGCAAGAAGCCCGGGCCCAAGAAGCGGTGATCGAGGCACGCGCTGCCGGGACCCCGTCCGAGACCGCTCTCAGCGTCCAGGAGACACGACCAGCATGAAGGCCAGCGACAAGAAGAAGATCGTCGGGATCGCTTCGATCAGCCTGCTCCTCGCCGGCGGCTTCGGGTATCTGACCTACGATGCCCATCAGGAGACGCAAACCGCCGAGTCCGAGACCGACTCCCTGCGTCAGCAGGTCGCGACGGCGCGCAAGAAGAAGGAAGGGATTCCCGAGCTCGAGAAGCAGGTCATCATCCTGCGCGAGAACCTCAAGGAATACGTGAAGATCCTTCCGGAGAACGACGAGGTCACGCAGTACATCACGACCATCAACGACTTCGCCGTCAATGCCGGCGTCGCCGTCGACTTGCTGCGACCCATCAAGGCCAAGGGCGCCGGAGTCTTCGAGCGCATCGTCTATCAGCTCCAGCTCAATGGCAACACGGCCGAGATCCTGCGCTTTCTGAGCGCCATCGAGAATCACCGACGGTTCATCCGCGTCTCGAAGTTCGATGTCCTCTCCGGCAAGCGAGAACGACGTGGCGCGAGCGGCCAGGAGGAGATCGATCACGCGGTGACGATGGAGCTCGAGACCTACGTCTACAACCCGGGCAAGAGCAAGCAGCCGATCGCGACCATCGAAGACTACGAGCGAAAGCGCGACGAGCTGCGGGCCCAGATCATCACGGCCCGCAACGACATCCAGGTCGAGCGCTACGCCCTCGAGCTCGATCTCTCGCGCCGCGACCCCTTCCTCGATCCGCGCCTGACCGACGAGGAGCTCGGGCAGCAGCAAGCGGATTATCAGAGGCAGCAAGAAGTCGTCACCTGGGCCCAGGAGTCGATCGCGCTTCTCGTCTCGAAGCTCGAGGAGCACGATCAGATCGACAACCTCATCTTGAAATACGAGTACCGCAAGCAGATCGACGCCTTGATCGCCGACTTCAACAAGGACTTGAACCGCGCGCTTCGGGAGAACTGGGTCACGTTCCCCGACCTCAAGCGGCAGATCCAGTCCGAGGTGGTCAAGCCGTTCGAGACGCTCAAGGATCAATGGGGCGGTGAAGAGTTCGTCCCGCAGCGGGTCGACCTCGCCGAGCTCGAAGGCGTCATGCGTCGCATGACCCGCGCGCTCGAGCAGGGCGATCATGCCTCCGCGACGGCCGAGTATGGGCTCATCTCGGCCAAGCTCGAGGCCGCTCGCGCCGACGACCGCGCGACGCGCCTCGTCGATCGCATCGAGCGTCTGCTGAAGATCGCCGAGGTGACGGCCGAGTTCGCCGGACTGTCCCTCGACGTGTCGGGCCGCATTCTGCGACCGGACACCGCCGTGGTGATCCTCAACGGCAAGGCCCTCGCGCCCGGTGAGCCCGTTCCCGGACTGGAAGGGCTCTACGTGACGAGTATTGCCAAGGACCGCGTCGAGTTCCTCTTCAAAGACATTCTGATCTCCAAAACGTTCTGAGGCGGGTGGGCCGAGCCCGGGGTCTTCAGGTCCTCGGATCGGGTTCCCTTGCAGGGAGTGAGTTTCGATGAGCAAGAGCTATTGGCGAGCGGTCGGCCCTTGGGCTTTGCTGCTCGCAGTCGGCCTTCTGCCGCGTCCGCTCGAAGGGGCGCAGGACAACGACAAGCCGCCGGTTCCGACCCAGGAAACGTCGCAGCAGCAGTCGACCGGTGCCGGATCCGAGGCCCGCGTTTCGATCAATGTCCGCGATCGCGACCTCAAGGACGTGGTTGCCTATCTCCGCGAGAAGAGCGGCGCCAACATCGTCGTCGCAGAGAGCATCGACGAGACCGTCACCCTCGAGTTCTCCGATGTCCCCTGGCGTCAGGCGCTCGATCTCGTCGCTGACGAGGCCGACTGTCTCGTCGTCGAGGTCGGCGGCGGTGTGCTCCGCATCGAGCAGCCCGAGCGCGTCACCTTCGCGTTCGAGGACGCCGACATCACCAAGGTGATCGATGCCATCAGCAAGATCTCGGGCGCGAACATCGTCATCTCGCCCGAGGTGCGTGGCTCGATCAACCTCCGCTTGACCAAGGTGCCGTGGCGCTACGCCCTCGACACCGCCGTCAAGACCCTCGGCTATGTGGTCGTCGAGGAAGAGGGCAACATCCTCACCGTCGTTCCCCCCTCCGCGCTCGTCGAGCAGCTCGAGACCCGAACGTTCCGCCTGCGCTTCGTGCGTCCACCCGATGCCTACGTCGCCACCATCAAGACCTCCTACGCCGTCGGGGATCCCAAGCCCCCCACCCAAGACCCCGAGAAGGACTTCCCACTCCTCGAGGCCGTGCGGACCGCGCTCTCCGATAACGGTGAGCTCAACTACGTCCCGCGGAAGAACATCCTGATCGTCAAGGACACCAAGCCGGTCCTCGACCGCATCGATCGCCTCATCGGCGAGATCGACGTCGAGCCCGCTCAGGTGCTCGTCGACGTGAAGTTCATCACCACGTCCAACACCGACCTGATGGACTTCGGTCTCGACATCGGACAGCGTGGTCTCGTGGCCGGCCTGTCGATGGGGCAGATCCCGACTCGCCTGCCGTTCAACCTCGGCGAAGGTGGCTTCGACGACGTCCTCATCGCCAACGACGGCAACCAAGGTCCCTACGCCAACCTCACTGATCAGAACGCCGGCAACACGGTCGTCCCCGACACCATCTTCGGTGCGCTCTCCTTCACCGACGTGAACCTGGCGCTGCGCATCCTCAAGCGGGACGTCCGCAGCGAGGTCATCCAAGCGCCGAAGATCTTCGCGCTGGACAACCAGTCGGCGACGATCTTCGTCGGCGAAGAGGTGCGATTCGCCGAAGCCCAGGCCCAGCAGGGTCAGGCTGGTGGTCTCGAGCTGGTCGTGCGCGAAGCACGCAACTCGCCGGTCCAGACCGGCTTCCAGCTCTACATCATCCCCCACATCGTGCCCGGCACCGATCGCATCGTCATGACGGTCATTCCGACACAGCAGGCCCTGACCGGCACCTCGCCGAACTTGCCCGGCTTCGACGAGTTCCGCGTCGGCTCGGGTAGTGGCGAAGGTACGATCTTCCTGCCGCGCGTCGGCGCCTCGACTCTCGTCACGCGCATGATGCTCGAGGACGGGCACACCGGCGTCATCGGTGGTCTCATGACCGACCGCGATATCGAGACGATCACCAAGGTTCCGATCCTCGGCGACATTCCGCTCCTGGGCTGGCTCTTCAAGAACAAGGTGCGCAACATCGAGAAGCGCAGCCTGATCGTCTTCATCACGCCGCGCATCATCCGCTCGTCCGACGAGACGCAGCGCATGATCGACTCCGAGCTGAGAGCTCGTCTCGAGCGGATCGAGCGAGAGCGGAACAACATCTTCGGTCCCGAAGGCAACGAAGACGACTCCTCTTCGGAGGACGGCGAGGACAACTGAGTCTCACCTGCTTCCGCCTGGAACACGAAAGCGCCGGCCCCCGTTCGTTCGGGAGTCGGCGTTTTGTTTTTTGGGGACGGGTGTCTTGGTGCCTTGGTGTCTTGGTGCCTTGGTGCCTTGGTGCCTTGGTGCCTTGGTGCCTTGGTGCCTTGGTGCCTTGGTGCCTTGGTGTCCGCGTGTACACGCGAAC
>JAVJTD010000341.1:0-10042 GCA_040219065.1 Planctomycetota bacterium
CCGGCTCGCCATCGTAGGAGATCCCCCCCATGGACAAGACAGAGGGCGCATTCCGTGGCAGCGAGTCTGCCACCGTGAGCTCCGAGAGAGCATTGAGGCTCACGATCTCGAGCGAGTCCCCCAGCACACCATCGCCTGAGGGCAGAGCATCGAGTGGCACGAGGTGCACCGCGCCAGCGGGCGCGATCCGCACACGATCTGCCGAACCGATCGCCCGAAGAACCGGATCGATCAATCGTTTCCGGACCCGCTCGCCTTTCTCTCTCGAGGTGGCCTCCGCTTTCGTTGTGAGTCCCCGCGTCGGAGCTCCCAGTGCCTCTCGCCACGCCTCGATCGCATTTTCAATCTCGGCGGCCGGACCCAACTCGATGCGCTCGAAACCGTCGCCTGGCCGGAGCACCCAGGCGAGGTAGCAGGGCTGCCTCGATTCCTGTCCGGTCGCGAGGTCGACCTGCCACCGCTCGTAGCGCCAATAGGCAATCGCGGCTTCGTCAGGTTCGAGACGCGCGGCGATGGCCTTAGCCTCCAGTTCCGGGAAGAGCCCTTCGGCGCCCGTCTCCTGGAGGCGGCTGAGCAGGTTCCGCCGCAGACCATCGCGCTCACGAACCACTTCGGCGAGTCGGGCACGATCCTCAGCCGGCGAGCCGGCGAGCAGGTTGAGCGTTCGGCTCGCCGCCGTCAGCGCGTCTCGAAGTGCCCAGGATTCGGCATCGGCCCTGAGGGATCGCGCGAGACGTGCCGCACTCGCCTCCGCTCCGCGGATGCCTTCGCACATCGCAAAGCCCAACCGTTCGCCTTCCGAATCCGCCTCGAACGCATTGGCTCCCGCCGCAACGGAGAGGACCGTATCGACGACCGAGGCCTCGATGAACCGCTTCTCCAAGATCGAATCCAAAGATCGTCCCGACTCCATCGTCGTGCTCGCGAGAGTGCGGACGAGCTCTTGGCTCTCTGCCGCTTTTCCACTCGCCGCTCGATACCGGGCGACGGTCGCTTGCGTCAACAGTAGATCGGGGTGTTCGCTCGGGAGGATCCGAGAGCGCCCCACGAGCACCTGCTCCAGAAGCGCGCGCGCCTCTGGAAGAGCCCCCTGAGCCTTCAGGCTCGCTGCCAGGTTCGCTCGTGCCAACTGCAGATTGGGGTGGTCGCCGGGCAGGGTTCGAGAGAAGACCTCGAGCACCTGCGCAAAAAGCACGCGCCCGCCGGCAAGATTGCCCTGGCCGGACAGCGTCACCGCCAAGTTCGAGCGCGCCAACTGCAAGAGGGAGTGGTCTCTGGGCAGGGTGCGTGAGCGAGTCTCGAGCACCTGCTCTTCGAGCTCGCGAGCGCCGTCCAGATCTCCGAGGGCCTTCATCGTCACCGCCAGGTTCCCGCGGGCGATCTGCAGATCGGGGTGGTCGCCGGGCAGGGTCCGGGAGCGCACCTCGAGTACCTGCTCAAAGATCGCGCGCGCGCCGACAAGATCCCCCAGGGCCTTCAACGTCGCTGCCAGGTTCCCTCGCGCCAGCTGCAGGTCGGGGTGATCGCTCGGAAGGGACCGGGAGAGGACCTCGAGCACTTGCTCCAAGAGCGTACGCGCTCCAGAAAGATCCCCGAGAGCCCCGATCGTCACCGCCAAGTCCTGGCGCGCCACCTGGAGATCACGGTGGTTGGGAGGGAGGGTTCGGGAGAAGACGTCGAGCACCTGTTCTTGGAGCGCACGCGCGCCTTCAAGATCCCCTTGGGCCGCGATCGTCGACGCCAGGCGCCATTTCGCCGCCTGCACATCGGGGTGGTCGCCGGGAAGGATCCGAGAGCGTACCTCGAGCACGTGCTCTTCGAGGGCCCGCGCTCCCGCGAGGTCGCCCAAGGCCTTCTTCATCACCGCCAGGTTTTGCCGAGCTGTTTGGAGGTCGGGGTGATCTTCAGGCAAGGTGAGGGATCGGACCTCGAGCACCTGTTCCGAAAGCGCGCGCGCAACTTCGAGATCCTCCAGACCCCCGAGCTGGTAGCTGGAGAATCCGAGTTCCCAAGTCGCGGCATTGACCACCGCACTGAGCTTGGCTCCAAGGGTCTGTTGCATATTCGAAAGTGCATCGGTCAAGACGGATCGGGCAGCGGCGTGATCGCCCTTCTCGACGAGGCTCTGGATCTCTTCGACCGCCTGCCGCGCTTGGGCGGCGGCGGCGAGGGTGGCTTCGGTCTCCCTCGCCTCGAAGCAATGAACGGTGATCGGTAGGTCGATCACTGGTTGCGCTGAGGTCTTGGCGGCCACGGTGATCGTGAGGGTGCCTCCTCCCTTGTGCATGATTAGAAGAAACGGAGTCGTACCACCGCCCGAGTTGTCGTCCTCGAAGTCCTTCGGCTTCTTACCGGCGAAGAGCGCAGCTGTACGCGAGGGATTGCTTTGATCCGAACCGGCTGGATCCGTTGTTCCGAAGCGTGCACGCAGCACGAGGTCGACGCTGTCCGATGCGGCCCAAATGAACAGGACCGAGTCGTCCGCCTCGAGCTCGTATCGAAACGTCTTTGACCGCCCGACGTCTTCCAGCGCAGGATCGTCCGGTCCGATCGTGAAGGTGTGCTTCTCGGCGTGACGCAGCGTCGGCAGGTCCTGCGTGATCGGAGTGACGGCAACGAGGAGGAGTGCGCAGAACTGGGCGTCGGACTCCTGGCACGGATGGGATGTTCGAAGAGGTCTTTCCCCAGCGGCCAGGCTACTCCGCCGTCGGAGCAGCCGTCAACGGCGGGTCGCGCCAGCGGCGCGCGTGTTTCGCCGCCTCGTCGAACCAGCGACCTTCTTGTTCCCGATTACCGCGTCTAGATGCGATGGCTTGTTACGGTATGCAACACATTGCGAAAGGCAGGGCATCGAAGTAACGCTATGCCGTTCAACGGGCTTCCGCTCCCTATTGGGAGGCTGGTCCAAGCGGATGGGGTTCAAGAGGTCGGGGTTCAAGTCCTCTCGCCCCGACCACTCTTTACCGGTGAGTAGCCGGGCGCTTACAGCAGACCGCTCACCGAAGTCCCGCTGAGCACGGACCCCGCGGGCTCGCGGGACCCGGGATTCCCGTCGGCATCGAGCTGCTTGCGGAGCTCTTGCTTCCTGTTCCACAGCGCCTTCGCCTTCTCGGGCACCCCACCGGCGTCGATTGCGCTTCTCGAAAACGCACTCGGGCCTCTCTATTTGCCGATCGGTACGAACTGGATCGCGTCCAGAATCACGAAGCCGTCGGCCCCACCGCTATCGATCGTGACTGTCGTGTCGGCGTCAACGGACAGCTGGATCCGACCGATCGCGCGGAAAGGGCCCCCTTCGGGCTGGGCGATCCGCTGGTCTACCTCGAACTGCCTGACCGTCTCGCCACAGGTGACCGTGACGGGAACCTTCGAGGCGCGGGTCGGGTGAGGCGAGTAGGCCATGCGCAATTCGTAGGAGCCGGCTCGGGGAGCCCGGAACGCGAACGTGGCCGTCGAGTTGGCTCCTTGTTCGGCATAGACGTAGCCGTTCAGCACGTAGGGCTGAAAGCGGGTGGACGTCTTCCAGGCGCCCTGCAGCTGTGCGTCGGTGTCGTCGAGAACGATGCCGTCGAGTGTCACCGGGCGGATCACGTGCGAGCTTTGGGGCGGCAGCTCCAACGCGGCGCCCTGAGCGATCAGGCGTCGGCGCAACTTCGAGTAGTCGACCCCCTGCACGGTGACGCTTTCGCTCGCCGCGAGCGCCGCGGCGACGCCCGCGCTCTGGCCGATCACCATCCAGGCGCCTTCGATGCGCAGCGACGAGATGCCGACGTGCGTGCACGACAGCGCGACGGGCACCAGCAGGTTGTCGCACTGCTCCGGCTTCGGGAGCACCGACCGGTAAGGCACGTGATACGCGTAGCCCGTCCGCTTGCCGGGGACCCGCACCGGGAAGATCGTTCCCTCGTTGATCACGCCGCCATCTCGATAGGCGATGCGCTGCACGTCGTGCGAGTCGATCGGAAACGACGCGATGGCGATCGGGTCGTCCTTGACCGGCTCATCGAGGATGTCTCGTTGGCTGAGGACGTACATCCCGCGCATGCGGCGCGACTCCCGGACGTAGAGCGCGGGCGACCAGTGATCGTCGGAAGCGAACTCGTCCTTGCAAAGCCCTAGACTCGCGTAGCGGCTGCGGATTGCTTCGGGCACCGCCGGATCGGTCGTCAAGAACCGGTAGAACTCGAGGGTGTACTGCTTGTGGGTCTCCCAGATCCGTTGACGGGAGGCCTCGTCGGCGCTGTGCCAGTCGTTGCCGCCGCCGATCAGCCCGATCGAGAACTGGCGGCCGATCGAGTTGTTGCCGTCCCACTTGTCGCCGGGCAGCGCGTAGGTGTCGAAGCCGACCTGGTCCGGGTTGCCGCCGGCGGCGAGGTAGCGCCGGACGATCTCGAATCGGGCCGGATCGTAGTGTTCCGGCTCCGGCATCGGAACGCGGTTCGTCGGGACGGTCGTCAGGCACAGCCGGAAGCTATAGGTCATGACGCGCGGGTCGCCGGAGTGGTCGGTGTCTTCGCTCACAGCCACTGAGGTCACGAGCGGCAGCGGGTGGCCCTCGTCGTCGAGGCCTTCGATGTTCATCTTGGGCTTCGGGAATCGCTCACCGGCCAGCGCCTCCCCGTAGGCGTCGCGGCCCTCGCGACCGATCGTCCAATCGACGCCTGCCGCGGCCATCAGATCGCCCTCGTAAGTCGCATCGACGAAGACCTTCGCCTTGAACGCGCCCGCCCTCGCCATCAGCCTCACGAGGGTTGCACCGCTCTTCTCGACTCCGGTCAGCCAATGCTCCGTCACGACCCGGACCCCGGCTTCGTCGAGCATGTCGCGGGTCACGCGCATCGCGACATGGGGCTCGAACGTCCATCGTGCGGTGTCCTTCTGCGTCGGGTCATAGGGCGCTGCCAGCCCGCGATCGGTGTAGTCCTCGACGATTCGCCGGTGCCATTCGTCGAAGAGTCCCCTGAGCGTCGACCGGTCCATCTGGTTCGAGTCGCAGTGGGACAATCCCCCCGTGCTCAGCCCGCCGATGTGGTCGGTGGGCTCGACCAGAATCACGCGAGCGCCTTCGCGTGCGGCCGCAATGGCGGCGCAGAAGCCGCCCGGGCTGGAGCCGTAGACGAGCACGTCGGCCTCTTCCTCGGCGAGGCTGGTCTGGCCAGCGCCCGGCGTCCCGAGCATCGTGATCGATACGAGCAAAGTGATCGGAAACGACAGCTTGGCGAGGGCCTTGATGTGAAGCATGGTCGAGTTCCGGTTCGGTCGCGAGTCGTTTGCGATCGGTCGGCACGAACGATACCGAACCGGCCATCCGGCGACAGAATGACAGCTCACTGCTTACCGAAGCGGCCGCTTACCGAGACGACCTCTTCGAGCGATTGGGCAGTCAGGATCTTGTGCGCCATCCTGGAGAGCTCCTCGGTCGAGGCGCTTTCCACGGCCACCTGCACGTGGGGGGGCAGCGTCCCGAAGCGAGACTCGAGCTGCATTCGAATCAGCTCTCGTTGCCCCTCGGTGTGGCCTTCTCGGCGGCCTTGCTCTCTCAACCTGTCTGCGGTCGTCATGACGATCTCTCCCGCTTTGCGATCGATGCGGCGAGCCAGCGCCTCGGCCAGATCTTCGGCCTGGGTCGTTGAGCTCACCTCCAGAGTATATTGCATGAGGAGCTCGAAGCGCAGGCTTCCCTGGGGGCCGTCCAGGACTCGACGGATCAATTCCGAGAGCTCCAGAAGGACGTGGATGAGATTCTCCTCCGATCGAGCGCAGCGCAGGAGCACGAGCGTCAAAGCGCCATAGTCCGTCATCGGTGGCCGGACGATCTGCTGGATCTCCAGGGACCCCAAGTCATGGACGAAGATCCCGAACTGGAGGCGTCGCTCATCGTGCCAGAGCGGGCACGGCTCCATGAGATCTTCGATCCGATCCACGACCTGTCGGCTTCTCGGGTCGTGGATCAGGGCCACCGGGACGACCCGGGGGAGCCTCGACACGCTCGACTCCCGTCGGAAGCTCTCGAGCAGCCGCACCACGCTTCCGAGCATGTCCAGAACCAACCAGCGGCTCGTTCGGCTGCGATGCTCGAAGAGGACATAGACGAGCAGCGGCTCTGCCTGCTTCGTCTCGATGCGGAACGCGAGATCGGCGTGCTTCTCTTGGTTGCGCGCCCCGACGAAGCTCCCGGGTACGAGCTCGATCGTGTCGAAGTTCAGGGAAGCGACGATCTCTGCGGGCAGAATGGTGAGCAAGAGCCCTCGCGCTTCTTCGAGAGCGCTGAAGACCTGTTTGACGAGACGGTCGTGCGGCTGAGTCATGTGACTTTCCCTCCCGTAGGAAAGTCGTGACTCGGAGCCGAAGGTTACCGAGATTCGACGTTTTCTGACTGGGTCACGCCCTCTGCGAAGCCCTCGCGGCGTCGGGCAAGTCGCCGAGGCGCGGCCGTGCTAGTCCGTCTTTCTCTTGAACGCGAGCTCCGTCGCCCTCGACCCGTCCATCAGTGAGATCGTTGCTGTGATGCCCTTTTCGGTCTTCTCGTAGCGGATCCGCTGCGGGTGATCGTGGGCGGGGTTCTCGAACACCGCCTCCTCCTCTGTGACCTTCACCGCTCGGAACAGCACCGGACGATCACCGCCCGGCTGGACGATGTACGCGATCCTCCCGCCATGGGTCGCGATCCGCATGAACTCGAAGAAGTGCGTCCGCTTCGAATCGTAGGTGTGCGAGAGCCCCATGAAGGTGGTCCCGGCGTGCGGCATCCAGTGCTCGACGGTCGTCTTCTCACCGCTCGTGAGCTCCCAGGTGCCCACCATCCAGGCGAGCTTCGGGGCGTCCTGGGAGGTGACCGGTTCCTCCTGTTGGGCATCCTGTGGACTGCCCAGAACGATCAAGGCGCTGAATGCAATGGCGAGCTTCCAGGACAACATCATGAACACCTTTCGGGAAGTGCGTTGAGCTGCGTCGTTCGGCTGGATTGACTGGCCGACGCGAAGAACGTGCGCAGAACTGTACACACGGACATCCTGGACCGCTCGTGTCGATCTATCGCTACTCGCCCGCAAGGCCGAGGCGGCTGATGTTCACCGGCGAGGCTGCGCCGATGGTCCGGGTGCACCTGCACACCGCGTCCGACAAGTCGAAGGATTGGCCGTACCCACCCTCTCCACCGGCGTCGAGCTCATTGGGTGTCGCGGAGCTGCTGGCCCTGAGCGGCGCGGGTCACCGACGGCGAGCCCGTCGGGCCGGCGCCGCCCTGGGGAGTCTGGGCGGAGTGACGAGACCGACAGCCGCGCGTCAGCCCTTGGGCGGCCACTCGCCGTGCTGCGGAAGCTCGTCCGTGATCTCGTGCCACGGCGCCTTGTAGTCGACCATGATGTGCATCGTCGGGCGCATGCCCGGATCCGTATCGAGCGTTCCCGCTTCGACGAAGACGTCACCATGGTAGAGGCTCGATCCGCACTTCGAACACGACACGCGCGCGGTGAATCCCTGCTCCTCGTAGCGGTGCAGGAGATTCTCGCCTTGGACGACGCGGTACTGCTCGGGCTGGACTGCCAAGACGGTCCCGTTCGAGCCCCCGCCGCTTCGCTGGCAGCGTTTGCAGTGGCAATGGGCCATGAGCGAGGGCTTGCCCTCGATCTCGTATTGCACTCCTCCACACAAGCATCGACCCTTCAGCATGGTTTCCATCCTTTTCAACGGGTGCGAAGTGTGTAAAACACCCGGAGAGTACGCCTCCCCCCACGGCGCGTCAACCACGGTGGTGCGCGCCCTGCAATGGGTCTCTCGAGCCGCTGCGATTCGACGCCGAGCGCGCGACCTTGCGGACCAGCGCCTCACGCAGCGCCGTCTTGGAGATCCCGTCGCCCACGGGTAGCTTGCGTGGTCTCGAGAGCCGCTGACAGCGATGTGTGGCGAGGAATGCGGGCCAGTGCCGTGCACTCCTCGCCTTGTCACTCGTGGCAGCAAGGCTCGGACACCGAGGTCCGATGTCGGCAGGCCTTCGCTGACCCAAGCTACTGGATCTTCATGCAGACCGCGTTCGACTTGACCGAGTTGGCACCCGGGGGGCGCAGGATGATCGTCTGCGTGTAGACGGTCAGGTTCTTGGCGATCAATGGAATAGGGAAGCTCCATTCGGCGAAGCCGCAGCAGTTCGTCTTGAAGGGGCCGAGGAGATTGAAGGCCGGCAGCAGGTCCAGGCAAAAGGTATTGCCGAAGAAGCACGGCCCATTGCCGATGCCGGCCAGGCTGAGGAGGAGATACACGGACTCACCCGGCTGACCACCGTACACCCGGAATGTCGCGCTCTGACCCGCGACGAGCGGGTCTTGAATCAAGACGAGGTCGTTGTGATACGGCACCCTCGCGGCGAGGCCGTACAGCGCGAGGCTCGAGTCGTACGGAACGGAGCGGATGACGGATCCGTCGCGCTCGTCGACTCGGTAGAGGCTTTTCGTGGTCGCGTCGATGGCGAAGAGCGACGAGCCGCAGAACTCGATGTCCGTCGCCAAGTCGTAGGCGTTGTCTCCGCCCTTGGTCGTGTAGCTCGAGGGCAAGCGATCGGACTCGTTGATGTTGGATGACGCAAAGGCGTTCATGCCGAAGATCTGACCGCTCGGATCGGTGCCCAACCCGTCGTAGTCCGCGTTGAAGCTGAGATGGTCGACCACGCTGGCCGGGTCGATCACACCGTTCAGACCGAGGATGCCCAGCTTCTCGCCGAGATTGGGCGTGGTGGAGGTTCCGAACCCGATCACGAGATCGTCGCCCACGCTGGTCAGGCCTTCGGCAACAGTGACGGCAGGAGTCCCGGTGACGGAAACGAACGAGATCATCGCGCCGGTATCCGGATCGATCTGAACGAGCTCGTAGGCTGTGAAGGGAGGATTCTCGGTCGTGGCGGTCAGCGCGTAGAAGAACCCCTGATGAAAGGCCAGATCGGTCATCGTGGACATGTTGTGCCCGATCGGACCGATGACGAGATGGGCTCCCGTGTCGGGCTCGAGCCGAATGAGCTCATCGGTGGCGGGGTTGACGCTGTAGAGCGGACCGCAGGCGGGCGTGCAGACGGCCAGTCCCGAGAGCTTCAAGCTGAGAGAGGTCGAGCTGAGAAACGCCCCGTTGGTGGAGTCGATGCGGTGGAGCCTCTGCTTTTCGCGATCGATGCCCAGGAGCTGGTCGTGGCAGAAGGTCATGTCGTTCGCCTCCTGCGCCGTCGCGGAGTGGGGCTCTTGACCGAGCAGCGTGTGGTTGACAGGGACTCGATCGGTCTCGTACAGGTCGATCGAGGTGTTCGTGAACCACTGCTGGCTGGAGAAGATCTGGCCGTATCGGTCCGTGGCGAGGGCGTCGAAATCGGCGTTGAAGCTCGTGTAGTCGATGGTGCTGATGATGAGACCGGTGCTCGGAACGATCACGCCCAAGCGGTTGGCGATGTACTCGAGAGGAGGTTGGTCTCCAAAGCCGATGATCAGCTCGTCGCCGACGCTGGTCAGCGACTCGACGTTGACCACCAAGCCGCCGCCCCAGGTGATCGGAAGCGCCGATCCGACCATCGCGCCCGTCTGGCAGTCGATCTCCAGCAGCCGATAGTCGAAGAGGGGCACGGATTCGGTCACCGCGTAGAGCTTGCCTTGGTGAAAGGCCAAGTCAGTCTTGGGCGCCATGTCGAAGCCGATCCCGGCTCCGACGATCGTGACGGCTCCGGAGGCTTGATCGATGATCACGAGCTTGTCGCTGGCCGGATCGACACTGAAGACGCGTCCACAGGAGGGCGGCGTCTTGGCGAGTCCGACGAGGGGCAGGGCGGGCTGGAGATTCTTGGTCTTCATCAGGTCGCCGGTCGCCGGATCGATCCGCTGGATGCTCATCCCACTGGCCGAGACACCGTAGAGGTGCGAGCCGCAGAACTCGATGTCGTTGAGCGGTTGGCTGGTGTTGTAGGAGCCGATCGACGAGAGCGTCGCCGGGAGCTGCTTGATGCTGTCGAAGCTGTTGGCGCCGTTCTCGTAGTCGACCCCGATGAGCTGATGCTGGGGGCTCGTGGTGA
>JAVJTD010000015.1:0-11713 GCA_040219065.1 Planctomycetota bacterium
CAGCGATTCCGCATGAGGTCGGGCTGAGCGATCGGTAGCTCCTGACCAGAGGTGGAGTTAAGCTCCCGCAGCTCTTAGGGAGCAGATTCGAATCCACTTTTTGGCTATCCCGCCGCGACCAATCTGGTACTCTTGCGTAGCGCCAGATGGCGCGGCGGTCAGGAGGGACCATGCCAGAGATTTCGCGAACCTCGATGTCGGCGCAGGAGCGTCGTCTGCGTTCGCAAGTCGCTCAACTTCTCGACGGGGCCGGGATCGTTCACGGAACGCTCGTCGAGCGGGAGAAGAGTTGCGGCAAGACGAACTGTCGATGCGCTCGAGGTGAGAAGCATCGGGCGCTGTACTTGACGCTGAATCGCGACAAGAAGCTCAGGCAGCTCTACATCCCCAAGTCTCTCGAGGAGACGGTCCGCCGGTGGGTGCAGCAGGATCGCATCGTCCGAGACCTACTCGACGATGTCTCCGAGCTGCACTGGGAGAAGCTCCGGGAGGCCAAGAAAAAGGGGTAGGGGATTCTCCGCAGACTGATCGGTTACGCAGAGCGAGTCTATGGACTTATCAGTCGCCTGGACTCGTTCCACGATCCTCGCCGGTCTGCACATCACCCGATCTCTCGGGTGATGCGGAGCCTCTTCGTGATGTTCGCGACTCGGCTCGGGAGCCTGAATGCGCTCGAGCAGAGCAGTCGTTGCCGGTTCTGGAACAAGTTCCTCAAAGGACCGATGCCAAGCGCCGACACCTTGGGGAGGGTTGCCGACGGACTCGAGGCGGAGGAGTGCCGCGACCTCCTTTGCCACTTCTATGGACAGTTGCGTAGCAACAAGGCTTTCGACGACCGCCTGGGCGGTATGATCGCTCTCGTCGTCGACGGCCATGAGCAGTGCGCCAGCTATCGAAGGGTGTGCCCCGGCTGCCTCGTTCGGGAGATCAAGGTTGGGGAGACGACCAAGGTTCAGTACTACCATCGCTACGTGGCCGCATCGCTCGTTAGCCGGAACCTTCACCTCTTCATCGATCTCGAGCCGATCCTCCCGGGTGAAGATGAAGTGGCCGCCGCCCTGCGTTTGATCGAGCGGGTCCATGCCTCTCTCCCTCGCGCATACGACGTGGTGCTCGCCGACAGCCTGTATGCCCGGGCTGACTTCTTCAAAGCAGTCTTGAGCAAGCCCAACAAGCACGTGCTCACGGTCTTCAAGCAAGAAGGCCGGCACCTCATGCAAGACGCCTTAGCGGTCTTCGAGCAGCTCGAACCCGAGACCGTCTATGCGGAGCCTTTCCGGCAAGGGATCGCCTGGAGCGCCGAGGACTTCACCTCTTGGGAGTCCCTCGAGCGACCGATTCGTGTCGTCAAGTTCGAAGAGACGCGACAGGTTCGGCGGCAGCTGACCAAGCAGTACGTCGAGGAGAAGACCGAGTGGACCTGGGTCACGAGTCTCCCCGAGACCTGCATGGGAATCGACGAGATCGTCCTGCTGGGGCGAAAGCGTTGGGCGATCGAGAACGAAGGCTTCAACGAAGCGGTCAACAAATGGCACATGGACCACGTCTATCGCCACGCGCCCAACGCGATGCTCGTCCTGCTCCTGCTGGCCATGTTGGTCGCGGGTCTCATCGAGGTCTTCTATCGCCGCGACCTCAAGCCCGCCGCTAGAGCTCGAGTGAGCCTTCTTCACGTCTGCCGAATGATCGCGGCGGAACTCCACTCACCAGCCCCCCTCGCGCGGGGCCCCACCTAGTCAGCCTTCGCTCCTTCAACTCGCGGTCCCCCCGATTCCAAGGCGACAACCGCTCGTTCTGGTATCCCCGTGCCCGTCAGCCGCCAACCCGTCCCCTCCAGCCCTGCCAAACCCCGAAAACGACCAACCCGAAACTGCTTTCCCTCACCCGAGATCGCTCCGAGCCGTTCGAGAGGCTCTCCGACGAGCCACCCGGCCTGTCACAGCATCCCAGATGCGGAACCGCTGTTCACCGGGCGTGACGATGGACAGCCGATCGCCGAACGAGTAACGTCTGGAGTCCACCCGTAAGCTGCAAACATCCCCCTGGAGACTCCGACCGATGGCCATCACCGAGCCGACCGCGATTCGCCTGACGCTCGTTCACTGTTCCGGGCCCTTTCCGCCGATCAACCCGGGACACATGAACCTGACCCTCTGGCTGTCCGGCCTGGTCCAAGAGGACGGCGGCAAGGCGAGCGGCACTCTGGTCGAAGCGGACACGTCCGGCGGCAAGTCCAGCCTGCGGGAGTTCCAGATCGAAGGCGCCGAGCTGCTCGAGCTGGTCGAGCTCCTCCAAGATGCCGGGTTCCCCGATCGCAAGCCGAAGATTCAAAGCGCGCTCGACAGCACCGATCGCTGGGGGCACTTCCTCTTTCATGTGTACATGAACGGGGACGTTCAGATGCTCGACCTCGAGGTGCTCTCCACCAGCTACGAGGGTGAAGGCGCGCGGCCGATGCAGAGGTTCTTCAAGCGGCTCCTCGACCTCGTCGGCGCCGAGCACCCGCGCGCGCGCTTCGACCTCACGAAGAACATCGGCGACTGAGCCGCGCGCGCCTTGACGTGTCGCGGCTCGGCCCCGTGACTCGCCAAGGCAAAATGAGCGGACCCGAGTCCCGGCCGTGTACCCCCGAGCTTCAGGTCCGCTCTCCTATTCCACTCTGCCGAGTGGTTTCCATGCTCTTCAGGTGCCGCTCGAAGTGGCCGATCTCGAATCGATCGAGGCGCCGTGTCCGGCTGGCACCCCTCCTTTGTCGCGATCTTCCGCTGCCGTGGCAAGTGGCTCGTCAGAATCTGCCCTGAGACAGCGTCGATCTCACCAGGCTTCGACCTCGGCGAGGAGAGCTTGGAAGCGCGGCTCCCTTCGAAGCCAGGCGAGCTCGGGATCGAAGCGCAGTGCGCGCGGCTGAGGAGTCCGGCATCGAACGGCTCGCTCCAGGTGCTCGATCGCCGGCTTCAATCGGCCGCTGCGGGCTGACAGGCAAGCGAGCTGGTAGGCGGCCTGGCCGACGACATTGGCGCAGCGGGTGTGGCGACGGACTTGGAGCAGCGCCTTCTCCGCGGACTCCAGCCTGTCGAGACACTTGAGGGAGAACCCGAGCCCGAGCCAGGACCGTGCATCCGAGGGATCCCGATCGAGGGCACTCCGAAATCGGTCGACCGCTACCGGCCAGTCCTGTCGATCGAGCGCCCGACACCCCACTTCGAAGGGATCTGCTCCATCTGCTTCGGCCATCACCGGCGCTTCCGTGAGAGCGAAGGGCTGTAAGACCGCGAGCCAAATGATGAGGACCGCCATGTTGGCGAGCGTCGCCCAGCTCGCAGCACGCCGCGTCGTCGAGCCGGGGCGGAGGATGGAGCGGACACGTTGCTCGAGGAGCGACGAGGAGCGCCCGTAGAATGGCAAGGCCGCACACGATGGCCTGGGCCGCCCGACGACGCGCGCGATCGCGACCAGGTGGGAGGCGTAGTCGCTCGGCCTCGTCCCGCGCTCCAAGACGCGATCATCACACGCATGCTCTCGATCGATCGCCAGCCTCCTGGCCGCGATCCACGCGAGCGGGTTGTACCAATGGCAAGCGCAGGTCAGGACCGAGAGGAGCTGCACCAACCAATCGCGCCGCTCGATGTGGGACAGCTCGTGCAACAGGACGATGCGCCGGCGATCTTGGGACCACTGGGCGCTCTCTGCGGGCAGGATCAACGATGGCTTGCGAATGCCGAAGGTGATCGGCGTCTGGATCTCCGAGCTGGTGCGCAGTCGGACGTGGCGCCTGGGCACGTCTCGCGAGCACTCGGCCAGCGGCTGCCAGCCACCCGGGAGGGGCCGCGAGCGCCTGACCAGCCGGGCCGCCGCGAGCAGGCCGGCTCCGAATCGCGCCAGCACCAGAGACGCTCCGACCGCCCATAGGATGAAGATGATCGACGCCCAATCGGTCGTGCCGGAAGCACTCCCTTGGAGCGGCGCCGGTGTGGCGATCCCGGGGACGAGCTCAATGGCTGGCGGAGTGACCTC
Organism: Planctomycetota bacterium; assembly: GCA_040219065.1. Classification (GTDB taxonomy): domain Bacteria; phylum Planctomycetota; class OFTM77; order OFTM77; family OFTM77; genus OFTM77. Next base: position 4,015 of record JAVJTD010000015.1, read on the forward strand.
AGGGAGCCTCTCGACTCCCGCCCAGATCGGCACGTGCCAGGTCGGGAGCATCCAGCTCAGGAGCGGCAGCAGCAAGGCACCCGTGAGGCCGAGGGTCCAGATGGCGCAGCGCACTCGTGCGGGCGCCGAGCGGAGTGCGGCGCGCAATGCGAGCGCCGCGGCCAGGACGACTGAGATCTTGATCGAGAGAGTCGCCCAATCCTCGAGCCAGTGCTCCCCTCCCGGCCGGATCCAGTCGCTGATACTCAATTCACTGACCCTCCTGGCGAGCTTCCTCGATCATCTCCGAGAGTCGGTCGAGCTCTTCGTTGGAGAGCTTGCCCGCTTTGAGGTCGAGGAGCGCGGCGACGGCGCTGTGCACCGAGCCCTTGAAGAACGTGCTGAGCATATGGCGGAGTGCCGACTGGCGAGCGCGCGTGGCCGGGACGGTCGGTAGGTAGACATAGCGAGGACCATCCTGGCGGTGCTTGACGTGGCCCTTCTCCACCAAGACACGCAGGGTCGCGCGTACCGCCGAGTAGCTCGGTGGGCTTTCCATCGCCTCTCGGATCTCGGCTGCCGTCGCCTGATTTCGGGCGTAGACGATGTCCATGATCTCTCGCTCGCGGCGACTCAACTCGGATCGCTTGGCCATGTCTTCGAAAGGCTCCAATCTCAATCGGGGACCGTTGGCGCTTGGGGCCGAGCTTGGCTCGGGAATGTTGAAATTCTAGCAACGTGCTAGTTGAGCAACACCAAGAAACTCGAAAGGGGCGCGGGGGACGAGAGGTCCCCCGCGCGATCAGGCAGGTCGACGGGTGAGATCCGGGATGTCGGACGCTCGATCACTTCTGGCCGAGTGCCGCCAGCAGCGCCTTGGCACTCTCGCTCTCAGGGGCGAGCTGGGCCGCCCTCTCGGCGTGTCGGCGAGCTCGCGCCTTCTCGCCGTTGATCAGCTCGGCACGGGCCAGGGTCTCGAAGCCGGAGGCCAGGATCTTCTCGGGAGATCCGCAGCAGTCTTCCCCGCAGCCTTCCTGACAGCCTTCGAAGCTCTCGGCACGGGCCTCGGCCAACTTGGACACGGCGCGACCGACCTCATGGGCGAACTTTCGGTCTGCACCTTCTAGCTGGTCCTGGATCTCGTAGAGCGCCGCGATCAGGTTGCGCCCGTAGCCGAACCGGGTGTCATCGGAGGCCGCGCTCCAAGCCGATCGGGACGCCCGGACGAAGCCCTCACACTCCTCCATCAGGCCGTATTGGGATGCCACCCAGCTCCATCCGTCGAAGCGGACGCTCGCGTGCTCGAGCTGGCGGAGCACTTCCTCCACAGGAGCCAGGTCGAGGTGCGTCGGCTGCTCTTCACTCGCCCTCTCTTCACGCTTCTCGCCCCGGGCCTGCTCGAGGACGCGCTCGACCGTGTCGGACAGGAGAAGCCGCGCACCGACCTCGGTTGCGCCCGAGGGGTCCTTCGCGCGAATTTGCTCATGGACCTGCCGGGCGCCGCCGGTGTCCCCGACCTCCTCGAGCTTGACGAGGAGGCGGAAGCCGGCCTCGAGATCGGCAGGCTTCGCCGCGAAGGCCTTCTCGAATGCGCTGCGCGTGTCGACGCCGCGTTTGATGCGCTCGACCTCTCGCCCGAAGTCCTCAGGCGGGATGAAGCCGACGATGCCGTCTTCGGCTCGCCCGTCCCCCTTCACGAACAGCATCGTGGGCAAGGAGGTGATGCGGTACTTCTGAACGAGCTCGTGGCCTTCTTGGCTCCTGGTGTCGGCGCTGTAGCAGACGATGTCCTTCAGGGTCGCCATCGCTTTCGGGTCGCCGAAGGTCTCCTGGAAGAGCTTGTCGCACTGCGCACTGCCCTGTGCCCAAAACATCACGAGCACCAGGGAGTCCTTTGCACCGGCCCGTCCCAGGGCGTTCGACCAGCCGTCCGGGTACCACTCGACCAGTCGCTCCTGGGCGATGGTGGTGCCGGCGAAGGCGAGGAGGCAGAGAATCGGTAGAGCCTTTTTCATGTTCGGATCCTCGAGTAGGGATCGGAGCGGGGAAGGCACCGGCTGGCCAAGGCCCGTGCTCCCCCTTCGTGTTCGTCAAAACGCTCGCGGGTGCTAGCAACCTAACACGCTGCTACTTTAGCAGCACACTGCTGCAAAACCAGCAGAAAACTCCGATCGAATCCCCGCGGGCGGGCCGCCCCTTTTTTTGGGACGGCCCGCTGCGGGCTCAGGGAACGTCTCCGAACGTCTGGCCGTAGGTCACCCGAAGCGAGGGCTCCTCGGATCGTCGTCGGCCCGGCGGCTCATGAATACGCCGGCCACGAGCGGGCGTGACCGTTCGCCGAGGCGATTTGATCGCGAAGAGGCGCTCGAGCCCGGTGATTGCCGAGGCACCGGCCAAGACGACGGAAGCCAGCGCCGCTCGCGCGAGGCGAAAGGCCTGAGCAGAAAGGGAGATTGAGATCACGGTCCATCCTCCATACTTCATACGAAGAAAGCTTCAGAAGATGGCACTGACCCCGGGCCCGTCGTCGATGCGATGTCGCGGAAGCGAGACCATCGCACGAGCTCACGCCGTTCGCTTCGAACGCGCTTCGAGATTGGATCTCGTGCGCGACTCAGTCTCGGTAGCCCGCTACCGAGAGACGTGCTTCAAGAGGACCCGAAGTCGGTGCCGACGAGTCAGCCCCGGTACCCGATAACTCGGGCGAGAGCGCCGCCGAGGTCTCCGCCATGCGGATGAGCACTCGGCCACGAATCGGAGGTGACACTCGTCGAGATGAGCGCTGCATTGCGCATTTGGCTCTCGATCATGGCAACCTCCTTGGCGTCGGGTCCTGGAATAGCCGGTCTTCGCCGCGATCAGCGAACACCGGAAACACGTAAGAGTGTCGAACAAGACCATCTCGGCCGGAATCCGTCAAGTCATTGAACAGAAAATAATGCCCCTTCAGCCGGCTGGGTGCAGCGAAGGCAGAGAACCTGTTAGCTTGGTGGCCTGATGAGAACGCCTGTCACCCCGCAGGGCACACTGAGACCGGAGTGAATGAAGCCAGGCGATCCAATGCGCCTGGATGGAGTGCTCCGAGACCGGATGAAGCCGGCGCCCGGGAGGAGGTGCCTCAGTGTTTTGGTTCCTTGGTGACCGTTCTCTGATGTCATCACGACAAGCGAGAGACCTTCAAGGTCACCCAGTCACCCAGTCACCCAAGCACCCCCAAACCTCACTTCCGCGGCGGCAGGTAGGTGAAGGCATTCGGCACCACGACATTGCCGCGTGGGCTCTCGAAGCGGATGTCGACGGTCTTGCCGGCCAGACGCGGGGAGGCGCCGCCGGGGTCGCTGACGATGGCAGGCGACTCGGCGATCATCGTCTGGTCGTCGACGACCGTCAGGACCGTTTCTTCCTCGCCGAAGAAGACCCGAGAATCCGTCAGCGTGAAGCGGGTCCCCGTGATCGTCACGGCCGTACCACCGGTGAAGCCACCTTCATTTGGAGTGATGTTGGTGATGGTGGGCGCGACGTCCAGCTTCATCAAGGGATCGCCGACGATGACCGTCATCCAGCTCAGGTAGCGGATCGAGCTGTAGTACGACTCGGCCAGCGGCAGGCCGCGACCCCAGGCGTTGACGAGGCGAGAGGGGATGGAAACGGCGTCGAGGTAGGGCTCGTAGACGTGACCGGCAGCTCCGCAGGCGCCTTGCCGAATGAGATCGGCGCTGAGCGATTGCCCGTACCCTTGGCTGCCATCGGTGAACGTCCTCGCCGAGGTGCTCACGAACGTCGTCGTGATCGAGCCGGGCAAGAACGTGCCCGGGAAGATCGTGCCCGAGCCGGCAGGGATCTCGCCGTAGTAGGGCGGCCCCGGGTCGCAGCAGTCGTTGCTGCCCCAACCGGCGTAGAGCAGGATGCTGGGGATGTCTCGCGCGAAGGTCGTCGTCTGCTCGTGGATGACCGGGAAGCTCCAATTCGTCATCTTCTCGGCCGAGGTGTTGAGCCAGTTGGTGCCGCTCTCGTACCCGCCGGACTTGGAGCTGTCGACGTCGAAGACGAAGTTGCCGAGGTCGGCCGACGCCGGTGTCTGTGAGCGATCGATGAGGTTCAAGATGTCGATCGGGACGCCGGTGACCGGGTCGACGTCGGTCTGGTAACCGGTGAGCCGCGTCACGAGGTAGCTGATGCGAACGCGAAAGGTGAACTCGTCGAAGGGGACGATGCGATCCCGAAACGGATTCGGAATGCGGCCCTGCTGTCCTTCGTCAGGCACCTCGTCCGTGTAGAGCTGCGTCAGCTCGCTGTCGACGCTCGCGGCATTGGTGTTGGTGCCGCTGCCTTGCGATCCCGCGACGCGGAGCGGCACGCCCTTCGTCGTCACCAGGATGTGCACCTGGTCCTTGAGGCCCGTTCCATCCAGGAACGCTTTGACGACGTCCCGGATCTGCGTGTTGTAAGTCGCGCGGTTGATCGTCTCGCTCGTGCTCGTGCCGCTCGGCAGGATGCACAGGTTGCTCGCCGGCACACCGCGCACCAGCGAGTAGTAGTTGCCGATCGCCATCGAGATGGCGCTCGACTCATTGACGATCACGACGACCTCGTCGGGAGTGACGTCGGCGCGTGCTGGGGTAACGGTCAGTAAGAGCGCAAAGAGACAGAGGCAGCGTCGCAAGGGCATGAGAGACCTCCGGAGCGGGCCTGGGTTCTTCCTGGATCGCACCATGCTAAGGCGGGTCGCCGCTGGCCGCGAGACCCGAAATGGGTAAAGCGGTGGGCCGGTCAGCTCGTGCCGCTGACCGAGCCTCACTCGTCGGCGAGGACGTGGATGCTGCCGGCGGGGCCGGTGGCGTAGGCCAGCCAGCGGCCTTGGAAGCGGACGAGGCCGCCGGCTTCTTCGAGGGACCGCTCGGCCGGGCGGTCGGTGATATCGATCCCCGATCGCGCGGCGAGGACGGTCCTTGGGTCGGAGGTCGCGAGGATGAGCGCCGTGAGGCGCGGGGTCTCGGAGTCGGTGGGCGTCGTCGCGTAGACCTGAACGCCCTGACGTGCATAGAGAGCGAATCCGGGCCGGAGCCCGGCCGGGAGATCCTCCGGCAGAGCGAGCGGCGAGCAGGAGGAAGGCCAGGCCATCAGCCGCGACGATGTCGCGAGGTGCAGGCCTTCCGCGGTCGGGACGATCATGGCTTGTCCGTAACCGTCCGGCATGGGCAGCAGGAGCCCCGTGGCCGTTGGCCGCCAGCCGGCGGGTGTCTCGGTGATGGGATGAAGCTCGCTCAGTGCCTCGTCGAGACGTGCGATGCGAATGCGATCGGGATCGCCCAGCGTTCGATACGTCGCCAGGACCTCGCGCTCCCGTGCCGTCACTCGCAGATCGAGCAATGTCTCCGAGGATCCCCAATCGGTGACGCGCCTTTCGAATCGCTCACCGTCGTCACTGACCGCATGGACCAAGGCACCCGCCTCGATCGCGAAGAGATGGATGCGTCCGGCGAGCTTGACCGCATTGGGAGACGTCAATCGCTCGCCGGGTCTCGGCTCCAGGCTAGGCAGCTCTCGCCAGCGGAACGGCCCGAGCGGCCAAGGTGTCGGCACCGGCAGCACGTCGACCCGCGATCCTCGGAAGCTGCGACAGGCCGTCAGCCCGGCCGCCAGAGCTGCGCAGAGCCACTGACGCCGATCGATCGTGCGGCGGCGCGTCATGGCCTTCGGCCGATGACGATGATCGGTTGGAGGGCGATGTGTCTCAGTGCCGGATGACTCGAGCTCGCCTCGATCCTCTCGTAGAACTCCCATCCCAAGAGCTTCTTGCCGACAGCCGGCAAGTCGGGAGGCTCGTCGCTGAGCGGGCTGGGTAGGCGCTGGAAGACCAGACGATCGAACGCCGGGTCTTGCAGGAGGCTCGGGAGATCTTGATTCGACAGGAGCTCGTATCGAACCGGATAGCTCCCCCCGAGGAAGGCGGGCGACCAGGATTGGAGCGAGAGGTACAGGACACCCCGCCGCGGCGGGCTCTGCTCGAAAGCCTGGATCAACCGGTCGCGGGGATCGTCGAGCAACAAGCCATCCAAACGCGGACCGTATAGCCAGAACTGGGCGAGCGCCATTGCGACCAAGAGCCCTCGGCCGAGGCGAGCGGCGCGTCGGGGTGGCGCCTCGATGAAGCGCACCAGACCGGCCGCGCCGAGCAGGAAGAGCGCGAGGGCGCACGGCAAGAGGAACCGAAGATAAACCCATCCCGTACCGAGCACGATGATCGTGAAGTACACGAGGGCCGGTACGAGCACGGCCAAGGCGCGTCTCGGCCAGAGGCTCACGGCCCCGAGGCAGCCGAGCCCGATCGCGATCGCCCCCGGGATCGTCAGCGACTCGAGGAGCAGTCGAATCGGCGGCCAGATCCCTTTGCCGCTATTGCCGCCGGCCTGGTCGGCGACTTCCCGCATCCTCTCGAACTGTGCGCCGAAGAGCGTCTCGACGTGCCTGGGGTAGAGCGTCGGCCGGAAGACGATCAGCGTCGTCACCGCGAAGGCGGCGAGGCTGGCGCCGATCCACAGCCAGGTCTCGCGCCTTTGCCAGAACTGCTTGGGACCGAACGCTCCCAGGAACAGGAGTGGGACGCCGAGGAACAGGCCGGCTGCACCGTCCTTGGTGGCGACCGACGCCGCTGCAGCGACGGCCGAGACGATCCAATCGCGGCGCTTCGGCTCGGGCGTGGTCAGGGCGCGCGCCAAGGCATGGAAGGAGAGCATCGCCCAGAAGAGCTGGGGGACGTCGGTGTTCGCGACGTGGGCGTGGTAGACGAACGGGTAGTACGCGGCGATCAAGAAGCCGGCGAAGACGCCGCACCAGGGACCGAAGAGTCGGCGCCCGAGCGAGATCGCGAGCCCGACCGTCCCGACGCCCATCAGCACGCTGACGATGCGTGCGATCAGGATGAGATTCGTCGCGACCGGTACGAGCGCCGGATCGTTGATCAGATCGGTGAGCGTGACTCCCGGTTCACCGCTCAGGAACGTCGCGACAATGTCCCAGCCGGCCTCGTCGAAGAGGCGAAGGTAGAGGAGGTACGGAGCGAAGGCGACGCCGAGCACCACGAAGTGGAAGGGCGGATAGCGCGGGATGCTCCACCAATCTTCGCCCCAGGCAAGTCCCAGTCCCCGCAGGACGAGCGCGGGCTCGAGCGCATCGGCGGCCCAGCTCCGCAGGTTCGGCAGCCCCCAGTCGATCCCGATGGTGGCGAGCACGGCCGCGATCAGAAGGACGAAGCGCGCCGCCAGAGCCGCAGCCCGATCGTTACCGGAGTTTGTCGATACGGTCGCATTCACGGCGGATGTTCGTCCGGGGGAAGGAATCACGGGGCCGCGATCCTATGCGACGGCTTTGCAGTGCGCCAGTGTTCCGGTGGGTCGGTGCTCGTGTGGCTGCGTGTTCGCGTGACCCAGCACCCCAGCATCACGAAGCTCATAAACTCATTGCATCATCAGTCGCCTACCTTGACAGCGTTCCCTGGTCTGGGCAGGCTGTGGCGCGTTTTTTCGGGCGGTGCGCCGCCTCGAGCTGGACGGAAAAGGAGCCTCTCGGCATGACGGCCGAACCTCGTTTCGCGGTCCGTGCAGCCGGTGCGATCGGGACGGCGGTGCTCCTCGGAGTCGCCCACCTGTCGGGCTGGCTGGGACCGATCGCCTTCTTCGCCCTCGTCCCTTGGTGGGTGACGAGGTCGCCCGTCGTCACC
>JAVJTD010000386.1:0-13835 GCA_040219065.1 Planctomycetota bacterium
CCGAAGTCTCGCTTCGCTCGAGGTTCTTCAAGTCCCTAAACGGACTCGATCTCCTCCCTGGCGATTACCGGCAGGGACCCTCCCCGGACGAAGCGCGGACCGGTCGCTGCGCTCACGGCTCTCACCCTCCTGTCAGGGAAAGCCCTTCCCGTTCGAAGAATCCGAGGCACGATGCCGCCGAGGGCAATCGCAGCGCCGGCTCCAGCGCTTCGGGCCGCCGGCTTCGCGCATTCGGAGCGCCAGCTTCAGCCGGTCTCAGTGTCCTCCATTCGAGCGCCCAGGAGTGACCGAGTCCTCACATCCGAGACTCGTGCGGCACTCGGGTCCACGTGAGAGCTCACAAAGAGCAAATGAAGCTACGGGCATTCCTTACCTATCATCAATCTCGAAGACTGGACCTGCGGTGTCTCTCCAACCGAACATCGAATTAATCCTGATCGCCCTTGACCTCGCCGACTCGATCGACTCTCCTGGAACGACGAAAGCCGTGGGAAAGACTGAACCTGAAAGGTCGTTGGAGATGGAGTTTGCCATGTACTCACTGCATCGTTCCGCTCGCCTCGTCGGACTCTCGTGCGCCCTCACGTTGGCCCCCCCCCCCCGAGCAGCTTGAGCGCCGCCCTTTTGGGCGATGACTCGGCCGAGGACGTGAAGGGTCTTCCCCTCGCCTTTGCCGAGAACCGGGGACAGTGGAACGAAGACGTCCGCTACGCCGCGAAGGCCGGCTCGGCCTGGTACCTCTTCTCGGATGGACGCGCTTCGATCGTCGCAGAGACCGGAGGTCTCGACCAATCGGCGAGCCAGCGCGTCCGGATCGACTTCGTGTTCGAAGGAGCGGAGAAGGCAAGGCCGAGCGCCGATCGGCGACTGCCGGGAGCCTACAACTATCTGATCGGTGCTCCGTCCGAGTGGGTGACCGAGGTGCCGCTCTTCAACCGAGTCAGCTACGAGAAGCTGCAGCCCGGGATCTCGGTCCAGTTCTACGACGCTGCCTCGATGGCTCTCGAGTATGACGTGCTCTTCGAGCCCGCCGCCCGTGTTGCGGATTTCGTGGTGCAGTGCGAAGGAGCCGAGAGCTTGCGCTTGGATGACGATGGCGCACTTCTCGTCGAGACCTCGCTCGGGATCATCCGTCAACACATCCCGGCCGCGTGGGAAGAGACCGGCGAGAGCGCGGAGAAGCGCGAGGTGTCGTGCCATTACGAGCTCCTCGAAGGAAACCGCTACCGTTTCGTCGCCGAGGGTTGGAGCCGTCAAGGGCGGCTGGTCATCGATCCTGTGTTCTCCTACGGATTCTTCCGCTCACTCCAGTGGTCGACCTTCCTGGGCGGCAGCGCCGAAGATCGCGCCTACGATGTGGCGGTCGCCGATTTCGGCTCCGTGGCCGGTGAAGTGTTCGTGGTCGGCACGACGGACAGAAGCGACTTTCCGGTAACTGCGGGAGTCTTCCAAGGCGCCAAGAGCGCCTTCAAGGATGTCTTCGTCACCCGGCTCAATTCTACCGGCAGTGCCCTGATCTACTCCACGTTCATCGGTGGAGGCTGTGACGACGAGGGACGGGCGATCGACTTGGCCGTCGGTGTCAACCCCGACAACGACAATGCGCTCGAGCCGGTGCTGGCCACGATCACGGGCTTCACGGTCACGAACCTCGCCTGTGGAACGCTGTATCCGACATTCCCAGCCGTAGTTCCTCCGTCCATTGGACCGTGGGACAGCTTCGCAAAGTGCAGCACGACGCTTCCCGGGTTCGTTCAAACCGATGCTTTCGTGACTCAGCTCAACGCGCAGGGGACGGCGCTGACATACTCGACCTACCTGGGTGGCGACGGTCCCGATGAGGGGCATGACATCGTGGTGGACAGAAGCGTAGAGCCTCCGAACGCGACGGAGGTCTTCGTCACCGGTTGGACCGGCGAGATCGATGACACCGCGTGCGCCCCGTCGACTCCGTTTCCGACACTGTCGGCATTCGACTCGACCTTCAACGGCAACAAGGATGCCTTCTGCTCTCAGCTCCGGCTCGCTGGAAACGCCGTGGCCGACCTCCTGGCATCGACGTATGTCGGTGGTGCCGACGATGACGAGGGCCTGGGTATCGCGCTGCATTCCTCGGGGGACGTGATCATTGCGGGGCTGACTCAGTCCACTGATCCGACCTTCCCCGAGGGCCCCTTCGGGGTTCTTCAGACTTCACTGAACGGAAGTCAAGACGCCTTCGTGTTTCGGTTTGATGGCGGGGCTAACCCTCTGTTGAGTAGGAATTTCTGTACATATCTTGGTGGTTCAGGACTCGACTTCGCCAGCAGTGTCGTAGTCAACGAGGATGGAATCATCGGAGGTGAAGTGACGATTTGTGGTGCAACCACTTCTGCGGATTACCCATTCTCGGCGGGTGCCTTCCAAACCTCTCACGCCGGTGGCACGAATGACGGCGTAGTGACTCGTCTTAATGCTGCTGGAACAGCGATCACGTGGTCGACCTACGTCGGTGGCTCGGACGACGACATTGTTTGGGACCTCACGGTCGTGCCCGGCAAGACAAGTGTCGACATCTGTGGCGAGACGGCCTCGACGAACTTCCCGACGACCACCGGTGCCTACGACACCAGCTACAACGGCTCAGCGTCGGACAACTTCGTCGCGCGCGTTCGAAATGACGGCACGGCTCTCAACTGCTCGACCTACGTGGGCGGAGGCCGTACCGATGTGGCTCGAGGCATCGCCTCAGACGGAACCTACGAGGTCATCATCGTTGGCTGGACGGAGTCGGGATCTGATTTGATCCTCCCCGCGTACCCAACGACGCTGGGAGCCTTCGACACGACCCACAATGGACCCTCGGCGGGCTTGGATGCCTTCGTCACCAAGTTGCGCGTCGGCAACATCATCGGCAACTGACGGATGTTTCGTCGCCGCGGCCCGGAGTCTGTCTCCGCGCCGCGGCACTCTGCGAGCTCGAGCCCAGACTGGAGACCAGACATGATCCATGCGAGCCTCATGGCCTTGATCCTCACGCTCGGTATTCGCCACGAGGAGGTTCCCAGCGCACCAGTCGTTCCGACCCAAAGTGCCTTGCCGGGGGTGTTCGTTCAGAATGTCGGTCAGTGGGAGACCGATGCGCGGTTCCGCGCCACCTTGCCTGGGCAGATCCTCCAGGTTCAGCCGGACGGGTTGGAGCTGAGCCTCGTCTCGGAGGGAACCGATGATGAGCGTGTGCGCGGCGTCCGAGTGGACATGACACTCGAGAACAGCCGGGACCTGGCGGCCGTCCGTGGCACCGGCGAGCGACTGGGACGATACAACTACTTCATCGGCAAGGATGCTGAGGGCTGGCACACCGATGTGCGCTCATTCGGTGGAGTCGAGATCGAGCAGGTCTATCCCGGAGTCGATCTTCGGATCCATGCCGACCGCGGCGTCTTCGAGTACGACCTCGAGCTGGAGGCCGGCGCTGATCTCGAGCAGGTGGTGGTTCGATGCGACGGCATCGAGAAGCTCGGGATCGACAGAGTTGGCGCTTTGTGCATTCGAACGGCTGATGGCCTCTTGCGGCAGCCGGCACCGAGTTCCTGGTACGTGCTTGCGACCGGAAAGCGGAAAAGCGTGGATGTCCACTATCGCCTGCTCGGCGAGAACCGCTTTGGATTCGTCCTTTCGGTGCCCCGCGAACCCTTGGCGATGGTCGTCGACCCTCCGATCCACTGGTCGACTTTTTTAGGAGGCGGGTTCGACCCTTCGACTTTCGAGCAGGTCACCGATCTCGAAGTCCTGAGCTCGGGAGAGGTGGTCGTGGTCGGCCATACGAGCGACCCGTGGTTTCCGACGACACCCGGGGCATTCGATCGAACCGTCGGCGGTTGTGATGTCTTTGCGACCAAGCTCACGGCCGATGGAAGCGACCTGGTCTTCTCGACGTTCCTCGGGGGAGCGGCGAACGGTTGTGACGAGCCTCGGGGCTTGGCGATCGGTGCTGGAGGTGAGCTGTTCATCACGGGAACGGCCGCGTCGTCGGATTTCCCCGTAACCGGAGGTGCATTTCAAACTTCTCCAGGTGATAATGAAGACGCTTTCGTAACCAAGATGAACCCTGCAGGAACTGGGCTGGTCTATTCGAGCTACCTTGGTGGTACTTCCCTGGACTGGGGCTATGATATCGCTGTCGACGATTCACAAAGAGCTGTGGTCGTCGGTCGAACAATATCTTTCGATTTTCCTACTACTAATGACGCTTTTGACCGTACGTTCAACGACGTGAGTGCCCCATTGCCTGGAGATGCATTTCTAACGTATGTTTCCACGAACGGTGGATTCCTTAGCTATTCGACCTATTTTGGTGGCGACGGAGATGATGTTGCAACTGCGGTTAAGCTTAATGCGGGCAGAGTGGCGAATGTCGTTGGAAGTACTGGAGCGGCAGATTTTCCAATTCGGGGCAGCCTAGTTCCAGATTCCACTCACAATGGGTCCGCTGACATTTTCTTGGCGCGATTTGATCCTAATCTTGGTCCAGGCGCTCTTGTGCTTTCTACGTTTCACGGAGGCCCTGGTTATGAAGGAGCCTTTTCGATCGATTTGGCTCCTGACCGCTCGATCTATGTCTCAGGTTATACTTCTTCCAGTCAGTTTCCGACGAGTGGTGGTGCCTTCGATCAGTCCCCCAATGGAAACGAGGATTTGTTCGTTCTTCGGTTCCATGGCAATGGAGAACGGCTCCTTGCAGCTACGCTGCTTGGCGGCGCGGACAAGGATGAGACACGGGGTCGATTGACCGTCGATGGCTCGGGCGCTCCCATCATCATCGGTTCGACGCGGTCGAAGGACTTTCCTACGACGGAGGGCTCCTATGCGCCGAGCTTTCTGGGAGGGAGCCGAGACGGAGTGATCGCGCGATTCAGTCCCGACTTGGACCGGCTGCTGTACTCGACGTATTTCCTGGGCGGAGAGGCGGACGAGTATCCCCGAGCAATCCAAGTGGATGACGAAGGCGTGGCGACCGTCGCCGGTGGCGTGAACGCCGGTAGCAACTCGGGATTCCCCGTAACCGAGGGTGCCTGGGACACTCGCATGCACGGCATCTGGGACGGCTTCATCACCCGTCTTTCGCTCGGCCCTGTCCTGAAGCTCAATGGTCAGCCCAAGGCGGGTCAATCGGTGAGCTTCACCGTCGAGAACGCCTTCCCCGCTCACATCGGCAACGTGGCCCAGGTCTTCTTGAGCTGCTCGGGTAACGCTGGCATCCCCGTGCCCGGTGGCCTCGAGCTACCGCTCAGCTTCGACTTCTGCACGGCGTTCAGCGTCCGTTCTCCGGGCCTGTTCTCGGCGACCATCGACGCGAGCGGCCAGGCGACGACACCGTCGCTGCCGTTCCCAGCAGTCATCCCCGTCGGATTCACCCTCCACGCCGCCGCCCTGACCATCGACACCACCGCTCCCCGCTTCGTCTCGGTCACGTGCCCCGTGGAGATTGTCGCGGAGTGAGCCTCGGAACAGGGCGCAGCCGAGATTCGGGCTGCGCCCTGGGCGAGTTCGGGCGCACTTGGTGCCTGAGCGAGTCTGAGGTTTGAGTTCTCTCCAAGGCGCTCGGATGGAGGACACCGAGACCGGCTGAAGCCGGCGCTCCGATGAGCTGAAGCCGGCGGCCGATGAGCTGAAGCCGGCGCTCCGATTGCCCTCGGCGACATCGTGCCTCGGATTCTTCGAACGGGAGGGGCCTTCACTGACAGGAGGGTGAGAGCCGTGAGCGCAGCGACCGGTCCGCGCTTCGTCCGGGGAGGGTCGCTGCCGGTAATCGCCAGGTCGGCGATCGAGTCCGTCTGATGACTTAAAGAACCTCGAGCGAAGCGAGACTTCGGCGAGAGGCTTGCCGTGCTTCACAGATCGTCGAGTCGGAAATGATGCGGTCGCCCCTCGGCAACACTCCGTTCGAAGAGATTCTGAACGGACCCTTGCTCGGCGCTCTCGCGCCCTCATGACAGCTCTGTCGAGAATACGGCTGGATCACACGAGGCCTCTTTCCGTTTCGGTCTCGCGGCCTCTGGTTCGACGGTCTTGCGTGCTCTGGTTTGACGGTCGGGCGTGCTCTGGTGGGTCCTCTCCAGCTTCTCCAGCTTTCATCGACTTGACACTCTGTGAACCCCTCTCTAGACTGCGCGCCATCATGAACGCGCAGGCATTGCATCACGAGCATCATCACCATTCGCACCCCGCTTCGGGCGGGTCGGTGATGGTCTGAGTCGCGCGCCTGCGGCAGAGACGAAGTAGCCGACGCCCGCCCGCGAGGGACGCGTCGGCTTTCCGTTTCGGGAACGACCACGCGTCCGTTCGGGGCCTTCTGACAGGAGCACCCCATGTCATCCCGAGACGAGCCGATCGTTCAGTTGGGCTTGCCGAAGGGCCGGATGCAGAAAGAGATCCTGGACCTTCTCTCCGAGGCCGGGATCCGCGTGACCGGCATCGAGCGGGGATACCGGCCCAAGGTCTCTCTGCCCGGCTTTCAGGCCAAGATCCTCAAGCCCCAAAACATCGTCGAGATGCTGCACCTCGGCTCGCGGGATCTCGGCTTCGCCGGCGCCGATTGGGTCCGGGAGCTGGAGGCCGACGTGGTCGAGCTGCTCGACACGGGGCTCGATCCCGTCCGCATCGTCGCCGCAGCGCCCGAGTCCCTGCTCGAGAACGGCCAGTTGCCCCGTAAGCCGCTCGTCGTCGCTTCGGAGTACCGCAAGCTCACCGAGCAGTGGATCCGGGAGCAGGGGCTCCAAGCGACCTTCGTGCGCTCCTACGGCGCCACCGAGGTCTTCCCACCCGAGGACGCCGATTGCATCGTCGACAACACCGCCACCGGCTCCACCCTCGCCGCCAACCACCTCGCCATCGTGGGCGAGCTCATGCAGTCCTCGACCCGGCTCTTCGCGCACCCGAAGACGCTCGAAGATCCCGCGCGGCGAGACGCGATCGAGCGGTTGGTGCTGGTCCTGAGGGCCGTGCTCGAGGCGCGGCAGCGGGTGATGGTCGAGGTGAACGTCGGCGAGGAAAACCTCGAGCAAGTGATCTCGGTCTTGCCGTGCATGCGTGAGCCGACCGTGGCACGGCTGCACGGTGATGCTGGCTACGCAGTCCGGGCGGCCGTGCCGCGCATCGACCTGCCGCGCATCATCCCCGAGATCAAGGCGCGGGGCGGCACCGACGTCGTCGTGTCCGACCTGTCCCACATCGTGCCGTGAGAGGGCGGACACCGTGAGCTCGAACATCCGTCCCGTCTCGGCCGTCGCAGGCGCGACGCGCTACTCGGTTCCGCGGCCGAGCGCCCCGGTCGATCTGCGGCTCGATGGCAACGAGGGCATCGCGCCACCCGCCGAGCTGCTGCAGGCTCTGGCCGAGATCGGGCCCGAGGTGCTGCGCTGCTACCCCGACGCCAAGCCGCTGGAGATGGCATTGGCCGAGCGCTACGGCGTGACTGCCGATCGTGTGATCGTCACGGCCGGCGCCGATGAAGCCTTGGACCGCATTGCGCGGTCCGTGCTGGGGCCCGGGCGAGAGCTGATCCTGCCGGTGCCGACCTTCGAGATGATCGAGCGCTATGCGAGGCTAGCTGGCGCTGATGTCGTGCACGTGCCGTGGGGCGACGACCCGTTCCCGGTCGAGCAGATCCTGGCCGCGAGAACGGAGCGCACGGCTGCGGTGGCCGTCGTGACGCCGAACAACCCGACCGGGGCGAGCGTCTCGCGCGAGCAGCTCATGCGATTGGCCGAGGCGATGCCGGACGTGCTCCTGATCGTCGATGCCGCTTACGGCGAGTTCGCCGAAGACGACATCACGGGCCTCGCCCTGACGCTCGAGAATGCCGTCGTGACCCGTACCTTCTCGAAGGCCTGGGGGCTCGCCGGCTTGCGCGTGGGTTACGCTTTGGGTCCGGCCGAGATCATCGGGTGGCTCCGCGTCGCGGGCGGCCCGTACTCGGTTGCAAGGCCGGCCCTGGCCGTCGCGCACCGGCGCCTCGAGACCGGCGAAGCCGACATGCAGCAGTTCCTCGAGACGGTTCGCGATCAGGCGAAGCGATTGACGGCGCGGCTCGAAGGCTGGGGCGTGAAGGTCGCTTCCTCTGAGGCGAACTTCATCTTGGTGCAGCTCGAGAACGCGGCCTGGGTTCATCAAGCGCTCGGCGGATTGGGCATCGCCGTGCGCGCGTTTCCCGGGCGTGCAGGCCTGGACGATCGCCTGCGCATCACCTTGCCCGGCACGGAAGAGGGGTTCCAGCGATTGGAGTCCGCGCTTCGCACGATCTTCGAGCCGCAGGCGATCCTGTTCGATGTCGACGGCATCTTGGCCGACGTCTCGCGCTCCTATCGGATGGCGATCGAGAAGACCGGCGAGGGCTTCGGAGTAACGATCTCACCCGAAGATGTCGCCGCCGCGAAGCGGGAGGGCAACGCCAACGACGACTGGGAGCTGACGCATCGATTGCTGGCCGACAAAGGGAAGGACGTGCCGTTCCCAGACGTCGTCGAGCGGTTCGAGGCGTTCTACCAGGGCACGCCCGAACAGCCTGGCTTGAAGGAGTCCGAGTCGTTGATCCCGGACAGGGCTTGGCTCGAGGCCTTGAGCCGGCGAGTGCCGCTGGCCGTCGTCACGGGGCGACCGAGTGGGGACCTGAACGACTTCTTCGAGCGCACGGGCGTGCGAGATTGCTTCCGTGTCACCGTCTGCCGGGAAGAGACGAGGCTAGGCAAGCCGGATCCGGAGCCGGTGGCGTTGGCGCTCGAGCGGCTAGGCGTCGAGCGGGCCTGGATGATCGGCGACATGCCCGATGACGTGCGCTCCGCGCGCGGGGCCTCGGTGCTGCCGCTGGCGGTGGTTCCCCCGGGCGACGACGCAGCCCACGGTGACGCGCTGCTGCGCGCCGGCGCCGCGACGATCTTGAATCGAGTGGAAGACGTGGAGGGACTCTGGCCATGACGACACGCGAGCACTGCTTGACGCGCACGACGCGCGAGACCGACATCCATTTGAAGCTGGTCCTGGATGGTGGCGGCGAGTCACAGGTCACGACGGGCCTCGGCTTTCTCGACCACATGCTCTCGACGCTGGCGCGCCACGCCCGCTTCGACCTCGAGCTGACCTGCCAGGGTGATCTCCACGTCGATGATCACCACACGTCCGAAGACTGCGCTTTGGCGCTGGGACAGGCACTCGATGCGGCCCTCGGCGAGCGGCGCGGCATCGTCCGCTTCGGCGAGGCGCATGCGCCGCTCGACGAAGCGCTCGCCCGTTGCGTGGTCGATCTGTCGGGACGGCCGTTTCCCTGCATCGATCTGCAATTGAGGCGCGAGGCGATCGGCGATTGGGCCTGTGAGAACATCGAGCACTTCTTCCAATCGCTCGCCACGAAAGGGCGGATGGCGCTCCACCTCGACGTGCTCAAAGGAATGAATGATCATCACCGCGTCGAGGCCGCCTTCAAGGCGATGGCGATTGCGCTGCGCAAAGCTGTGGCGCTGGATGGCAGCAGTGAAGTGCCGAGCGAGAAGGGAGTCCTCTGAATGAGCGAGATCGTCATCGTTCGGACGGGCACGGCCAACCTCGCCTCGGTGCTGGCGGCCTTCGAGCGATTGGGCGCAAAGGTCCGGCTCGTCGAGGATGTGGCGTCGATCGAGAACGCCCAGGCGGTCGTCTTGCCCGGCGTGGGCGCCTTCTCGGCGGCCCTACCGGCCTTGCGCCGTGGTGGCATCGGTGACGCGTTGCGACAGCGCATCGATGCCGACCGGCCCACGCTAGCGGTATGCTTGGGCCTTCAGCTCCTCGCCGAGGGCAGCGAAGAGGGGGAGGGCGAAGAGGGGCTTGGAATACTCAAAGGAAGGGCGCGGAGGTTTCCAAGCTCGGTGCGCGTGCCGCAGCTCGGCTGGAACCGGGTCAATTGCGATTCGGGTGACGGAATGCTCGAGGACGGCGCCGCCTACTTCGCGAACTCGTACCGGCTGACAGAGGGCACTCCCGGCTGGCGAGCTGCCTGGTCGAACCACGCCGGCCGCTTCATCGCCGCGATCGAGAGGGGAAACGTCCTCGCGTGCCAGTTCCACCCCGAGCTCTCGGGCGAATGGGGCAGGGCCCTGCTCGAACGCTGGTGGAAGCGAGCCAACCAGAGCCCGAGCGGAGCCAATCAGAGCCCGAACGGCCGGAGCGTATGGACGCCCCCGGACGCAGAGGAATCGATCGAGCGTCTGGAGACCCGAGCCGACAAGCTGTCGAGCGAGGGTCCTTCCTCCCAACGCCAGCTCATGTCCCGCATCATCCCGTGCCTCGACGTACGCGACGGCCGCGTCGTCAAAGGTGTGAAGTTCCAGGGCCTCCGGGACGCCGGCTCACCGGCCGAGCTGGCCAGTGAATACGAGCGTCAGGGCGCCGACGAGATCGTGATCCTCGATGTCGCGGCGACGCCCGAAGGCCGCGGCCACCAGCTCGGGACCGTGCGCGCGGTGCGGCAAGTCCTGTCGATTCCACTGACGGTCGGAGGCGGTGTGCGAAGAGTGGAGGATGCGGCCGCGCTCTTGGGGGCCGGTGCCGACAAGGTGGGCGTCAACACGGCCGCGGTCACCGAGCCCGGGCTGGTCAGTGAGCTCTCTCGCCGGTTCGGTGCCCAATGCACCGTCGTAGCCATCGATGCGCGCGGCAATGACAATGGCTGGGAGGTCGTCGTACGATCGGGCAAGGAAGGCACGGGCCGCAATGCGGTGGAGTGGGCCAAGGAAGTGGTCGGGCGCGGCGCCGGCGAGATCCTGCTCACGAGCTGGGACCGCGACGGCACCCGCTCGGGCTACGAGCTGGACCTCCTCGCCGCCGTCTCGTCCGCCGTCCACGTCCCGGTCATCGCCTCGGGCGGTGCGGCCACACCCGAGCACCTAGTCGAGGCCTTGAATGCGGGCGCCGACGCGGTCCTCGCGGCCTCTATCTTCCACGACGGCGACACGACGGTCGGTGCGCTCAAGGGCGAGCTGGCACGGGCTGGAATCGAGGTGAGGCGATGATCATTCCTTCCATTGAGATTAGTACTCTTGCGACACCTCAGCAGCCCGATGCTCATTTGAGTAATACTCCAGCGGCGGAGACCCGAGCCCGAGACCGGGGAGTCGGCAATTCGGAGCCAGCCAGAGATCGAGTCTGCCTGCGAGAGCGTTCCCCCGCCACAGAGACCGGCTGAAGCCGACGCTCCGAATGCGGCATGTCTCGAGTCGGCCGGGGTGTCGGAAGGCCAGCCGGCCGACTCCACGAGAATCCGAGCAGGCCATTGACTTTCCCATCGGGGTGGTCTCACCTTGGGGAAAGAACCGCGGGAAGCTTGAAGGTCGTTGGAGATGGAGATTGCCATGTACTCATTGCATCGTTCCTCTCGCATCATCGGTGTCTCGATCGCTCCCCTGTTTGGCCGCCCGAGTAACTTGAATGCCGCCCTTGTAGCCGACGACGCTTCGGCTGACGCGGTTCGGGGACTTCCCCTCGCCTTCGCGGACAACTGAGGCCAGTGGGATGGGAGCATTCGCTACGCGGCGAAAGCTGGCTCCGCCTGGTACCTCCTTTCGAACGGCCGGGCTTCGATCGTCGCCGAGGCCGGAGACCTCGACCAGGCCCGCCAGCCAGCGCGCGCGGGTCGCCTTCGTGTTCCAGGGAGCCGAGAAGGCGCAGCCGACGTCGGATGCCCTCCATTTGAGCAGGCAACGAGTCGATGACCCAGCTCATTTCTTCAATCTTGAGTGGAGGTCCTTATGATTGCGGGACTTCACGGGAGGCCGAGACATCAATCATGCGTGCAAGTATCGCTATTATGGTCGTGTTCGCAGTGGCGTCACTTGTAACCATCGTGCTTCTGAAGGAAGATCCTCCTTCCCAGAGCGCGACGGCCACCGCATTATCTCTGGAGCAAACCGCGCGCGAGGCTTCCATGCGCACTCTACCGACCCTTGGCAGCCAAGCGGATTCCTCAGAAGACACGGGGAAGCAAGGGCAGACTTCTACAATCAAGAGAGCACGTGCTTCCGTAGCTAAAGAGGAGCATGAGCCACTTGATCACAAATCCAATATCCCCCGTCTCGATTGGTTTCTCGGTAGCGATTTCTACAATCCCAGTCAGCGTGAGCTCTCTAATCAAGAAAGAGATCTCCTGGAGACGAGGCTGGACGAGATCAGGGGGGAGTTCGAAGCACTTGAGTCAAGAAAACACTCAATCGCTCGCGCAATCATGAACGTCAAGAAGGAGCGGGGTGAATACGTGCCGCAACCGAGGATGCCAGAGTACCTAAGACCGGAGAATCAAGGCGGAGATCCAGCCATCGCAGGAATGCGTCGCGAGTGGCTCAAGAAGAACGGAATGCAACCGACTGATGAGAACACCGTGGCTGTGGGCATCCGAGTTGTCGGAGGTGACCAAGTTAGGGTTTCGGTAGGAAGAGGAGACTCTGAAGAGCTGGATTCTGTCATCGCGAAACAGGCTGAGCTCAAGAGCAAGGCGGGCGAAGCGGTATTTTCAGTCCTGCGAAGTCGGTAGAGATGGAAGAAGAGATCAATCCGGTGCCAGAGTGCCTCCCTGATTGAACAGGGCGCCGCAATGACTGTCCGTAACAAGGAGTTCTCAAATGGGTCTTTGCATTCGAATCCTGTCGGTGGCTGCAGTATTCTTCGCTTCTGTGTCAGTTCGGCCAAACAGGGGGCTGGCAGCTTTGGCAGAGTTGGCCCTTCCTGAAGCCAGGTTGCAGTGCCAGTGCACGGGAGCCTGGTGGGCTGAAATCACGGACGCGTCTGAGCTTCCGACGTGTGTTGACCCGGATTCGATTGAGGTCGATATCTTTGTTCGAGAGCACGGGCAATGCGCTGGGGAGTTTTGTGATGAGAGTGACTGCGACTTCGATTTCTATGTAGACGCCTGCGCATACAATGAGGAGACGTGCAACTGGAAGAAGCGATTCTGCTCGGGTTGGAATAGCACCGGACTGGACGGTTGTACGAATGAGCCCAGCGGCGTCACCCAGCAATGTAGAGCCCACGCTGGCAGTATCCAGATTGTTTGCGACCGGCTGATTGGTAGGGGTCTTGTGGCAGATGGTGTGACAGTCGCCATGGCGTGGATGGTGTGCCAAGATTGCTGAGTGTGGCTTGCCTCGGGTTTCCTCCTTAACCGAGTAGCAGTTTCTCTGTCAGTACCGGAGCGCGTCAAGCGGAGGCGAATCCGGGCTACCTCCGTCTCGTGCCATTGCACAGACATTGGCGCTCGTCCTCGTTGGACGCTTGTCGCTCACATCGGCAACGTGGCCCAGGTCTTCCTGAGCTGTTCCGGTACGAGCGGCATCGCGGTTCCCGGCGGCCTCGAGCTACCGCTCAGCTTCGACTTCTGCACGGCGTTCAGCGTCCGTTCTCCGGGCCTGTTCTTGGCGACCATCGACGCGAGCGGCCAGGCGACGACACCGTCGTTGCCGTTCCCAGCGGTCATCCCCGTCGGATTCACCCTCCACGCCGCCGCCCTGACCATCGACCCCGCCGCCGCACGCTTCGTCTCTGTCACCTGTCCCATCACCATCGTCGCGGGATAGTTGAAAGGGTAGCGACAGCCAGCGACAGCCTGCTTGGCTTGACAGGCTCTCGCACGGCCCCTAGACTGCGCGCCATCATGAGCACGCAGCCACGAAGAGAGAATCCGGACGCCCATCGCCTCTTAGCCAACGGAAGGCGATAGGCGTCCGGATTCTCTCTTCGTGGCTGCGTGCTCATGATGGCGCGCAGTCTAGGGGCCGTGCGAGAGCCTGTCAAGCCAAGCAGGCTGTCGCTGGCTGTCGCTACCCTTTCAACTATCC